>DASZJR010000108.1:0-3402 GCA_035947855.1 Candidatus Dormiibacterota bacterium
TTCCCGATCGCCGCCGGGATCATGATGTCGACCGGATGGCTGAGCCAGGCCGGCTCCGGTTCGCAGCGCGCGCCGGGCCTCAGGCGTCGCCGGTCGACGCGGCCGAACCGGTCCCGGATCGAGAGCAGGTGCGGGACGTCGAGACCGTTCTCGTCAACGATCGTGCCCTCGATGTCGGCCACCACGGTGACGCGGACTCCGGCCCGGTCCAGGTAGCGCGCCGCGGCACCCCCAACGTTGCCAAATCCCTGGAGCGCGACCGTCGCGCCCTTCAGCGGTAGCCCGAGCACCTGGGTCGCCTCCGTGGTGCATTCCGCGACGCCGTAGCCCGCAATCAGCTCAGTGATCGGGATGCCCTCGCTGCTGAGCGCCAGCGCCTGTTTGACGCGGCTGAGCCCGGCGCCGCCTTCAGACTTGAACCCGGCCTGGAGCGGATGGGTCAGCCCGGCCAGCTGGCAGGCTGCGATGATGTCGTCCTCGCGCGTGCCCAGGTCGGCCCCGGTTGCGTAGCGCTCGGCGATGAAGGGGCGGATGGCCTCGATGAAACCGCGCAGCACCGCGGGCGCCTCTGGGGACGCCGGATCGCAGTCGATTCCTGATTTCGCGCCACCATACGGAATGTCGAGGACGGCCATCTTGTGGGACATGGTGCGCGCCAGCTGAGTTACCTCGTCGACCGTCACGCCGGGACGCATGCGGATGCCACCGGAGCACATCCCGCCAACCAGCCGATCGATGACGAACCATCCTCGGGCGCCGGTCGCCGGATCGTGCCAGTCAGTCACGAGGTAGGGCGTCAGCGGTGGCACGCTCAGAAGACGCGACCCCCGAGCGGAACCTCGAGGCTGGGCTCGAGCAGGACCACGGCGCCGTCCGGATCGGGCACGCCCAGCACGAGGACCTCGGAGCGCACTGGACCGATCTGCCGCGGGGGAAAGTTGAGCACGGCGATGACCAGCTTGCCGCGCAGGTCCTCCAGCGTGTAGTGCGCCGTCAGCTGGGCGCTGGAGCGACGGATGCCGAGCGGGCCAAAATCGATGCGAAGCTTGTAGGCCGGCTTGCGGGCTTCCGGAAAGGGCTCGGCTTCGAGGACCCGGCCGACGCGCATGTCGACACGCTCGAAGTCGGAGAGATCAATGGTAGTCGCCTCGCCCAACATGCCTAGTGTAGTGTGCCCAAGGTATGCCGCTCACGCCGCAGGAGATGCGAGCGCTATATCCGATCACGCGCCGCTACGCCTATCTCGATCATGCGTCCATCGCCCCCCTGGCAACCCCGGTCCGCTCCACGATGGACGTGTTCCTCGGCCGCATGACGGAGGAACCCTTCGACCTGGCGCACTGGGCGCGGTTTCGCACTCAGGTTCGCGGCCGGGTCGCGGAGTTGCTGGCGGTCGGGCCGGAATCGATCACGTTTACCAAGAACACGACCGCCGGGCTTGGTCTGGTGGCGGCTGGCCTCGACTGGGAAACGGGTGACAACATCGTGGGCGTCGATCGGGAATTTCCGGCCAACATCTATCCCTGGATGGGCCTCAAGCGAAAAGGCGTCGACCTGCGCCTCTACCGGTCCGCGCACGGCCGGATCGACGTCAAGGCCCTGGTACGGCTCTGCGATCAGCGGACTCGCGTGCTCGCCATCAGCGCGGTCCAGTTCTGGAGCGGGTTCCGGACCGACCTGGGAGCCCTCGGTGCGGCGCTCAAAGGCCGCGACGTCCTGCTCGTGGTGGACGCGATCCAGGCGGTCGGTGCCATGCGGCTGGACCTGGCGGCGACGCCGGTCGACTTCCTCTGCGCGGGCGCACAGAAATGGCTGCTGGGCCCCATCGGGGTGGGCTTCGCCTACGTGGGACCGCGGATGCTGGAGCGACTGAACCCGGTCACGATCGGCACCGACAGCGTGGTCCGCGACGAGGAGTACTTCGACTATGACATCACGCTGAAGCCGGACGCCCGCCGCTTCGAAGAGGCGGCGCCGAACTATCCAGGGATTCTCGGCATGGGCGCGGCGGTCAATCTGCTGCTGCGGGCGGGCCCGCCGGCGGTCGAAGACGTCGTCCTCCGGCTCGCCGACCGCTTGCGCGACGAGCTCCCGAGCCGGGGTTATGAGCTGGTGCTGAAATCTACGCTGCCCTCCGAACGTTCTGGCATTGTGTCGTTCCGTCATCCTCGGATGGTCCCGGCCGAGCTGCATACTCGTCTACGCGAAGCCGGCGTCATCCTTTCGCTGCGCAGTGATTTCCTGCGCGCCTCGCCCCATTACTACAACAGCGACGAGGATCTCAATCGCCTGCTGGAGGCGCTGCCACAGTGACCTTCTGGCAGGAGGCCAAGCGCGAGCTGGGCAGGGAAACGCAGCCGGTCGACACCATCGTCCGCTTGATCATTCTGGAGCGCGCCATCCGCGGCACATTGGTCTTCATCCTGGGGATCGCCCTGCTCACCCGGAGCCGCAGCGTGGTATCGCTGGTCCGCCAGTGGGTGGCCGAGCTGGATGTCAATCCTGAACGGCGATTGATTCCCCGCGTCCTGAGCACCATCCTTCGTCCTATCGGTGGGTTTTCCTCGCGGACGGTGCTGCTCATCGGGATCGGCGCGCTCCTCTTCGGGGCCCTGGAGCTGACGGAAGCAGTCGGGCTGGCACGGCGGCGCCGCTGGGCCGAGTACCTCACGGTGATCGCCGGTTGCATCGGCATCCCCTTCGAGGTGAGCGAAGTGCTCAACCGACAGACGCTGGTGCGCATCAGTATCTTGCTGATCAACGTCGCGATCGTGATCTACCTGGCCTGGCAGAAACATCTCTTCGGTCTGCGCGGCGGCGTGGCCACCGAGACCGAGACGAGCTAACGGCCCGAGGCTTACCCGGTCAGGGGGATGCCGACACCCGACACGCCCAGCGGCCCAGCGTGGCGAGTCAGCATGCCGACCACGAAGCCCAGCACACGGTCGGCGGACGGCCCGTCCGAGATGGTTGCGAGCAGTGTCGGCTCTGGGTTCTTGAAGGCGCCCAGCAGGCCGGCCCTGGCTGCGCGGCTGAAGCTCGGCGTACCGGCCGGGACGAAGGTCACGCGGATCTTCGTGTAGCGATCGCCGGCGTGGACCAGGGTGAACGGCGCCAACTTCTGGATCTGCCAGGCGCGGATCTCTTCATTCTTCAGGCGGCGCTTCAGGGTGGCGATGAATTTCTTGCCGCCCGGATCCTTGTCGGCGTAGATCGCGACCTGCACGCCCACATGATACACGCGGGAAATCCCGCGACCCTCACGTACGGAGTGTCCGTTGGGTCAGGGATTGCCCAGGTTCTCGAAGAAGCGCCGCATGGCCGCCCGGACCGGTCGCGGTTCGCGAGGTTTGTCGCTGGGCGACGGGGCGGCCTGCCCACGGGTGGCCCGCAGCTCAGCCC
>DASZJR010000109.1:0-26544 GCA_035947855.1 Candidatus Dormiibacterota bacterium
TCAAACGGGTCAGCCTCGCCGCGGAGGAGCTGGCCGAGATGCCGCTCGGCGGCACGGCGGTTGGCACCGGCATCAATGCCCACCCCGAGTTCGCGCGGCGAGTCCTGTCGCATCTGACCCGGCGTACCGGCTTCCTGGTGCGAGAGACCGACAACCATTTCCAGGCGCAGGCCACGCTGGACGCGGTGTTGTCGACCGCGGGTGCCCTTCGCACGATCGCCGTCAGCCTCTGGAAGATCGGCAACGATATTCGCTGGTTCGCCTCGGGCCCACGCGCCGGACTGGGCGAGATCACCCTGCCGGAAGTGCAGCCCGGCAGCTCGATCATGCCCGGCAAGGTCAACCCAGTGATCATCGAGTCGATGACGATGGTGGTGGCAAAAGTCTTGGGCAACGATCAAACGATCGCGGTCGCGGCGCAGTCGGGAAGCATCTTCGAGCTCAACCTGATGATCCCGGTAGCGGCCTTGTCGCTCCTCGAATCGATCGCCTTGCTCTCCGCCTCGGCCCAGAACCTGGCCCGGCAATGCATCGCCGGCATCAAGGCCACCGAGCGAGGTCCGCAGATGGTCGAGCAAGGGCTGATGCTCGCAACCGCCCTTGCACCGGCGATCGGCTACGACGCGGCGGCGAAGATCGCCAAAGAGGCGCTCGCGACGGGCAAGACGATTCGCCAGGTGGCGCGCGAGCAAACGAAGCTGGGACCAGAGGAGCTGGACCGCTTGCTGGATCCCTCGCGCATGACGGAGCCCGGCCTCGAGGCGGGAACCGCGGGCGGCTAACGTCCTCTCCGACAGCCGCACGCTGTGGCTGCGTGCCACGGCTCAGCGGCTAACTCATAGGGCAGCCCCAGGAGCGACGCCGGCCGCGATCCTCCACGACGTTGTCGGCCTGCAGGCGCAGCTCTGGAGCGCGACGAGGCTGGGCATGCGCGCTCGAAGCGCGGGGCTCGATGCGGGTACGGTGGTGCGCGCGCTCGAGAGCGACCGCTCGATCGTCCGCACCTGGCTGATGCGCGGCACGTTGCACGTCGTCGCGGCGACGGATGTCCGCTGGCTGCTTCACCTGCTGGGTCCGGTCTTTGCCCGAGCCCGCCGCACCCGTCACGCGCAGCTGGGCCTCGACGACGACCTGAAAGGCAGGGGTGTTACGGCGATCCGAGAGATCCTGAGGGGTTCCGGCCCGCTGACCCGATACGAGCTGGTCGATCGCCTACGGAGCCGGCAGATCGCGCTCGATCCGAAGACCCAGGCACCGATCCACCTGATCGGGCACGCCGCCCTCGAGGGCGTCCTCTGCCTCGGCCCGGATCGCGACGACGGCGAGTCAACCTATGTGCTGCTCGATGACTGGGTCGCCCAGGACCGGATGCCTTCCCGTGAGGCCGCCTTGTCTGAGCTTGCGCGCCGCTACGTCGCGGCCTGCGGGCCGGCGACGGTCGAGGACCTCAGCACCTGGTCGGGCCTAGCCATCGACGACGCGCGATCCGCCATCAATGGAGCCAGCGCAAGTCTCGTCGAGGTCAGGCTGCAGGGACAGCCTGGCGTCCTGCTCAAAGAGCGATTGACGCTTGAGGAAAAGCCGCACAAGACCGACATCCGACTGCTGCCGGCGTTCGACACTTACCTGCTCGCCTATCGTCGACGCGATCTCGCGGTGCCCCAACCGCTGCAGCGTCGCCTGCAGCGCGGTG
This sequence comes from Candidatus Dormiibacterota bacterium, assembly GCA_035947855.1. Classification (GTDB taxonomy): domain Bacteria; phylum Chloroflexota; class Dormibacteria; order CF-121; family CF-121; genus CF-13. Next base: position 1,694 of record DASZJR010000109.1, read on the forward strand.
GCGGATGGCTTCACCCCGCTGTCGTCGTCAACGGCCGGGCGGTGGCGGCCTGGAGCCTGCGCAAGTCCGGTAGTCGAGGCGGCGAGGTCACCGTCGAACCCTTCGGACCGATGGGTCCGACGGTCCGTGCCGGCATCGAGATGGAAGTTGCCGACATCGCTCGCTTCCTCGACCTGCGCCTGGCGGTCGAGATCGCGCCTTAGCTGTCCGCCTCGATCAGGCCCTTTCGAATGGCGTACTTGACCAGCTCGGTGCGATCGTGCATGTGCAGCTTCTTCATGATGTGATCACGATGCGTCTGCACCGTTTTGATGCTGAGGAAGAGACCGTCTGCGATCTGCCGGTTCGTCTTGCCTTCCGCCACCAGCCGTAGTACTTCGCGCTCGCGATCGCTGAGCGGCTCGAAGGTCTCGCGCTCGGGCGCGCGCTGCAGATAATCGGAAACGAGCAGCCGTGCCACCGATGGATAGAGATACGGCTCCCCCTTACTGGCCGCTTCGATGGCGGCGATCAGGTCTGAGGCGGCAGCCTTTTTGAGCACGTAACCGACCGCCCCTGCCTTGAGCGTCTGAAAAAAATATTCCTCATTGTCGTGCGCGGTCAGGATCAGCACCTGCGTTTGCGGGCAGAGGCGGCGAATGTCGCGCGTCACCTCGATCCCCGACATGCCCGGCATCGCCACATCGACGACCGCCACGTCGGGACAGTTGGCCCGCGCCAGCCGGATCGCCTCGCGCCCCTCGGTCGCCTCCGCGATCACCTGAATGTCACTCTGTCCGTCGATCACGGCGCGGATCCCGGCGCGAACCAGGTTGTGGTCCTCGACGAGCATCACGCGGATCGGCCGGCGTTCAACCTGCATGGCGATTCTCCAGGGGTAGTTGGGCGATGACCTCCGTGCCCTTCTGCGGCGCCGAGTGGATTTCCAGTGTGCCGCGCAGCAGCGCGGCACGTTCCCGCATACCGAAGATGCCCAGCCCGGCGCGCCCGGGCTCTTCCCGCTCGGGAATGCTTTGCGGATCGAAACCGACGCCGTCGTCGCGGACGCGGAGCCGGATGTGGCCGTCGAAGGAACCCAGGTCGATGTTGACGTGTGATGCCCTCGCGTACTTGTTCGCGTTGGTCAGGGCTTCCTGCGCAATCCGGTAGAGCGCCGTCTCGATGGGCGGCGGCAGGCGGTCGCGCAGCCCATCGACATGAAGTGAAACCTCCGAGCCGGAGGGCTGTTTCGCCAGGGTGCGGAGCGCCGGCACCAGGCCGAGATCGTCCAGCACCGACGGTCGCAGGTCCTGGGACATGCGGTGCACTTCCTCGAGCGTTTCCTCCAGGGTGCGCTTAACGGCTTCGAGCTGCTGACGGGCCTTGGCGTCGCCGGTGCGTTCCAGCAACAGGTCGAGACTGATGATCTCGTGGGTCAAGGCCTGGCCGGTCTGGTCGTGCAGCTCACGCGCAACCCGCTGCCGCTCGCGCTCTTGTGCTTGCAGGACGCGTTGCGCGCTGAGGTGGCGTTCGTGCTCGAGGCGATCGAGCATCGAGTTGAAGACGTTCGCGATCCGCCGCAGGTCGGGGTCGGAGAAGTTGGCGTGGACGCGCGGCTCCTCGAGCCCGGGCTGCACGGCGCTCATGGTGGACTCCAACTCCCGCATCGGCTTGAACGCCAGCCGCAGGATCACGAAATTGGCCACCAGGATGGCGGCCAGCCCGATCGCGAGCAGACCCAGGAGGAAGGGCAGCCGCGAACGTCCCGAGAAATTCAGAGTGATCAGCGGACCACTCACGGCGCCGGCGGCGATGATCACGCTGTTCGCCACCACGACCTTCTGGAAGGTGGTGAGGTTTCGGTGCCACCACCGTGGGTCCAACGAGGGTCTCACAGCTCATTTTAGGCACCGGTTCGAGGCCGATTTCCGCCGGGATTTGCGATCAGTTGATGCCAGGGCGCATTCAGGTCTTCACCCGATGCCTGTTGGCGTTACGCCGCCCAGGGATTGGGTAGGAATATCGGTGCAACATCGCTCCCTCCCCCTCTTTAGCGGGCCGCTTCCCCAGCGGCCCGCATTTTTTTGCCAACGGGCTCCAGGGGCCCCGCTCCGGCGTGCAAGAGCGGGGAGACAATCTGGGGCCCCGCTCCGGCGTGGAAAAGCGGGGAGACAATCTGGGGCTACCGATCAAGTCCCGGGGATCGGAAGATCGCGGAAACCAACGGCGGTCAGTTCCCGGTTCCAGTGAAGCATCCCCGGGATCGCTCGCCCGACCAGTGTCGGCCACCGCTCAACGGCCTTGTCGGCGAGCATCGACGGTAGGTCGGCGAGGCGCGGACTCGCCGTCGAGATTGGTTCCGCGGGCAGCCACGCTTCGTAGCCTCCGATCGACTGGCGAATCTCGAATACCAGGAATTCCCTCGGCCCGTCCGGCATCTTCAGCGCTTTCTCATCCTCGCCCCATGGGTACCAGGCAAACTGGAATCCCATCGGCACCGGCGTTTCGGTGGGAGAAGACCGGTAGAGGTCGAGAACGGCGCGCTCGACGACGCTGACGAGCGTATCCATGTCTGCATGGCCACGCGAGTCCGGCGGCAGGGTGCCTTCGCCGATGAATTCGGCCTCGAGCGTGCCGTCGGGCTGGTGCGCGACCAGGACCGTGACGAGATCTGGCAGGCGGACTCGCGATCGCCCGAACAACCTCAGGGGCACCCCACTGCGAGAATAAAACGTGATGGCGTCGGAAAGCTTTGACTACCAGGAGGTCGCGCGCGTGACGGCCGGCACCGTCGGTGAGCCGGGCAAGCGCGAGTTCTACCTCCAGCTTCGCGCCGGTGCCCAACTGGTGAGCCTGGCACTCGAGAAGGACCAGTTGCGCGCGCTCACCGAGCGGCTGCAGGAAGTCTTCTCCCGCGTGCCGGTGCCGCCCGCGGGCCGCCTGCCCGACATGGCGCTCGAGCAGCCGGTCACCCCCAGGTGGCGAGTCGGCTTCATGACGCTCACGTACAGCCAGGACGAGAAGGCGTTCGAAGTCTCACTGGTCGAGCTGGTGGATGAAGGGGATGAGCCGGCCACCGGTCATTTCCAGGCGAGCCTCGCCCAGATGCAGGCCCTTGCCGCCCATGCCGGCGTCATCATCAGCGCCGGCCGCCCGCCCTGCCCCATGTGCGGTGGCCCCATCGACCACGACGGCGGCATTTGTCCGCGGCTCAACGGACATCATTGATCATGGCGCGCGCCGCGCGGTTGCCAGATGGCGAGGCCCAGCAGCGCTTGCTGCGCGAGGGGCAGATCAAGGCGCGGGGGCTGATGCCTGACTGCTCCAATTACACCTACCTGGCACACGTTCGCGGGGAGGCGGGTGCGGAAACGCTCGCGATCTACAAGCCGGCGCCGGGCGAGACACCGCTTGACGATTTCCCGGACGGAACGCTCGGGAAGCGCGAGGTAGCCGCCTACCTGGTCAGCGCCGCGCTCAACTGGCAGGTCGTACCCTTTACGGTCTATCGTGACGACGGCCCCCTCGGCCCCGGCTCCCTCCAGCAGTTCATCGTCGCCGACCTGCGCGAGCATTACTTCTCACTCATGCCGGCACGATCCAGCGATTTCCGCACGCTCGCCGCTTTCGACGTGATCGTCAACAACGCGGATCGGAAAAGCGGCCACTGCCTGCTCGACGGCGACGGCCACATCTGGGGCGTCGATAACGGCCTCACCTTTCATGCGCTGCCCAAGCTGCGGACCGTGATCTGGGAATTCGCGGGCGAAGCGGTGGCCGAAAACCTCCGTCACGATGCTCGCAAGCTCGCGAGTGAGCTAGCCGCCGGCGACGGCTGGGTGCGCATCCTCGAGCAGCTGGTCTCGAGCGCGGAGATCCGTGCGCTGACGCAGCGCGCGCGCCGCTTCGCCGAGGAGGGACGGTACCCCGAGCCCACCTCGCGCTGGGCCTACCCCTGGCCGCTGATCTGATGCACTACCGAAAATAATGCAGCTGGCCGGTGGCGCCCAGGTAGGCACCGAGGGCCGCGTTGCCGGTGGAAAGCACCAGCCCGATGATGCAGAGGACGATCCCTGCGGTCGCCATACCCTTCCGCGGCCCGTTCATGCTCTTGATGCCGAGCACCAAACCGGTGATGGTCACCGGCAAGCCGATGATCGGAAGGAGCCAGGCGAGCAGGCCAAACAGTCCAAGGCATAGCGACCAGATCGCCTTCCCTCCACCCGCCGGCGTGGGAGCGGAAGCATAAGGATTTGGGACGGGGGCCGACGGCTGAATCATGGCGTCGCATACAACGAGCGACGATCCGAACTACCGCTGAGGCCGTTGTAACGGTTGCGTGAGAATTAGATGAGGAGCGCGCGTCAGCGCCCGACGGGAACCGGGCGGCGCGGACGCCCTGCCTCCGCCGGCAGTTCGTCCTCGAGCCGCCACAGCCAGGCCGGTGCCGACGGCGGAAGATCGCCGGCAGGCGATGGCCGGTTGTCGCGATCCGGTGGCTCGGGCTGTGGGGTCAGGATCCGCCAGAGCACGACGAAGGTCCCGGCGACCAGCGCAAACTTCGCGGTGCCGAACAACAGCAGACCGGCGAGCTGCTGGTCATCGATCGAACGATAGGCCTGATAGAAGAGGTGGTGGGAGAGGGCCAGCGTGATGCCAGGGATCGTTGGCGGCACGCCGGCCACCATCAGATATCCGATTTTGGCCATCGGGCTTAGCCCGTCGCGCCGCACGACCGGCCACCAAAAAAGGAAGGCCCCCATCATGAAGACCGCCTGCATTGCCTCGCGAAAGCCCGGATCGTTGCTGGCGAGATCGACGACGGCCGGCAGCTGTGACCCGAAGAGCACCACGTTGAGGGCCACGATGCCGGCGACCGGGTGGATCCCGGATGCGGCCCGCCCCGCCAGAAGCGGACTGACTCCGTACGCCAGCAGCGGGATGACCACAGCCAGCACCAGCATTTCCTCGAGCATGTGGAGGCTGAGGCGCTCTTGGGGAAGCCGGCTGAGCGGTGCCAGCAGCGCGGCCACCGACAGCAGCGACCCGACGGCCAGGGCTGCGCGATGAGGCCGCCGCATGATCCTATTTTGGCGCAGCGGCCGGAGTCTGCGCGTAGCGCGCAAAGACCGCGTCAACGAATTCGACGAAACGGTCCGCCAGTGGCGCGCTATCGAGCGCCAGCAGGTTTTCCGCGTTGTCCTCACCGGCGTGCGACAGGTTGTAGCTGCCGGTGAAAACGGTGTTGTCGACCACGGTGATCTTGGCGTGCATGAAGTCGTGGATGCTGGTCGGCGTGTAAGGCGTGGTGACCTTGGAGGCGAAGGGGAAAGCGGCGCTCACCGCTAGGAAGGCCGGTCCCTTCCAGGTCGCATGGGGATCGACCCGCCACTGGCCAAGCACTTCGGCCATCTGCGTGCGGTCATAGACGCCCTTGAACTCCGGATGCGGGCGCTTCGCCAGGTCGCCAAGCGTCCCCAGGACCACCCCGGCCGTGATCACTGGCGAACACACGCGGATGCGGCGTCGGGCATGCGCGATTCTGTCGGCGATCACGTGCGCCATCTGGCGTCCGCGCCCCGGCGCAAAGAAGAGGTGCGCCTTGACCGGACTGTCCTGGTAGGTAACGGGGACGCCGGCGAGATCGTACTTCCCGCTTCCCTCGACCCGGCCCGTTTCCCAGAGCTCGCCGAAGTTCCTCGCATACTCAGCGGCCAATGCTGGGGAGGGGATCTTCAGGATCACGTTCTCCTCGCGCGTCCAGGAATCGTTTGTCCAGTTCATGGAGCCGGTCCAGACCGTTGCCGCGTCGGTCGCCCCGTCGCGCACGATGTATTTGTGGTGCATCAGGTCGGGAACGCCCGACACCGGTTTGGTCGGCACACCCAGGCTGGCGATGAAGGCCGTGTCGGACTGCGAGGGTGGCGGCACCGGGATTGGGTTGGGGAAGTCGACGTTGTAGAGCAACCGGACCGCCACGTTTCGGCCGGCGGCCGACTTGATCGCGGCGCGCACCTGGTCTGCTGGGCCGCCCGTCACGTTCAGGTCGTAGATGGCGATGTCGAGACTGCGCTGCGCGGCGCCGATGAAGTCGGCGAGTTCTCCCGCGACTCTCTCGGCCGGCTGCGCGCCGTCCTGGAGAAACGTCACCTCGATCGAGGGTGTCACTGCGCGTCGCTCTTCTTCGGTTCGGCTCGCTGCTGCGGCTGGACCTCCAAAACCTTGCGCTGGTAGAACTGCTGCACGATGTCGGCGGCGTGCTGGATGTCGTCGGTGACGACCATGAGGTCCAGGTCCGCCGGCGAGATCTTGCCCTCGGCCAGCACGCGATCGCGTATCCACTGTTGCAGCCCGGCCCAGTACTCGGAGCCGAACATGATCACCGGGAAGTGCACGATTTTCCCCGTTTGGATCAGGGTCAACGCCTCGAAGAGCTCATCCATGGTGCCGAAGCCGCCCGGGAAGATGACGAAGGCCTCCGCGTATTTCACGAACATCGTCTTGCGCACGAAGAAGTAGTGAAATTCGATGCCCAGGTTGACGTACTCGTTGAGGCCCTGCTCGAAGGGCAGCTCGATGTTCAAGCCGACTGACAGCCCGCCACCTTCACGAGCGCCCTTGTTGGCGGCTTCCATGGTGCCCGGGCCACCGCCGGTGATAATGGCAAAGCCTCGATGGGCGAGCTCGGCCGCCAGGGCGCGGGCGGCATCATACATCGGGTCTGGGGGACGGACGCGCGCCGAACCGAAGAAGGTGACGGCCGGACCGAGCGTGGCCAGCGCATCGAAGCCCGCCACGAACTCGGCCTGGATGCGCAGCACCCGCCAGGGATCGCTTTCGAGGAATTCCGGAGCGCCCTCGGGTCGCTCCAGCAGCTTGCGGTCCTCGTTCTCCCGCTGCACGCCGCGCCGGACGATCCCTCCGGTCCTTCGCTCTCCGGACTCTTCCCCCATGGCCCCGCTAACTCTACCCGCTCGCCGTTTGCGCCACACTGTGGTCGTGCTCACCCGGGACCAGCTGGAAGAGATCGCTGTTGCGCTGGCTGCCGTCGTCGCTCCGGCGGCCCTTACCGCGATCCTGCTGCAGTTGCAGGCGACCTCGTCGGGGCGGGAGTACGTCTTCATCTACATGGCGGTGGTGGCCGTGGTCGCGGTGCTGCGCGGACTCTGGCCAGCCCTGCTGGCCGCGGCGGTCAGCTTCCTGCTGGTCGACTACTTCTTCGTCCCGCCGGTGCGAACGCTGACCATCGCGGACGAGCAGGATCTCGTCAACCTGGCCATCTTCTTCGGCACGGCCGGCGTCGTCGGCTTCCTCGCCGGACGTCGGCGGGAGGCGCAGATCCGATTCCAGGGCCTTGCCAGGGAGCTGAAAAACGCGAATGCGGAGCTCGTTCGCCTCAACCGCGACCAGGCAGCGGCCGCCCAGGCCGCCGTGCGCCTGGCGCGGACGGAGCAGCAGGTCCAACTCCTGCAGCAAGCGGAGCAGGAGCTCCGCGACTTGCTCGCCACCATCTCGCACGAGCTCCGGACCCCGATCGGCACGATCCTGACCGACAGTACGAACATGCTGCGCACCCAAGAGATGAACACCTCGGTGCGCTACCGCATCGAGGGGATCGCCGCCGAAGCCCGACGATTGAACCGGCTGCTGGCCGACATGCTCAGCCTGGCGCGGATCGAAAGCGGCGCCCTGCACCTGACGCTGGAGCCGGTCCAGGTCGGTGATGCGGTGGCCGCGGCAGCGGAGCGGCTCAAGCGAGCGGCACCCGATCGGACGGTGGAATGGGACCCAAAGCAGGCCGGCGTCAGCGTGCTCGCGGACTGGGACAGCCTCGGACAGATTTTCGACAACCTGCTCGACAATGCGAACCGTTTCGCGCCGCCCGGCACGCCGATCGCGGTCCGGATCGCGCAGGAAGCCCCCGGCCAGGTCACGATCCGGGTGATGGATCGCGGTCCGGGCGTGCCGGCTGCGATGCGCGAGCGGCTGTTCAACCGATTCGTGAAAGGCCCATCCAATGCCGGCGATGGCACCGGGCTGGGGTTAGCGATCACTCGCGGGCTGGTGGAGGCCCACGCGGGCAGCATTGCGCTGGAAGACGGCCAGCCGGGCCAGACGACGTTCCGCTTTACGCTGCCGGAACCGTAGCCCGTTTCGTCGTTGAAGTGGGCTCTTCCCGCCGAAGGATGTGCACGTCGACATCCTCCAGCCGCCGGATCAGGGCGGAGGTCGTATCCCACGGCCGCCATCGGCGGTTGCGGCGTCCAAGGACGACCTCGGTGTTCAGCGTCTTGCGCAAGTAGCCGGCCAGCGTCGCCGCGACATTTCGTCCGTAGAGACTGACGAACTCACCACCCTCGCGATGGACGAGGGCCGCGTACTCGCCGAGCCAACGACGCTCCTCCTCCGAAAGGTTCGGCGGACGGACGCTGACCACGGTGAGTTGTGCCGCCACGCGCGCGGCAAGAGCGGCCATCCGCCGGATGCGGGGCTCCATCCCGGGACGCGGTGGGATGCAGGCGACCAGTCGCGGGCGCGCCTCCCACGGCTTTTCGATCTTCCATTCCTGCATGTACGCGACCAGGCGCCGGTCGGTGTGGTCGGCGATCAACCGGAATGCCATCTCCCGGAGCGCCGACAGGATCTGCGGCCGGAACTCGGCCTGCAGCGCGCGCGCCGCCTCGGCCGGGCTCATGATCTCGCCCCGGCGGAGCCGCTCGAGCAGGACGGCCGGCGTGACGTCGACGATCTCCAGCTCGTCGATCCTCGTCAACACGTCATCCGGGAGCGCCGACCCCGGGGCGCGTTCCTTGAGGAGCGGCGCGTAACTCTCGCGAACGCTGGCCAGGTCGAGCAGGTGGAGCGTGCCCAGCACCGTGATGCCGGCTTCGACCAGTCTGGTCAGCGACACGGCCCGAAGGTGTCCTTCCGAATCGAGGCCGTTGAGCTCATCGATGACCGCTACCTCAGGATTACGGCTCAGCAGCGCGTCGACATCGAGGCGGTCGTGTGCGGCGGGCGCGTCCGGTCCGCCGAGCAGTTCGAGGCTGGCCAAGTCCGCCGCCGCGACGCGAGGGTTGATGGCGGCGACGACGACATCCGCGCCACGCGAGCGGCGCCGGCGTGCCTCGTCAAGCATGGCCGTGGTCGTGCCCGAGCCATCGGCATAACCGAGATAGACTCGGACGTCCGCACCCCGGCGGCCCACGCGTTGCTCCGCGCGAAGCAGAGCCTCGGGCGTGCTGCGCTGCTGTTCGACGTCGGGTGGCGGCGTCTCGTGCTCGGGAGCGATGACGTGCAGGTCGATGTCGGGGAGCGAGTCGATCATCTGGTCGGCCAGCGTCTTGCCCCACCGAGACCAGACGCTGCGCGGTCGGGACTGACCCATGAAGAGGTGGCGGACGTTGGCTAGCTGGGCGGCCTCGATGATCCCCTTCGCGACGTCCGGTCCGCCCAGCGAAACGAAGGAGCAACCGAGCTGGGCGGCGAGCCGCTGATAGCGTTCCATGTTGACGTGGCCCGCGGAGCCCACCGTCACCACCATGCAGAGCCCGCCGAGGCGGCGTGCTACCCGGACCGCGCGGCGGATCAGCGGCTCAGAGCCGGCCGAACCGGCGATTGCCACCAGCACGTCCTCGGCCGGCGCGAGCACGCCTCGCGAGGTGGCCATCGACTGGGCGACCAGCCGTAAGGCGATCTCGCGCAGGGCGGCGAGGTTGCCCGGCCTGAAGAAATTTGCCAGCGCGGTTTCGACCTTGTCCGGCTTGTAGATGTTGCCGTGCTTCATCCGCTTGCGGAGCGCCTCCGGGGAAATATCGATGAACTGGATGTCGTCGGCCAGGTCGAGCACGCGGTCGGGAAGAGTCTCGCGCTGCACGATGCCGGTGATCTTCTCGACCACATCGTTGACGCTTTCGACGTGCTGGACGTTGATGGTGGAGATCACGTCGATGCCGGCGTCCCGCAACTGCTCGACATCCTGCCACCGCTTCTCGTTGGCGGAGCCGGGCGCATTGGTATGGGCGAGCTCATCGACCAGGGCGATCTTTGGGTGACGGGCAAGGACCGCATCGAGATCCATCTCCTCGAGGACGGTGCCCCGGTACGGGATCCGCCTGCGCGGGATCAGCTCGAAACCGGCGAGGAGCTCCTCGGTGCGGGCACGGCCGTAGGTCTCGACGTAGGCGATGACGACATCCTCGCCACGCTGCTTTCGCTCGCGGCCCTCTTTGAGCATGGCGAACGTCTTGCCGGCCCCGGGCGTCGCGCCCAGGTAGACCTTGAGACGGCCTCGCGTCCCCGCCACCGGCGCACGGGTCGCAGCGCTCGGCGCGACGTCGACCGGCGGCTCATCCATAGAGCCATGTTAGGTCGTTATTTAGCCCGCTTCGGCGTTGTCCAGGGCCATGTTGAGCGCGAGCACGTTGACGTGCGGCTCGCCGAAGACCCCGAACGAACGACCCTGCACATACTTTTCGACCAGCGCACGCACCTTTTCGGGGTCCAGACTGCGCGCCATCGCGACATGGTTGACCTGGATCAGCGCGCCGGCCTCGGTGATGTCAGGGTCGAAGCCACTGAAATCGGTGGTGACGAGGTCGACCGGGACCAAAGTACCGGGCCGCAGATTATTCTCCTTCCGAATCTGATCGACGGCCTTCTGCACGCGATCGATAAGCGCCTTGTTCGATGGGGCCAGGTTGCTACCGGCCGAGTTCTGCGCGTTGTAGGGATCCGACTTGGTCGCATCGCTGATATTGGTAGTGGCCGACGGCCGGCCGAAGAAGTATTTGGGGTCGGTGAAGTTCTGGCCGATCAACTTCGAGCCGACCAGCTGGCCGTTCTTCGTAATCAGGCTGCCGTTGGCCTGGTCGTGGAACACCACCTGCGAGATCCCGGTGATGGCCAGCGGATAGATCAGGCCGGTGACGACCGCCACGACCAGTGTGAGCCGCACCGCGCGCAGCAGTTCGGTTGGGAGCGAGCGAATGATGGATTCTGAACCAGTCATGCCAGATGCACCGCCGTGATGAGGATGTCGATCAACTTGATGCCGACGAAGGGGGCGATGATGCCGCCGACACCCCAGACAAGCAGGTTGCGTCGCAGCAAGGCCGCGGCGCCGATCGGCCGGTAGCGCACGCCGCGGAGCGCGAGCGGAATCAACGCCACGATGATCAAGGCGTTGAAGATCACGGCCGACAGGACCGCGCTGCTGGGGTTCGTCAAACGCATGACGTTCAGTGCACCGAGCTCGGGGAGGGCGACGAAGAACATGGCAGGGATGATGGCAAAGTATTTGGCCACGTCGTTGGCGATGCTGAAGGTGGTGAGCGCGCCGCGCGTGATCAGCATCTGCTTCCCGGCCTCGACGATCTCGATCAGTTTGGTCGGATCGCTGTCCAGGTCGATCAAGTTGCCCGCTTCTTTGGCGGCCTGCGTCCCCGATTGCATGGCGACCGCCACGTCAGCCTGGGCGAGCGCGGGCGCGTCGTTGGTGCCGTCGCCGGTCATCGCGACCATGCGGCCGTCCGCCTGCTCCTTGCGGATCAGTTCCAGCTTGCGCTCGGGGATCGCCTCGGCAAGGAAGTCATCGACGCCCGCCTCCCTTGCGATCGTGGCCGCCGTCAGGCGATTGTCACCGGTCACCATGACGGTGCGAAGCCCCATCTTGCGAAGCTCGGCAAAGCGTTCGGCGATCCCTGGCTTGACGATGTCCTTGAGGTGAATCGTGCCCATCACCAGGTTGTCTTCAGCCACCATCAGGGGCGTGCCTCCCGAGCGGGCAATCGTCTCCACCCGCTCCTGGACAGCCTCCGGGAGCTGCTTGGGCGTGGGGCAGCCGCACCAGGTCGAGATCGCATCGACCGCACCCTTGCGGATGCTGTGCCCGTCGAAGTCGACCCCGCTCATCCGCGTGTTCGCCGAGAACGGAATGAAGGTCATATTGGCGGTCTGCTTTCCATCGGCACCGAAGCGGCGGGCCAGGCTGACGATCGAGCGGCCCTCGGGCGTCTCGTCGGAGAGGCTGGCCAGCTCCGCGGCATTCACGAGGCGATCCATCGTGATCCCCGGCGCCGGAACGAACTCGGTCGCCTGCCGGTTGCCGTAGGTGATGGTGCCGGTCTTATCGAGGAGCAGCGTGTCGACGTCGCCCGCCGCCTCGACGGCGCGGCCGGAGAGGGCGATCACGTTCCGCTGCAGGAGCCGGTCGATGCCCGCGATGCCGATCGCCGACAGCAAGGCGCCGATCGTGGTCGGGATCAGACAGACCAGCAGGGCGATCAAGACGGTGATCGTCACGGACGTGCCCGCGTAGGTTGCGAAGGGTTGGAGCGTGACGACCGCGATCATGAAGATGATCGTCAGCGCGGCGAGCAGGATGTTGAGGGCGATCTCGTTGGGCGTTTTGCGCCGCGATGCGCTTTCGACCAGGTGGATCATGCGGTCGAGGAAGGTCTCTCCGGGGTTGGCGGTGACCTCGACCACGATCCGGTCCGACAGGACTTTGGTGCCGCCGGTTACGGCGCTGCGATCGCCACCAGCCTCACGAATCACCGGAGCCGACTCGCCCGTGATCGCCGACTCGTCGACCGAGGCGATGCCGTCGATGATCGTGCCGTCGCTGGGGACCAGGTCGCCCGCTTCGATGACGACGGTATCGCCCTTGCGGAGCTGCGAGGAGGGCACGCGCTCCTCCTTACCACCGACCAGACGGCGGGCGATGGTGTCGGTGCGAGCGCGGCGCAGGGTGGCGGCCTGCGCTTTCCCGCGGCCCTCCGCAAGTGCTTCGGCGAAGTTGGCGAAGACGAGCGTGAACCACAACCAGAGCGTGATCTGGCCGACGAACAGCGAGTCGGAGGCGCCGCGGAACAACCCGGCGATGAAGATGATGGTGGTGATGACCGAGCCGACCTCGACGACGAACATGACGGGGTTGCGCGCCTGCCAGCGCGGATCGAGTTTGGTGACGCTCTCGATCAGGGCGGGCACCATGATCTGGCGGTCGAGCAGGCTCGACCGCCGCCGGCGCCGGTAGCTTTCGGAACGGGCTTTTTCTTCCATATCAGTGAGCCAGGTGATTGGCGGCCAGTTGGAAGTGTTCGAGCAGCGGTCCCAGCGATAGCGCGGGGAAGAAGGTCAGCGCCCCAACGATGAGCACGACCCCGACGAGCAGACCTGAGAAAAGCGGCCGGTCGGTCGCCAGCGTGCCGGCCCCAGCCGGGACGACTTTCTTGCCGGCGAGCGCGCCCGCGAGCGCCAGGATGGGAATGACCTCGAAGAAGCGCCCGAGCCACATCGCGGTGCCGCCCAGGGTGTTCCAGAAGACCGTGTTGCCAGAGAGGCCGGCGAAAGCGCTGCCATTGTTGCCGACCTGCGAGGAGAAGGAGTAGAGGATCTCGCTGAAGCCGTGCGCGCCGGGGTTGAGCGGACCACCTCCGTTCGCGGTTGCCGCCGGCGCGAGCACGGCGATCGCCGTGAAGCCGAGGATGATGAGGACGTCGATCAGGACGGCCAGCGAAGCCAGCCGGACCTCCTTGGACTCGATCTTTTTCCCGAGGTATTCCGGCGTTCGGCCGACCATCAAGCCGGCGATGAAGACCGACAGGATGGCGAAGACCAGCATGAAGTAGAGGCCAGCGCCGATCCCTCCGGGCGCGACCTCGCCGATCTGGATGAGGACCATCGTCACCATGCCGCCGACCGGGGTGAAGCTGTCGTGGCTGGAGTCGACCGACCCGGTGCTCGTGCCGGTGGTCGAGGCGGCGAAGTTCGCCGAATACACCGGGCCGAAGCGCACGGCTTTGCCCTCCATATTCCCCCCTGGCTGCGTCGACGTTCGCGACTGGTCGGCACCCACCGCGGTCAGCGCCGGATTGCCGACCTGCTCGGCGCCGATTGCGATGCCCGTCGCCACCACGAAAATCGCCACCATCGCCCCGCCGATGGCGAGGCCCTGTTTGATGTTGCCCACCATCTTGCCGAAGGTCACCACCAGCGCAAACGGGATGAGCAGCTCGAGGAAGATCTCGAACTGGTTGGTGAAGCCGTTCGGGTTCTCGAAGGGATGAGCCGAGTTGGCGTTGAAGGGGCCGCCACCGTTGTTGCCCAGGTCCTTGATCGCCTCCTGCGAGCCGAAGGGGCCGACGGCGATCGTCTGGGTCGAGCCCTGGACGGTGTGCGCGGTCGCGTACGGGTCCAGGCTCTGGATTACGCCTTGCGAGATGAGAATGAATGCGGCGATCACCGAGATCGGGATCAGGATGTAGAGGATGGCCCGGGTGGCGTCGACGTAAAAGTTGCCGAGCGTCTTCAGCTTGCGGGCGGACATACCGCGGATCAGGGCGACGGCCAGCGCGATGCCGGTTGCCGCCGAGAGGAAGTTGTGAATCACCAGCCCGAGCATCTGCGAGAGGTACGACATCGTTTGCTCGCCTGTGTAGTTCTGCCAGTTGGTGTTGGTGACAAAGCTCACCGTCGTGTTCCAGGCGAGGTCGGGGGCGACGCCGCTGAAGCCCATCGGGTTGAGCGGCAGGTGATCCTGCAGACGGAGAATCAGATAGGTGAGGACGAAGCTGACGACCTGCACCGCCAACATCGCGACCGTGTAGAGGATCCAGCCTTGCTCGTGGTCCTCCTTGATGCCGGAGAGGCGATAGAAGCCGACCTCCACCGGCCGCAGGACGGGATGAAGGAACGTCCGTCCCCCGGTGAACACCGTGACCATGAAGTTGCCCAGGAACCAGGCGCCGATGGCGACGGCGATGAAGGTGATGGCGACCCCGATCAGCTCGAGCACCATGGCCTAGAAGCGCTCCGGAAACAGTAGGGCGACAAAGAGGTAGAGGGTCACGGCCAATGCCACGACCCCGGACACGATGTAACCCGCCATCAGGGCAGCCGCTTCAGTCCGAAGACGTACGCGAAGCTTCCAACGGTAAGCAGCACGAGCAGGCCGATCATCCATACATCGAGAGGCATGAACCGAGCCTACGCTTGGCAGTGTCAACGGCGCATAAACAAGGACACCGCCGGGCCCAAGACGTTTATGGGCCGTTGACGGTTCCGGGGATACCGTGTTCGCATGGGCATTCCCGCTCGTGATCGCGCGATGGAGACGGCGACTGGACCGATGCTGCTGGCGGTGGAAGCTGTCCCCGAGTCCCAAGCTGTGATCGCGGAGACGGCGAGACTCGCCAGACGATCACATACCGAGGTGCTGGTGCTATCGGTGCGCGAGCGCGACTACGTGCGTGGCTTCGCCTGGGACGTTCACCCGCCGGGCGAAATCGCGGCGACGATCGGCGAAGCGCTCTACGAGCTTCAGCGAGTGGAGGTGCCGGCACGCGGCGTCATCCGGATTGCTCGGACCGGGCGCGTTGCCGACGAGATCCTCTACGCCGCGCACAAGTATCACGCCAGCCAGATCGTGATGGGTGCTTCGAGACGCACGTGGCTGGGACGGCTTTTCTTCGGCAGCGTGTCGCCGCGGGTGCTTCGCCTCGCCGATCTGCCGGTCGTTATCGTTCGCGGGCCGGACCGAAACGATAGCCACGACCGGGCGCCGTCTGGATCACCTCGGGGTGCGCGGGGTCATGCTCGAGCTTGAGCCGCAATCGCTGGATGAAGACGCGCAGGTAGTGGCGCTCGTCGCCGTAGGCGGGCCCCCACACCTGGTGCAGCAGCGTGCGATAGTCCATGACCTCGTGGGCATGGCGGGCCAGCTCGGCCACCAGCAGGTACTCGGTCGGCGATAGCCGCACCTCGTGGCCGTCCTTCAAGACGGAATGGCGGCTGAGATCCACCGAAACGGTGCCCCAGCGCACCACGAGAGCCACCTGGGCGGGGGGCTGCCCTCGCCGCAGGACGGCGCGGATGCGGGCGAGCAGTTCCTCGGAGCCGAATGGCTTGGCCAGGTAGTCGTCCGCGCCCATGTCGAGGGCGCGGACCTTGTCAGCCTGGTCGCCACGCGCGCTGATCACGATCACCGAGGGGACGCGGCGGCCTTCCAGCGTGGAGAGGACATGCCAGCCATCCACAAAGGGCAACCCGATGTCGAGCAGCACGACGTCGAAGGCCTTCGCCTGGAGCGCCTGAACGCCGGCCGAGCCATCGGCGGCAAACTCCACCTCGTACCCGCCCGACTGCAGCGCGGAGACCAGCACGCCGCGCAGCGCCCGGTCATCCTCCACGACCAGGATCCGCGACGTCATGCCCGGATCACTTGCCCGCCACCACGTAGAAGCTTGGCGAGTCGACGATCTCGGCATCTGGTCGTGCGAATGTTCGGCGCAGTTTCAACCCCGCAACGGTCGCCAGCCAGTTCTCGACCTCCTCGGGCCAGATCAGCGGAATCTCGGCCTGTTGCGTGATGGTGCGGCCGTCGGGAAGCGTGTAATCGACCTGGAAGCGGGCCCCATTGCCGTCGAACGACTGGACTCGCACCCCCGGGCTCGCGCCGGACCGCAACCAGTAGGGATTGGTCAACTCGAAGGCGAGTGACCCATTGGCAGCCACGTGGCTGCCAGCAGCGCGCAGCCGGTCGACGAAACACAGGATGTTCGAGGGGACGATGACGAGATCGAACTGCCTCCCCAAGCTGAGGTCTTCGATCCGTGATTGGATGAGCTCCGTCCCGGGAAGGCGGGGTCGTAAGCGCGCGAGCATCCCCGGGTGGCTGTCGACGCCGACGAGGTCGATGCCGGCCGCGTGCAACGGGACCGCCAGCCGTCCAGTGCCGATGCCAAGGTAGAGCACGGGCGGCGCGGCCGCCAGTGCAAGCTCGAGCCAGGGCCACAGGTCGGTGGCGTCGGCTAGCTGCGCATAGAGTTGCGCAAAGCCTTCGTCGGGGATCGACGGGTCGTCGCGAACGATCGTCATGAAACCCTCGAAAGGGTGGACGTTATGCGACGGCCTGGTCCGCGATGTCGAGCGCCTTGTCGATGATTGCGAATCCCTCGGCCAGCTCTTGCTCGTTGATGCACAGCGGTGGATTCGTCATGATCGTGTGCCAGCGAACGAAGGTGTAAAGGCCGTTGTCCCGGAAGTATTTGCCGATCGCCTTCATCGGCTCCGAGGTGCCGTTGAAAGGAGCGAGCGGTTCCATCGTTTTTCGGTCTTTGACCAGCTCCAGGATGCCGAAGAGGCCGATCGACCGGGTCAGCCCGACGCTGGGGTGTTTCTTCTTGAGGGCATCGTGATGGCGCTTCATGACCTCGCCCATCCGGCGCGCATTTCCGATCATGTCGTCTTCCTCGTACGCCTGGATGGTGCCGAGCGCGGCCGCGCAGGCCAGTGGATGGCTGTTGTAGGTGAGGCCACCGTAGAACACGTTTTTCTCGAAGTGCTGCACGATCCGCGGACGCATCCCGACCGCGCCGAGCGGCACGTAGCTCGAGGTCAGGCCCTTGGCCATGGTGATCATGTCGGGAACGACCTTCCAGTGGTCAACGGCAAACCACTCCCCGGTCCGTCCAAACCCGGACATGATCTCGTCGCAGACCATGAGGATGCCGTAGCGGTTACACAACTCGCGTACGCCCTGCAGATAGCCGTCGGGCGGAATCAGGACACCGTTCGTGCCGACGACCGTCTCCAGGAAGAACGCGGCGATCGTCTGCGGTCCCTCGAGCTCGATCGTCTCTTCCAGGTATTGCAGCGCCGTCTCCGCCGAGTCGACCTCCCGTTGCGGGCCGTGATGCGGGTCGAGCACGCGCACCACGCCGGACGTCCCCTGGTCGTTGGCCCAGCGACGTGGATCGCCGGTCATGGCCATCGACACTCCGGTTGCGCCATGGTAGGAGCGATAGCGCGAGATCACCTTGTAGCGGCCGGTGACGGCCCGGGCCAGCTTCACCGCGTTTTCGTTGGCGTCGGCCCCGCCGAGCGTGAAGAACACCGTGTCCATGTCCCCCGGGAGCAACTCCGCGAGCTTCTTACCGAGCAAGGCGCGCGGCTCGTGGGCCATGAAGGGGTTCGCATAGGCGAGCTTCTCCGCCTGCCGCTGGATCGCCTCGATGATTCGCCGATCGCCGTGACCGGCATTCACGCTCATCAACTGGCTGTTGAAGTCGATGAAGCGCTTCCCCTCAGGGGTGAAAAAGTAGACGCCCTTGGCGTGGTCGACGGGAATCGGGTCGGCGGCCGACTGCGCCATCCAGTCGTAGAGCGTGTACTGGCGGCAGAGGGCGACGATCTCCTCGCCGCTCAGTACATGGGGGCGAGCGCTCGTCTCTAAAGCCACCTGGTGGTCACGACCTTGTGGCGGGTATAGAACCGGATGCTGTCCTGGCCGGTGGCGTGCAGGTCACCGAAGAAGGAGTTCTTCCAGCCGGTGAAGGGGAAGAAGGCCATCGGCGCCGCGACGCCGATGTTCACGCCCAGCATCCCGGCCTGCGCCCGGCGCTTGAACTCGCGCGCGTACTTGCCCGAACCGGTAAAGATCGACGCCATGTTGCCGTAGGTGCTGGCGTTGAGCAGTTTCAGCGCCTCGTCGATGTCGCTGGCGCGCATCACCGCCAGCACCGGCCCGAACAGCTCCTCTTTCCAGATCTTCATATTGGGCGTCACGCGGTCAAAGATCGTCGGGCCGAGGAAGAAGCC
Organism: Candidatus Dormiibacterota bacterium; assembly: GCA_035947855.1. Taxonomy (GTDB): domain Bacteria; phylum Chloroflexota; class Dormibacteria; order CF-121; family CF-121; genus CF-13. The sequence continues at coordinate 20,276 of DASZJR010000109.1, forward strand.
CTCCTTCTGATCCACCTGGCGCCCGTCGGAGACGAGCTGCGCGCCCTCGGACTGGGCCCCGTCGATGTACTCGATCAGCTTCTTCTTGCGCTCGCCGCGGATCACCGGCCCGAGAGTCGTTTTCGGATCCGTACCCGGACCCACCTTGAGCTTCGCCGCGTCACTGGCCAGCTCGCGCACCAGCGCGTCGCCGATCTTGCCGACGCCAACCGCGACACTCCCGGCAAGGCAGCGTTGGCCGGCGTTCCCGAAGGCCGAGGAGATGACGTGGGGCGCGGAGAGTTCGAGGTCGGCGTCGTCCATCACCAGGATGTGGTTCTTGGCGCCGCCGAGCGCCTGCACCCGCTTCCCATTGGCCGCCGCCGTGGCGTAGATGTAGGCGGCAACCGTCGCCGAGCCGACGAACGAGATCGCCGAGACATCTGGATGGGTCAGCAACTGGTTGACCGCGTCGTTCGCCCCGTGCACGACGTTGAAGACGCCCTCCGGCAGGCCGGCCTCCTCGAGCAGCTCGGCGATCCGCATCGCCGAGAGCGGCGTGAGCTGCGACGGCTTGAGGACGAAGGTGTTCCCCGTCACGATGGCCACCGGGATCATCCACATCGGCACCATGTTGGGGAAGTTGAAGGGCGTGATCCCGGCGACGACGCCGACCGGAAAGCGGGTCAACTCCTCGTCGATGCCTTTAGCGATCTGATCGAGGTTCTGGCCCATCATCAGCGTCGGGGCGCCGCAGGCGAAGTCGATCACCTCGATGGCGCGCTTCACCTCACCTTTCGACTCGTCGAGCGTCTTGCCATTTTCCTGCGTGACGATCGCCGAGAGCTCATCGATGTGCTTGTCGAAGAGCGCTTTGAAGCGGAACATCACCTGGGCCCGCTCAGGCACCGGGGTTTCGCTCCAGGCGGGGAACGCCTTCTTCGCCGCGGCGACGGCCTCGTTGATCTCCTCGCGGGTCGAATGCGGAAGACTGGCGATCGTCTCGCCGGTCGCGGGGTTCGGAATCGGATCGGACTTTTCGGACCGCGAATCGCGGAACTTGCCGCCGATAAAGCTCTGGACGTTCTTGGTGGCGATCATGATCTGGCTCCTACCGGGCTTGGCTCACTGGCCGGCGCCCCATGGAATGCCGAACGCCGCAGGAACTGGCCGGCACCCTTGACGCCCTGAAATTTTCCGTCACGAACCAGGACGTTCCCGCGCTGCATCACGACTTCCGGCAGGCCCTTGACCGTCATTCCTTCGTAGCAACTGTAGTCCACGTTCATGTGATGGGTTTTCGCCGAAATCGTCCGTTCGACCCTCGGATTGAAGATCACGATGTCGGCGTCGCTCCCCGGGGCGATCGTGCCTTTGCGCGGGAAGAGACCGAACATCTTGGCGGGCGCCGTCGCCACCAGCTCGACGAAGCGGTTGAGCGTGATCCGGCCGGAATTCACACCACCGTGGAAGATCAGCGAAAAGCGATCTTCGACACCCGGCAGCCCGTTGGGGATCTTGGAGAAGTCGCCGCGCCCCATCTCCTTCTGGCCTTTGAAATGGAAGGGACAGTGGTCGGTCGCGACCAGCTGCAGGTCGTCCTGCAGCAGGCCCTTCCAGAGCTCATCGTGGTGCGAGGCCGGGCGCAGTGGCGGCGAGCAAACGTACTTCGCACCTTCGAAGCCGGGGCGGCCCAGGTCGTCCAGGCTCAAGTAGAGGTACTGCGGGCAGGTCTCGGCAAAGGTGGGGGCACCGTCGTCGCGCGCCTCGCGCACGGCGTCGAGCGCTTCTTTAGAGCTGAGGTGCACGATATAGACCGCGACCTCCGCCAGCCGGGCAAGCGCGATCGCGCGTCCGGTGGCCTCCCCCTCCATGCTCGCCGGCCGGGTCAGCCCGTGATTGATGGGATCGCCCTTGCCTTCCGCCAGGTAGCGCTGCACCAGCACGTCGATCGCGCCGCCGTTCTCGGCATGCATCATGATCAGGCCGCCGTTTGCCGCCGTACGGCTCATCGCCCGGAAGATCGCGGCGTCGTCGAGCATGAAGACTCCGGGGTAGGCCATGAAGAGCTTGAAGGACGGGATGCCCTCATTGACCAGTGCGTCCATCTCTTTGAGGATCGAGTCGTTGATCTCACGCACGATCATGTGAAAGCCGTAGTCGATGTGCGCTTTCCCTTCGGCCTTCTTGTGCCACTGGTCGAGCCCCTGGCGCAGCGTCTGGCCAAAGGTCTGCACCGCGAAGTCGACGATCGTCGTCGTGCCGCCCCAGGCGGCCGCCGCGGTTCCTGTCGCGAAGTCATCGGACGCGAAGGTGCCGCCAAACGGCAACTCCATGTGGGTGTGGACGTCGATGGCGCCCGGCATCACGTAGCGGTTTTCCGCGTCGATCACCTGGTCGGCACTGGCCGCCAGCCCGCTCCCGATGGCGGCGACCTTCTCGCCGTCGATCAGCACGTCGGTCTTGTTGGTGTCGCTGGCCGTGACGACGGTGCCGTTCTTGATCAGCGTCCTCATGGCAGCTCCCGGACAAGGTCTTCGTAACTCTCGGGCCGGCGGTCGCGGAGGAACTGCCAGGTGTTGCGCACTTCCCGATTCATGTCGAGGTCGAGGTCGCAGACCAGCACCTCATCCTCAGTCTCCGACGCCTTCCCGATGATGCGGCCGCGCGGGTCGCAGAAGTAGCTCGAGCCATAGAACTGCGCGTCGTTGAGCGGCTTCTCCACCCCGACACGGTTGATGGCGCCGATCCAGTAACCGTTGGCGACGGCGTGGGCCGGCTGCTCGAGCTCCCAGAGATAGCGCGACAGCGATTTGACCGTGGCCGAGGGATTGAAGACGAGCTCGGCGCCCTTGAGCCCCAGCGCGCGGGCGGGCTCCGGAAAGTGCCGGTCATAGCAGATCAAGATGCCGACCCGGCCGACCGAGGTGTCCCACACCGGGTAGCCGAGGTTGCCGGGCTTGAAATAGAACTTTTCCCAAAAACACGGGCCGACGTGAGGGATGTGCGTCTTGCGGTACTTTCCGAGCATCGTGCCGTCGTTCTCGATCAGGACCGCGGTGTTGTAGTAAACGCCGGTCTGGGCCTCCTCGTAGAAAGGCACGACCAGCGCCATCTTGTGCTTCTTCGCCAGCGCCTGCATCCGCTTGACCGTCGGCCCATCGTCCCGCTCCGCCGTGTCGTACCACTTGACGTCCTGCTCGGCGCAGAAGTAAGGGCCGAAGAAGATCTCCTGAAGGCACGTGATCTGTGCACCTTTGGCCGCCGCCTCGGCGATCAGGCCCTCGTGCTTGACGATCGCTTCCTCTTTCGGCATGTTCGCGTGCGCCTGGATCAGTGCCGCCCGCACCTTTGCCATTTCTGTGTCGCCTCCTCCTAGCTGAACGCCGGAATAATAGCCTCGCCGTATTTCTTGATGACCGCCTCGGGTTTCTCCACCATAAGGTAGAGATTGAACTGGTCGACGCCGACGTCGATCAGCTCCTGGATCCGTTTCCGGCTCTGCTCCACGGTACCGATCACGCAGAAGCGGTCGATGACATCATCGGGAACGAAGTCGGCGTGAGCCGCGCCCCGCTGCGCGTGCTCCGAGTAGTCGTAGTGGTCGCGCGCCTTGATGTAGTCGGTGAGCGCCTTCGGAAGGTCTTGCGCGTCGTAGCGCTTCAACAGGTCGACGACGTGGTTGGAGACCAGCGCCGGGAACCAGCGCACTTGCTCACGCGCCGCGTCGATGTCATCGGAGATGAAGGCCGGCGCGGCGGCCTGGATCTGGATGTCGTCGAAGGACCGGCCGGCCTCCTGGGCACCCTCCCGGACGAATTGCAGGCACCACTTGATGATGGCCGGATCGGCCAGCTGAATGATGACCCCGTCGGCCACCCGCCCGGCGGCGCGGAGCGCTTTCGGGCCATAGCCCGCCACCCAGATGGGCAGCTCGTGCTCCGCCCACTTCAGCCTTATCTTGACGCCGTCGTAGGCGACTTCCCGGCCCGCGGCCAGATCGCGGATCAGGCGGCAGTCCGCCTCCATGCGCTCCACCGACACCGGCTTCTGGCCGAGGACACGGCGGGCGCTGTCGCCGCGGCCGATGCCCATCACCATCCGGCCGCCCGAGATCTCGTTCAGGGTGGCCAGCGCGCTAGCCGTCACGGTCGCATCGCGCGTCCCCGGGTTGGTGACACAGGGACCGATCTTGATGGTCCGCGTGCTGGCGGCCATCAGCGTGAAGATCGGATAGACCTCCTGCCAGAGCACGTGCGAGTCGAAGAGCCACGCGTATTCGAACCCCTGGGCCTCGGCAAGCTTGGTCAGATCCACCCACCGGCTCGGGGGCGGATCCGGGGCAAAGCAGACGCCGAAGCTGATTCGTGCCATTCCTTCCAAAAGGCTGGAGCCCCCGCCGCGAGGAGGGGGCTCCAGCGCGATCGATCTACGAGTTTAGGTCGCCGGAGCAGCCTGCGGGCGCCGCCGAGCGGCAGCCGCCGGGAAGAGCGCCGAGAGCGCCAGGTAGCAGACGAACGCCGCCACCAGACCAACAATCCAGCTGTAGTCGTAAAGCGTGACCGGTTGATAGAGGAACGGAATCAGCCCTTTGGCCGGGAACGGACCTTGTGTCCCAGGCGTGGTGTAGGCCCCGCCGATCGCCAGGACGCCGCCGATCAAAAGACTTACCAGGCCCCGCCAATTGAAGCCGGCGGAGTATCGATACTCGCCATCGACGCGATACAGGTCGCCCAACTTGAGGTTGGTGTTTCGCATGAACCAGTAGTCGGCGATCAGCACACCGGCGATGGCGCCCAGAGCGCCGCCGTAGAAGCCGAGCCAGGTAAAGATGTACACGTGCGCGTCCGAGTACAGCCTCCATGGGGCGATCGCGATTCCGAGGACGCCCGTAATCAGGCCGCCAGTTCGGAAGCTAATCCACTTTGGGAACGCGTTTGAGAAGTCATACGAGGGACTGACGACGTTCGCCGCGACATTGACCGAGAGGGTTGCGACACCCAGGGTGAACAGAGCCAGAACGACGACCAGCGCGTTGTCGAACTTGCCCACGAGCTCTACCGGATTCCAGATCGCGGTGCCATAGACCGCAACCGTCCCCGACGTGATCAGCACAGCGAGCAAGGGGAAGAAGGTCATCGTAGTCGGGAGTCCCAGCGTCTGTCCGATCGCCTGGGCTCGCTGGCTTTTCGCAAATCGCGTGAAGTCTGGCATGTTCAGAGAAAGGGTTGACCAGAAAGCGATCTGCCCCATCAGCGCGGGGAAGAATAGCTTCCAGAAGTCAGCACCCCATCCCAGTTTGCCCGGTTGGGAAACGAGCGGGCCGAATCCACCAGCCTTGGAGGTTATCCAGATGAGCAAACCGATGGCTACGAGCAGAACGAATGGAGCCGCCCAGTTTTCAAAGCGTCTGATCGTGTTGATGCCGCGCAAGATGATGAAGATGTTTAGCGCCCAGAAGATGGCGAAACTCAACCACTGCGTCCAGGGTGACCCGAAAAAGGTCCCAGCCTGGAGCCAGGACTTTCCCAGATCGCTGCTGAGAATACCCAGGAGCTTGCCCATGACGATGAAGAGAGCTTCACCGCCAATCCAGGTCTGGATCCCAAACCAGCCGCAGGCGACGAAGGCGCGCAGAAGCGCCGCGACGTTGGCGCCGAAAACTCCGAACGAGGCGCGGGCGAAGACCGGGTAGGGAATTCCATACTTGGTGCCTGCATGGCTGTTCGCCAGCATCGGTATCAGCACGATGATGTTTCCCAGAGCGATTGTCAGGATCGCCTGGTACCAGGACATTCCGAGGAGAACGAGGCCGGCCGCCAGGCCGTAGGTCGGAATGTTGTGCGCCATCCCGATCCACAGCGCCATGTAGTTGTAGGTGCTCCAGGACCGGTCTTTGATCTTTACCGGCGCCAGGTCCTTGTTGTAAAGCGGGCTGTCACGGATCGACGATTCGTCGGCCAGCTCGTGCCGGCCGTCTGGGTAGACGAGCTCCTCCCCTATTCGTTGCGCCGGAGGCGTTAAGGTCGCGACTCCCATGTTTCCCCTCCTGTGAGTTGCGGATCGCCGATTTTGGCGAGCTAAATGTACGTTCGGCGACCGCCTAAGTCAATGGCCTCCAGGCCCAATTCAGGGAGGGGCGCGCGTGGCTAGAGATCTCGCTTCGCGAAGCTGACGTTGGCGAGGGCGAGCAGGCCGGCGAGCCAGGCGACGACCCAGGCGACATAGATGACCGGCGGTGGCTGGTCGGCGAAGAACGGATTCGCCGCCCGCGCTCGCCCGGCAGCCCG
>DASZJR010000110.1:0-4020 GCA_035947855.1 Candidatus Dormiibacterota bacterium
CGACGCCATGAAGGGACCGCCCACCTGACCGAGCGAGTTGGTCACCGCCGACGTGAGGTCGGTCAGCGCGGCAGGAAGTGACCCGACGTGCGCCGAGTAAATGCTGACGGCGGACGCGAGCGCCCGTGCATCGGCCTGGGCCTTCGCGAGACGCGCACGGGCCTGGACGTTGGCGTACAGCGGGATGGCGATTGCGGCGAGGATGCCGATGATGGCGACGACGATCATCAACTCGATGAGCGTGAAGCCGCGCTGCTGATGCCAACGACGAAAGGTATGCATGATGCCCCCTGTCACGGACGGTCAATTGCTTCGATCTAGACAGGAGCATCTGACATGCCAGTCACGCCATGCAGGTACATCCCCTGAAGAAGGTGAGTTTCTTGCCTGAAGTATTTCTTAGAGTCATTCCCCATCCAATGCCAAGAGTGACGAAGGTGGCCACACGCCGCACACACATCCTCCAGCCCGCGCGACACGGCCGCCCTCGAGAAGCCGCCCCTTCGGGCTCTTACACGTTCACCGAGGCTGTGGAATCTCCCCGCCCCATGCCGGACGCGCTGACCGCCTTGGTGGCCTTCGTCGCGGAGCATCGGCGGTGCGGAGACCTAGACGGCGACGGCGGGAAGGACAACGGGCATGTCTGGATCTCTTGCTCGTGCGGGCGGCGCATCGCGCAACCGGAGCGGAAGCCGCCGAGCGCAGCGCGAACAGAAGCCTAGCGGGGGGCCCGCCGCTTACTCCGTAAGAGCTACGGACCCCCGATCCAACCGGCGTATCCCGCCAAGATGGCGCCGGTCGCGAGGAAGACCGCTGTGGCCTGGAGCGACAGGCTGTGCAACCAGTGTGGCCCGGTCGCGTCAGTGATGAGCCAGGCGGCGAACCACGTGAAGCCGACGGCGGCAGCGATCGTGGACGCTGTGCGCATACGGTAGCCCCGCATCGCTCGAGGTGAGGGCGCGTCGCCCATCCGCGCCCGCTGCGTACGCAGCAGCCATAGCAGGAGTGTCCAGACGACGATTGTAAGAGCCACGTCAGGGATGATCGGACGCCATCTCATGTACCACGCTCCTGTCGTCGCCTGTTCAGAGACGACGCCGGTCTATTCGCGCGTAGGACACCAGGCCATAAAGTACCGAGCCATCCTGACGCGGAAAATTGGATCGCTACCTGGGTATGGCCGCACCAGGACTGGTAGCTCACCGCGCGGTATGCCTCCCACCCGACATGCCGCAGGTTCTCGCCTCGTAGAGGCATCGGCCCGACGTTGGCGCCCCACCGCGGGCAGGGCGTCTTCGGGAGCCGGTTGCCGCGGCCGTCCGTACAGTACGGGGCGGGCGTGGGCATCGGGCCCGACCATAGCACCGAGTCGGTGGGTGCGCCTGCCTGGGCACGACGCGGCTACGGCATGGGCAACTGGTACTCGCAGAAGCCGTCGAGCACGTTCGGCCGCCACCAGCCGCCGGTGCGGACGCATCGCGCCTGGAGGGCCTCGGCCGCGTCCGCCGGCGGGCTGGGCGTTGTCGTGCATCCGGCCAGCAGCAGCCCACCGAGCAGCAGCCCGCGCACGGTCACGCGACTCCGCCGCGGGCGGCCCTGCTCGTCCGGCCAGCGGGGCGGGACCATGGCGCCAGCATCATAGCAGGCGCCTGAATCTCTACTTCTGCGCCGACGTGTATCCCTTCGCTTGGCACCCGCTGCACTTCGGCCTCTGGGCTAATATCTCCCCGTCATGGAGTTTCACGCTCTGCTGCTCGGGCTCGCTCTCGTCTGGCTTGCGTCCAAGGTCGCGGGCGAGGCAATGGAGCGGGTTGGTCAGACGGCGGTGCTCGGAGAACTGCTGGCCGGGGTCGCCATCGGACCGAGCGTCCTCGGGCTCGTTCATGAATCGGAGGTCCTCCATGCCCTGGCCGAACTCGGTGTTCTGATCCTCCTGTTCGAGGTGGGCTTGAAGTCCGACCTCGGCGAGTTGCTGCGGGCAGGCTTCCAGGCCACCCTGGTAGCGACCGTCGGCGTGGTCCTGCCATTCGCGATCGGGTTCGCCGTCATGCGCTGCTTCGGCCACCCTCCGCTCCTTGCTGTCTTTGTCGGGGCGACCCTTACCGCGACCAGCGTCGGCATCACGGCCCGCATTCTTGCGGACCTCGGCCGACTCGATGACAGCGCCGGGAAGGTGGTCCTCGGGGCGGCGGTCGTGGACGACATCCTCGGCCTCATCATCCTCGCGGTGGTTACCGGGGTCGCGGAGACCGGAGCCGTGTCGCTCCCCGGCGTCGCCCTCCTGGCCGCGAAGGCCGTCGCGTTCCTGGTGGCGGCGATCATGGTCGGCATTCGGCTGGCGCCGACGATCATCGGCTGGATCAACCTCATGAAGGCGCGCGGCACCCTGATCGTCTACTCCGTGGTTTTTGCGGTGACGCTGGCTGCCCTTGCCGACCTGATCGGCCTCGCGACCATCATTGGCGCGTTCGCCGCGGGACTGGTGCTGGCCACAACTGAACGGCGCGAGCACATCGAGGACCGCATCAAGCCGGTGGCTGACCTCTTGGTTCCAGTTTTCTTCGTCACAATCGGTATGAAGGTCCACCCCGCGATGCTCAACCCGTTCGCCCAGAACGCCCAGCTCGGCCTCGCTATGCTGCTGACTGCCGTCGCGGTCGCCTCGAAACTCGCGGCAGGCCTTGTCGTCTACCAAAAGGGGGTTCGGCGGTGGCCGGTCGGGGTGGGCATGGTCCCCCGTGGGGAAGTCGGTCTGATCTTTGCCGGAGCCGGGCTGGCCGCGGCGGTGGTCGCCGAAGATCTCTACTCGGCGCTTGTCGTCGTGGTGATGCTGACGACCTTCATTGCTCCACCCTGGCTGAAGGTTCTGTACCGGCGAGGTAGCGGCCTCAAGCCGTGACTTGTCTTCCTGTCAGGGGGACTCGGGCGCGACCACCCATTCGGCATTGAGTATGGTGACTCGGTAGTCGGCGGCGCCCGCAGCCATGGTGAGGCAAAACCGCCCGAGGCCCCTCGACGAGACCTGCCCGAGAACGTCCCCATCCCGGCGTGTGATCACACCGCCGCGCTCGTCCAGCCCCTCGACCCGGACCCGAACGCGCCTGGCGTCCACCGGTCCGTCGTTGAACACCCGTCCACACACCGCCTGAAACCCCTGAGCCGGCGCGTCCAACTCCCAAGCGATCCGCAGGCCGCTAGCGCCCACACGTTCCTGAGCCTGGCTCGTCGATGAAAACAAGGCCAGCAAGCCCATGAAAGCGGAGATGAACACCCGCCGATCCATCACTCGATCACCTGATCCGCCCGCTGCAAGAGCGAAGGCGGAATCGTCAGGCCGAGGCCCTTGGCGGTCTTGAGGTTGATGACCAGCTCGAAGACGGTCGGGCGCTCGACGGGCATCTCGGCGGGCTTGCTGCCGGCCAGGATGCGAGCCACGTAGACCCCACACTGACGGAACATGTCTGGCAGATTCGGACCATACGACATCAGCCCCCCGGTGTCGACATGGGACCGATACACGAACATCGTAGGCAGCCGGTGCGTGACCGCGAGGTCCGCGATCTGTCGGCGATGCGCCAGCGTGAGGGGTGACGAGAGGAGCAGGACGGCGCCCGCCTTGCTCCGTGCGGCGGTTCCGAAGGCTCCCGCCAGGTCATCCGCATGCCGGATCTCGAGCGTCAACACCTGAACGGACAACGCCCGGCCGGCTGCCTCGGTGGCGCGAAACTGAGAGGCATTGATCTCGGAATCGCCGAGCACGGCCAACCGAGTCAGTTTGGGGCGCAACTCCTTCAACAGCTCCATGTGTTTCCCGCTCAGGTCCGCAAGATCGAGGAACATCCCGGTCACGTTCCCGCCGGGCCGCGCCAGGCTCTGCACGAAGTGCGCGACGATGGGATCGGTTTCGAGATCGATGGCCACGATAGGGATCGTGTTGGTTGCCTGCTTGGCCGCCCGAACCGCGTGCCCGCCTCGGGCGAAGATGACCGCCACCTTGGCGCGGACCAGCTCGGCCGCCGC
>DASZJR010000111.1:0-30839 GCA_035947855.1 Candidatus Dormiibacterota bacterium
AGGGGAAGGTTCGTGGTGTAGCCGCCATCGCTGTACGCCATCACGAAGCGGCCCATCGGGTCGACCTGGACGGCCTCGAGCAAGGTATCGATGCTGACGCCAAGCCACCTGGTGTCGAGCTTGGTCCACTTCGTGACGCAGCTGATGTCGACGGTGTACGTCTGGGTGGCGAGTTTCTGAAACGCGTCCCAGCTCCAGGTGACCGGCGACTTCACCAGTCCGTCGATCGTGAACGACCATTGGTCGAGCGGCGTATGGGGGGTCGGTCCTGCCGAAAGCACCGGAAAATCGGTAACCAGATACTGCCCAGGCGGAAGGCGGTCTTCGACTTCTGCCGGGCGCCGACGTCCAAGGAATCCGCGAGATATCAAACCGGCCATTGCTTTACCCTCCTCGACTGACCGCTCTGACGGGTTATCTCAAGCGTATTCCTATTTTTCCCTCCCCTGGAGGACAGGCAGCATGGGGTGGTCATACGCATAGAAGATGTAGTCCTGAGACACGGTCTTGACGCCCAGATCGTTCAGCAGCCTGAGCAGTTGAGCGCGATGATCGGTGCCGTGATTGGTGACCTGGAGCAGCACCTGCCACAGGATGAGGTCCTTGTCCTCCCCTTCTGTGAACGGCTTTTCGAAGAGCGCATCGTCCTGCAGCTCCGCAAGATACTCGCGCATGCGTTGCTCGATGGTATCCCAGTTTGCACGAATGCGGGTCCGATCCACAAGGGTGGCTGAGTCGGGCGAGTCCGAGAGTTCGACCCCACGCAATCCGCTGAACCACGCGTCATCAACGCTCATGAGATGCACAATCTGGTTTCGGACCGACCCATGGGAGTAGCCCACGTCCTGCGTGAACTGTTCATCAGAGAGCGACGTGATGTACGAATCCCAGACGGTGCGGTTCTCAGTGAAGTGATAGTCGTAGAAATGGCGGAAGACATTGGCAATCATGTCGCCACCACGTACGCACGCACCGGAAACGTCCCGCCGCCGACCCAAGCGATTGGGACGGCGTGCAGACGTCCCGCGCCAGAGCTCAGCGACCCGAGGTTCGTCATGTGCTCGCAGATTGGGATGCCGGCTCCGAGCAGGAGCGTGTGGGCAGGTCGCGACATGTCGGCGATATCATCGATGTTCAGTGCGTCGATCCCTACCAGGGCCGGCCGAGCGTCAACCAGTCTCCTGGATGCGCCGGCCGTCAAATAGGGACTGCCGCTGAAGTAGCTGTCGGTGCCCCAGTGGCGCGAGAAGTCGGTGCGGACCAGGACGGCCTTGCCGCGCAGGTCCCCGTCCGGGAGAACATCAGGGCCGATCGCGCGACCGGCGCCAGTGGCGTCGGCGACGACGACGGGAAGGTCGGCGAGGCGGTCCAGCGGAAGTCCCGCAAGGTCCGCGCCTTCCCGGAACCGATGCCGTGGCGAGTCGATGTACGTTCCGGTGTTGCCGCATAAGTGCAACGAGGCGATCAGAAACTCCGCCTTGCCGTCGTACCGCGATGCGTCATAGTTGTTGAGTACCTCGACGCGCGGCGTGGGCAACGGCCGGTACGTTTCCATCCCCTCCACCACCGGATGGCTCACTTCGATGAACCGGCTCACATCTGCAGCTTAGCGAACGTTGCGGTACGTCACGTGCGTAACCGCTGGTGACGCGACGACCTTGACGGGTTCGAGGGTGGGATCGCCGACGTTCTCGAGCAGACGCTCACCGGCCCCGAGGATGACCGGCACGATGTGCAGGTTGAGCTCGTCGAGCAAACCCGCTCGCAGGTATTGCTGAACCGTGTGAGCGCCACCCGCGATCTCGATGTCCTTGTCGCCGGCAACCGCCCGGGCCTGCTCGAGCGCGGATTCGATCCCGTCGGTCACGAATGTGAAGATGGTGCCGCCCTCCATCGGTAATGGCGTACGCGGATGGTGGGTCAGCACGAAAACCGGCACGTGGTAGGGCGGATTCTCGCCCCACCAGCCGGTCCACTCCGCATTCCACGGCCCGGCGCCGCCGCCGAACATCTTGCGGCCCATGACGTAGGCGCCGACATTTGTGAAGAGGTCACGGACCACGTCCGAATCGACGCTGTGCGCGCCGCCCGCGCCCCCGTGCTGCTCCCGCCAGCTGGCGGTTTCGAAGACCCACTGGTGCAGGCGCAGCCCACCTTCGCCGAGAGGGTTTTCCAGGCTCTGGTTCGGCCCAGCGACGAAGCCGTCGAGCGACATCGAGATCTGACAGGTGACCAAACTCATGCTCTTACGACCTCCTCCCGGCGCTAAAATCATCGGTCGCTGCAACCATCTGTCTCACGCGGGCATGCTCAGCTGACCAGGCGCTCCAGACGCTGGCGCACCACTCCATCAGTTTCTCGTCTCGACGTGGTCCCGGCTCAACCGCCAGGACGTCCCCCACCCTCAGCGGCCCGACATCCTCGGGCGGGACGAAGCGGGGCCACTGCTTCGATCTCCGGGCCATCCGCATGTGCGCTTGCTGCACCTCGCGGCCGGTGAACCCCCGTTCAACGGCGAGATAAAGGCCGGCGAGGGCGAAGGCCGCCCCGATCGTGGATTGTGACGGGCGAACATGCTGGGCCCCGTAGGCGTCGACCAGGTGCTGGTGGATGAATTTCGGATCGCCGTGGGCGAGCGTGTAATACGTCATCTCATCCATCACGGCGCGACACTCGCCAGAGGCATTGGCCTTTCGATCCGGGTCGAGGCCGAGGCTCGGACGCTGTAGGCCGCATCCGGGGCAAACGCTTAGCACCGATCAGGCTGCACCACTATCCCCGCACTCTAACCTGACAACATAGTCGCGATGCCCGAGATGTCGGCGCTTGCCAGGACCTTTTGCACGAGCCTTCCGTACCGGGCGCTCGCCCGCTGGGTCCTTCTTCCCTGGGCCCTCCAGGGTCTCTCACCAAGGGGTGAGGCCCTAGAGATCGGCAGCGGGAGCGGAGCGATGGCGGCGCAACTGCTCCGGAAGTTTCCCGCGCTTCGACTGGTCGCCACGGACTACGACCCCGAAATGGTCGCCGTTGTGCAGCGCAGCCTCGCGCGTTTTGGGCCGCGAGCGATGGCGCAACGGGTCGACGCCACGGCCCTCCCCTTCGCCGACGGCCGCTTCGACATCGTTCTGTCCTTTGCGATGCTCCACCACGTCGGTAACTGGGCCGGGGCGACGGCCGAAGCCATCCGCGTGATCCGCCCGGGCGGCTATTTCGTCGGCTATGACTTGCTCCACGGGGCGCCGTTGCATCATGGGCACTACGAGGGGCCGCGCAATACCGGAATGATGGGCCCCGGACAGCTGGAGACGGTACTCGGACAACTGGCCGTCACCGAGGTTCGGACGCGACGCTCCGCCGGTGGCTTTGCGCTGCGGTTCTTCGCAAAACACCGATGATTTCAAGCCCTCGCCACCGTCTACGCCGTAGGATGACCCCCGTGGAGGTTCCGTCTCGCACCGCCGCGCCGACCGAGCTCGAGGCCCAGCTCGAGGGGTACCGTTCCGAGCTGACCGGGTACTGCTACCGGATGCTCGGCTCGCCGTTCGAGGCGGAGGATGCGGTGCAAGAGACGCTTCTGCGTGCCTGGCGAGGCTTCGAGCGCTTCGAGGGCCGGGCGGCTGTGCGGTCATGGATCTATCGGATCGCCACCAATGTCTGCCTCGACATGCTGGACGGACGCAACCGCCGAGCCCGTCCGATGGACCTGGGCGCGGCACAGGCTCCGGTTCTGGAGAACGCCCACTGGCTCCCCGAGGTTGCCTGGCTCGAGCCCATCCCGGACAGCGTCCTCGCCGAGGCTGGTGATCCGGCCGACCTGGCGGTCGCGCGGGAGTCGATCCGTCTGGCCTTCGTGGCGGCGCTCCAGCATCTCCCTGCCCGACAGCGGGCCGTCCTCATCCTGTGTGAGGTCCTCCGTTGGAAAGCCAAGGAGGTGGCCGAGCTCCTCGACACCAGTGTGGCTTCGGTCAACAGCGCGCTGCAACGCGCGCGCGAGACGCTGGAGGCAAGCGGCGTCAGCTCGAACGATCCGGTACCCGAAATGGACGAGGCTCGGAAGGACCTCCTCGCGCGCTACGTCCAGGCCTTCGAGCGTTACGACCTGGGCGCGCTCACGGCACTGATCCAGGAGGACGCCAAGCAGTCGATGCCGCCCTACGACCTCTGGTTGCAGGGCCGAGAGAACATCCTGGCCTGGTGGTTCGGGCCGGGGATCGGCTGTCGCGGCTCGCGGCTGCTCCCCACGACCGGGGCGAACGGCTCGGTGGCGTTCGGACAGTACAAGCCGAGCGAGTCCGGACCTGGCCGCGATCCCTGGGCTCTCCTTGTGGTCGAGACCGCACGCGACCGCATCGTCGAGTTCACCTTCTTCCTCGATACCGCGAAGCTGTTTCCCCTATTCGGCCTGCCCGATCACATCGACTGATCGCGGCAGCACGGCAGGACGTCGCCCAACCCCATGAAGGCCACGAGCGCACGGAGCTCGTTCGATGCGCCCCTCAGCCTGACCTGACACTGATGGCGGCGGGCGGCCAGCTGCAGCCGGGCAAGCGCGTCCACTGTCACCGCGTCGGCGGCGAACCCCTGGACGTCGCAGAAGACGACGGTGATCGCGCCGGGTTGTGGCGTCGGCATCGGGTGTCCAATTGGTTAGACGCCCTGTCCACGGCGAAGTCATCGCTCCGTCGCCGACCGATGAGTTTTCCGGCTTTGGCCGTCTAATAGGCGAATATGAAAGCTAAGACACCAGCCCCAACGATCACGACCGACGGCGTTTTCACCAGCACGACCGAGCTGGCCGGAGCAATTCGGGCACGTCGGGTTTCGGCCATGGAAGTCCTGAGTGGGCATTTAGCGCAGATCGCAAACCGCAATCCCGCGTTGAACGCCGTCATCACGCTCAACGCCGAGCGCGCGGCTAAGCGCGCGCGGGAAGCGGATGACGCCCTGGCTCGCGGCGAGAACTGGGGTCTGCTCCACGGCGTGCCCTTCACACTGAAGGACGCTCACGCGACCGCGGGCGTGCGGACGACCACCGGGTTCCCGCCGCTCGCCAACTACGTACCTCAAGAGGATGGAGCGGTTGCCGCCCGTCTCAAGGCGGCGGGCGGCATTCTGATCGGCAAGACGAACGTGCCGGTCATGCTGGCCGATTTTCAAACCATCAATCCGATTTTCGGCCGCACCAACAACCCATGGGATATGGCGCGCACGCCGGGTGGTTCCAGCGGCGGGGCGGCGGCTGCCCTGGCGTCTGGAATGACGCCATTTGAGGTCGGCACCGACCTTTCGGCATCGATCCGCCTTCCTGCTCACTTCTGCGGCGTGTTCGGCCTGAAGACAACCGAGCGGCGCGTCCCCCTCACCGGGCTGATTCCCGGCCTTCCAGGGCCCAGGCCGCTCCGGATCATGTCGACCATCGGCCCGATGGCGCGCACCGTCGACGACCTGGCGCTGCTGTACTCGATCCTCGCCGGGCCGGATGGCCTCGACACCGACGTACCGCCAGTGCCGGTCGGCCCGGCGGCCGCGATCGAGCTGGGAGACCTTCGGATCGCCATTGCCCCGACTTTTCCGGCCATCCCGGTCGCGGCGGAAATCCGCGCCGCGGTCGCCCAACTGGCCGGCACGCTTGCCCCACTATGCCGGGTGGTGGAGGAAACGCCGCTGCCATCGCGCGACTTCAACGAGGAGCTCGCCGGCGGCGGAGCGCTGGTCGGCATGATGATCGGTGCCGTGCAGCCGGGAGCCCAGCAGCCGCCGGCGACGCTCGTCCAGTACCTGCAGGCGCTGGACCGGCGCGACCAGTCCATCATCGCCTGGGAGCAATTCTTCGACCGGTGGGACATGCTCCTCTGCCCAGCTTCCATGACGACAGCGTTCCCGCACTGCGATCCGGGGTCACCACTGCAGGTCGACGGCCAGGAGGTCTCGTACTGGACTGTCAGTGCGCATGGCGCCCTGTTCAATTACACGGGCCACCCGGCTGTGGTGCTGCCGTACACACTGGACCGCGACGGCTTACCGATTGGGATTCAGCTGGTCGGAAAACGGTGGGGTGAATCGCGCCTGCTGGCAGTGGCCGACGCGCTCGCCACGATCACCGGCGGATTCCGACGACCGCCGGGCTACTAGCCCGAACCGCAGACGATCGCGAGGCTCTACGATGCCGTCGGCGCGGTCGAGCTGATGGTTACAGTGGTAATGCCCTGACCCGGACGCACGGGTGCCGAAATGCGAACGTCGGGCGCGGACAGCGCTTTGTAGGCGATTTCCATCGCATGTGCCAGCCGTTTCGATGACGTGAATCGGCCTTCGGCGACGACGACGGGATAGAGGCCCATCTCGCGGACCTTATCCATGATCGCGTGGGTGCTGATGCTAGCCCGTTCTTGTTCCATACCGAGTACAACTCGATTCGCGTCGCGTCCCTGTGAAACCGGTGACAGCTACGTCGCGCTGTCTTCGATCATCAGGCCGGTGCAGTCGGCACAGGCCACCCAGACATAGTCGGGCCGGCCCCGCACGGTGACCACCGCATGGAACGTCGTGGCCGTCCGCCGCTTGCCGCGGCAGCGCAAGGTTTCACAGTACCTAGGCATCTCCAGGTTCATGCTCAGCCGCTCCGCCTGGGCAAGGGGCAAGTGGATCCAGATCGGCTGGCGGTCGGGGGGCGCCGCGCCCCGGAGACCGTTCCGGAGCGCTGTCGGTCTTTCGGCTCGTGCCGACGCCTCGTCCATACCCTCAATCGTAGGTATCGCCGGGGTGCTTCGAATCATGGAAATCATCAGTCTTCCCTTGGTTGGGGCCACCGATGGTGGCGTACGATGGGTTGGTTAGGGGGTGGTGTTCGTGAGCACGTCGCTGGCGGGCACAGCGATCGCCACGGTCGGAACGGTATTCCGCCCAGGCCTCGTTGATCGAGTCCGCGAGAGGGCGGCGCTCGACGACCTGCTCGACGCCGTCCGCCACGGATTCAGCGCAACGCTGGTCCTCCGCGGCGAGGCTGGCATCGGAAAAACGGCACTCCTCGAGTCCGCTATCGCTTCCGCCAGCGACTTCCGAGTCGTGCGGGCGCTCGGAATCGAGTCCGAGATGGAGCTCGGCTTCGCCGGTTTGCACCAGCTTGTCGTCCCCTTCCTGCCGCGGCTCGAGCGCCTACCAGCTCCGCAGGGTGACGCACTTGCCTCAGCTTTCGGGCGGATCGCCGGCGGACCGCCGGACCGATTCCAGGTCGGGCTGGCCACACTCACGCTGCTGGCGGACGCCGCCTCCGAGGTGCCGCTCCTCTGTGTTGTCGACGATATGCAGTGGCTCGACCTGGAGTCAGCCGACGTCCTGGCGTTCGTCGCGCGCCGGCTGTACGCCGACCGGATCGCCTTCGTCTTTGCTGTGCGGGAGTCCGTCGATCGGCGCGTACCCCTTGCGGGACTGCCGGAGCTGCGCATTACGGGACTTACCAACGCCCATGCCCACGAGTTGGTCGCCTCTGTCGCGAGCGGGCCGGTGGACGGCCAAGTCTCGCAACGGATCATCACCGAGACCCAGGGGAACCCACTGGCGATCCTCGAACTGACCGCGGAGCTGACCCCACGCCAGCTGAGCAGTACCTCGCCCTTGCCGAATCCGCTTCCGATCGGCAACCGTCTCCAGCAGCGTTTTGTCCGCCAGTGGAAAGGTCTGCCGGCGGCGACGCAAACGCTGTTGCTTCTGGCGGCCGCCGAACCCTCTGGTGATGCGGTGGTCCTCTGGCGAGCGGCGAAGACGTTGGGACTCGATCGTCGGGCGGTTGCCCCCGCGGAAGCGAACCGGCTGCTCGTCGTTGGACCTCACCTCGCGTTCCGGCACCCTCTGATCCGTTCGGCGGTCTACTACAGCGCGCCGGCAGCCGAACGGCGGCGAATGCACGAGGTACTCGCGGCGGCCACCGATCCCACGATCGATCCCGATCGCCACGCCTGGCATCGCGCGGCGGCGGCGGTCGAACCCGACGAAGAGATCGCCGCCGAGCTTGCGCATTGTGGGCAGCGCGCCCAGCGACGGGGAAGCTACTCCTCCGCGGCGTCGTTGCTTTCTCGAGCGGCGGAGTTGACGCCCGACCCTGGCATGCGAGCGCAGCGAGCGCTGGCCGCCGCCGAGGGCGCCCTCATGGCCGGGGCGCCGGACCGGGCGCAGGCATTGCTTGACGAGGCCATTCCCGCGCTCAAAGACCCACTGCAACGCGCGGTGGCCCGATCGCTCGATGGCGGTGTCCGCCTGGCACTCGGCCAGGGCGGTCAAACGCCGTCGATTCTGTTGGAGGCGGCGCGGTCGATGCGGCCCTTCGACATCAGGCTCGCCCGGCAGACGCTGTTGGGAGCCCTCGAGGGGGCCATGTACATTCATCCGGCGATGACGGGGCTGGTCCTGCGCGAAATCGCGCGCGAAGCCATGGCTCTACCTCGGCCCCGCCAAACGCCGGCCCGGCCCGTGGACTTCCTTCTCGATGGCTACGCGGCCCTGGTCACCATCGGCTTCCCGGGTGGGACGCCGCTCCTCAGTCAAGCCATTCGGTCCATGACGAACGGTGAACTCGACGCGACGGACGGCCTGCGCTGGCTCGGACTCGTCTCGCTCGCTGCCCAGAGCCTCTTCGACGACGCTGCCGTGCATACCGTGGCCATTCGGTGGGTACGGCTGGCGCGAGAGCATGCAGCGCTGACGATTCTCCCCATCGCCCTTGCGTATCTCGGTGGAGCCGAGCTGGCTGCCGGGCGCTTGAAGGAGTGCGAGGCCTTGTCCGAGCAGAGTCTCGAGATTTCTGCGGCCACCGGCAATCCAGGGATGCTGGGTGCCGCTCACGGAAATGCCTACCTTCTCGCCTGGCAGGGCAACGAGGCGGAGGCCCGCGGACGGGCGGCGGCCCACCTGGAGTATGCCCTCGACCGTGGCCAAGCGGGCATCGTCCACTTTGCCCGCTATGCCCTCCTGGTCCTCGAGCTCGGCCTCGGTCGCTACCAGGCTGCTCTCGAAAACGCACGTCCTATCTTTGAGGATGACCCTCCGGCCGCGGGCTCCTGGGTTCTGCCCAACCTGATCGAGGCGGCGCGACGCAGCGGGCATGAACGCGTTGCCCGCGATGCGCTCAACCGCTTGAGCGAACGGGCGAAGGCCAGCGGTACCTCACTGGCGCTCGGTTTTCTGGCCCGCTCGCGAGCCCTGCTGGCCCCTGACGCCGAGTCTGAGTCGCTGTACCGGGAGTCGATCGATCATCTTGGCCGGTCCTCGGCGAAACCCGAGCTCGCGCGCTCCCACCTGCTGTTCGGAGAATGGCTACGGCGGCAGGGTCGACGACGGGACGCCCGCGAGCAACTCCGGACGGCACACGACCTGTTCGTATCGATGGGCATCGAAGCCTTTGCCGAGCGGGCTCGTCGCGAGCTGTTGGCGACCGGAGAGCGCGCGCGCAAACGCACGGTCGAGACGAATGATCAGCTAACGCCGCAAGAGCGCCAAATCGCACGCCTGGTGAGGGACGGCGCGCGCAACCAGGAGATCGCCGCCCAACTCTTCATCAGCCCCAGCACGGTCCAGTACCACCTGGTCAAAGTGTTCCGCAAGCTGGGCGTGACGTCGCGGACCCAGCTTGCCCGCATTCTCGTCGACTAGGATTCGGCTATGAGCGATCCGGAGCGACAGGTGGCCGTGGACGCGGCCCAGACGAAAACGCCGGAGCGAGCTCCGGGGCACCGCGAGCTCAAACCGCCCGAGTGGTTCGAGGAGCGGCTCGCCGCGTGGGTGCAACGAATGGGGCTTAACGCCTGGACCATCCGGACGTCATACAAGCCGAAGCTGCGGGGAGCCGAAGGCTACGCGGAGGTCAGCCCGACGTTCCTCGAAGCCGAACTCCAGTTCCGCCAGGACGTGCTGGTGGAACGCGGAGATGTCGTCCTCGTGCACGAGTTGACGCACATCCTGACCGATGAGTGGGCACGGGCGGTGGAGCAGGTGATTCACGACATGGTGCCGAGGCGACTGCAACGCGAAGCACGAAGCACGATCCGCCCGCACGAGGAGTCGGTGGTCGAAGCGATCGCCCACGCCCTGGTGCGTACTGCCGAACAGGCGGCGTCGAAGCCTGCCCCGAAGCCCTAACTATCGGTTGGCCGGCAGCACCATCCGCGCGATCGCGCCTTCCAGCGACGACGGGTCGAGCCCATGCTCGAGCCAGCTGCCGTGGCCATCATCGACTGCGGCAGGTTCGGTGGGCCCGGACCCGGCCTGCGTCCGTTCTAGCGCGGAGGCGATTTCCGCAAGGTCCACCGCGTCAAGCGTCAGCCTTCCGGCGCTGATCCAACCGTCCACCTGCTCGGGAGAGCGAGCCCCGACGATCGCACCGCTGACGCCGGGCCAGGCCAGCGTCCAGGCAACCGCAACCGCGGCGACCGAAACGCCGTATCGTGACGCGATCGGCTGAAGCGCATCGCGGAGCGCGAGGTTGCGGCTGAGCAGGGGGTCCTGGAAATCAGCGCTGCGGCGGCGCCAGTCATCCGCCGCCATCCGCTCGACGCGCTCGCGGCTGAAGGCGTCGGTCAGGATGCCGGATTGCATCGGACTGTAGACGATGACCCCGGTTCCATGGGCGGCGCTCCAGGGAATGACGTCCGCGCCGGACTGGCGATGGATCAAGGAGAAGGGCGGCTGCAGCGAATCGACGTGGCGAACGCGCTCCGCCCGCCAGAGGAGCCCCACGCTGAAGTTCGAGACTCCGCCGGCGCGAATTTTCCCTTGGTCGATCAGGCGGGAGATCTCGCCCCACGACTCTTCGATCGGGGTCCCGATCGCATCCGGCCAGTGGAACTGGTACAGGTCGATTCGCTCCACGCCGAGCCGGCGCAATGACGCCTCGACTTCTCCGCGGATCGAGTCGGGGCGGAGGTTTCGCTCCGGCTCCTTGAACGGCTGCGATTGGTCCGGGATCATCCCGCCCTTCGTGAAGACATAGGGACGCTCCGCGGCCGGGATCTCGCGCATCGCCCGTCCGACGACCTCCTCGGAGTGGCCGAGCCCGTAGATGGCCGCGGTGTCGACCCAGTTGATGCCGGACGCGACCGCGTGCTTGATCGCCGCGATCGAATCGGCGTCGTCCTGGCTTCCCCAGCCGTAGGCCCAGCCGCCGCCGCCGATGGCCCACGCACCGAAGCCGACCTGGGTGATCTGTAGACCGCTCCTTCCAAGCGGACGCGTTAGCAACGTCATGATGCCTGCTCCTTGACCGGCCCAGTGCGGTCGGTTGAGTAGGCGGTGACGACTGCCGAGATGTCGAGGTCGGGCACCCGCGCCGCCACCTCGGCAAACAGCTCGCGGGTCATCGCGGTCAGTGGGACTCGCGAGTGCGCCCCGGGGGCACGCTGGTAGAGCGCGAGCGCCAGGTCGAGGTCCTTGAGGATGTCGCGGACCGCGAACATGGTCGGCTCGTAGGTATCTCGCACGAAGCCGGCCTCGCGCACCTTGAGACCAGGCGCGACCCGGCTCAGCAGGGTGAAGACCTGCTGCGGGTCGAGGCGTTGCGCACGTCCGGCCGCCATCAACTCAGCAGCCCCCGCACTCACGATGCCGAGGAAACTGTTGGCAATCAGCTTGAGGGCAGCCGCGCTTCCAACATCGCCCACGCAGTGAACCTCGCCGAGCTGCTGCAAGACCGGTCGCACCGCCTCCAGGTCCTCGACCAGCGCAGCTCCGGCCAGGATCAGTAGCGTCCCGCTGTTGACAGCCGGAATGCTCCCGACGACCGGCGCCTCGATCAGCTTCGCGCCCTTCAGCTCGGCGGCGTCCGCCAGCTCTTGCGCGGCGGCGGGGCCGACCGTGCTCATGTCGACAATCGTGGTCTCTGCGCCCGCCGCGAACACCCCGGCCGGACCGAAATACACCTCGCGCAGGGCCTGTGGGCCCGTCACCATGGTGAGCAGCACGTCCGCCTCCCGCGCTGCCTCCGCGGGTGAATCGACGACGGGGCCAACCTGGAGCGCCTCCGCCTTGCTCCGGGTACGGTCCCAGACCGAAACATCAAAGCCGCCGCTCTTCAGGCGGCGGGCGATCGCGCCCCCCATCTTTCCGGTCCCGAGTACTGCTACTTTGTTCATTTGATCCCAGAATGCAACAGGTGAGGCTTCCGAGCCTCCCCCTCCCTGCCGAACCGGGGGCCCTACTTTTGGGGGACACCGCGACGGTCAGCCGTTACCCCGGCATCGAGTCCAGGACCTGCTGGGTGTGGCTCATTCCAAGCCGTGTCGCGCCCGCTTCTAACATGGCGACGGCGTCCTCGTAGTACAGGATGCCGCCGCTGGCCTTGACACCGAAGCTTGGCCCGACCGCGGCGCGGATGAGCGCGACGTCATGCAGGGTCGCCCCGTGGCCGAGGTAGCCGGTCGAGGTCTTCACGAAGGCCGCACCGGCCTCCACGGCCAGCGCGCAGCCGCTCCGTTTCTCGTCATCCGTCAGCAGGGCGCATTCGAGGATGACTTTGACGGGACGCCCGCCGGCGGCGGTGATGACGCTGACGATGCCGGCCTTGACCGGCTCGAGCTGCCGGTCTTTCAGCCGTCCGATGTCCAGCACCATGTCGATTTCGGTGGCTCCATCGGCGACAGCAAGAGCCGCCTCGCGCGCTTTTGCATCGACGTGGGACGCCCCGAAGGGGAACCCCACGACGGCGGCGATCCCGACGCCGCTCCCCCGTAATACCTCGCTCGCCACGCCGACCCGGTTCGAGTTCAAACACACCGTGGCGCACTGGTTCCGTCGCGCGATCTCACACGCCATCAAGACCTCGTGGTGCGTGGCCGCCGGATCGAGCAGCGTGTGATCGATCCGGGTTGCGAGCTCCAAGCGCGTCCATCGCCGGCTCACGGGATGTCCTGCTCCTGCGTCAGGAACAGCGCGGTGCGTGTCCGGTCGATGAAATTCATCTCGTCCGCGCTTGACGTCTGCCATTCCGAGGAGCGCCGAGCCGCCTCGAGCGCGGCCATGTCATCGAACCAGAGCTCAGCCAGGCCGTCGAAATCGGATGAAGCGGCGTCCCCCGGATATCGAACCCGATGGCTCTGGACGAGCCGTCGCAGACCGGGAATACGCCGGCCGATTGGACCATGCACCTCGCGCCAATATCGTGAGAACTCCTCGAGGGTCATTCCGGGTCGCCGGGTGATGCAGTAGACCAGCTTGATCATGCTCGCGGAATCCAATTGACCCGCCGCGGCGATGGTACCGCGTCGAAAGCCGCCGACCTGACTCGGGGAGGGCAGGGCAGGGCGGTAAACCCATCAGTCGGCCGGCGCGCTCGACCCGGCGCCTCGACGCCGGGAAGCCCTGGCGACCATGCGCAACTGCATGATGCGAGCTCCGCCGAAGGCCAGGACGATGGTCGCCCCCAGGATCACGGCGAACAGCAGCGCGACAGCTAGTGGCAGATGACCGTGGAAGACCAGGAACGAGATCTCGACGCTCTGTAGGTTTTGCAGGATGAAGACGAGGATCAGCACGAGCGCGAGCAATCCAATGACGACCGCCGTCCAGGCTCCGCTGAGGCGGGTGTTTTGCTCGCCCGGATAGGGATCCCGGTCAGGCAGCGGGGCCGGCGGCGGCGGAGCCTCCGAGCTCAACTCTTGCTCCTCAGTGCGCTCCACCCGAGGACGCCGGTGACCCCTTCCAGCCGGTCTTTGATCGTCAGCCCATGCCGGTCGATCACGTACTCGAAGACCCCCTTGTCATGGTTGCTGGTCCGCATCTTGATGACGTTGAGCGCCCGACGGAGTTCGGAGCCAATTTCAAGGTAGCGGAGCATGATTACATTGTGGAAGAGGAACGATAGTCCGCCGATGGGCTCCGTCATCGGTCCCAGGGTTGTCGTTTCGCTGGTAATGACAACCGACGCGCCGGCGGCGCGGATCCATCCCACCAGGCTGCGGGAATAGGCGGGGAAGCGGTCCGCTTCGCGGGCCGCAAACACCAGCTCCGCCAGGCTGTCGATCACGACCCGGCGTACCGTGCCTTTGGTGAGCTCCCGGCGGACGGCAGCCGCGATCGCATCGAGGTCCAGCTCTCCGACAGGGACGTAATGGATGGCCAGCTGCCCCGATTCCCAGGCTTTCGCCATGCCCCACCCGAAGCTGGCGGCCTTCCTGACAAGCTGGTCGGCGGTTTCCTGGAACGAGACGTAAAGACAGCGTTCTCCCGCGTCCAGGCCCTGGACGGCGAAGCGGAGCCCGAAGATGGTCTTTCCCGCCCCAGACGGCCCCAGCACGACGGTGGCTTGCCCGTCCATCATCCCGCCTCCCATCAACTCGTCGAGCCGGGGAATACCGCTGGCGACCCGGCCGTCGGGTTCGGCAGCGCCGTTTGGCGCCAGCGTCTCCAATCGGGGAAACACCTCAAATCCCTTCTGCCGGATGCGAAACGAATGTTTGCCCACCAGGTGGTCGCCACCACGGAGCTTCACGACGCGCAGCCAGCGGCGGTCGACCGGCTCATGGGGCTCATAGGCAAGCTGGACGATGCCGTCCGCCAGGGAGAACTCGACCCCGCCCTCGATTTCCTGCGGCGTGTACTCACCCACCAACAGCAGGACGGCGTCAGTGTGCGCGACCCGGCTCGCCAGGCCGTAGAGCGCGGCCCGGAGCTCGTGGTCGCTGACGAAGTCGCGAAGCGCCTTGGCGCTGTCGATCACCACCACCGAGGGCTTCGTCTCAAAGGACTTCCGGACCACCTCGGACACGACGGGCTCGAGCCCCTCCGTGCCCGCCTCCTGCACCAGCTCGCCCAGATGAATGAAGTCCACGCTCCGACCGAGCGTCTCCGGTTTGAAGAACGCGAACGGCTCCAAATGCCGGATGAGCTTGGAGTGCGGCTCGGAGAGCGTGGTGTAGTAGAGGGCCTTGTGCTCGGGCGTGGCGTTGGCAAAGCAGATCTGCTGGGCCAGGATGGTCTTGCCGGTACCTGGTGCGCCGGCGATGATCACGAGCGATCCCGGTTCGAGCCCGCCGCCGAGAATGAGATCGAGGTCCGCAATGCCGGTTTGCAGCCGTCCCACGTCAGCCCCTATCTTCTCGGATCAGGAGGGCCGCGGCGTGGAGGAGTTCCCGGGCCTCGAAAGGTTTGCCCAAACGGGTGTTGGCTGCGATGGCTAACTCGGAGTTGCCGCTGACGACCAGGATCGGGATCGCCGCCGTCTCGGGATCGGAGCGCAAGCGCTCGATGAACTCGAGTCCGTCCATCATCGGCATCATGACATCCGTGGTCACCAGGTCCGGTTGCTTGGACTTGATCGACTTCAAGCCGGCCGCGCCGTGGCGCGCCTCGGTCACCTGGTAGCCGGCGCTTTCGAAGATCAGGCGCATCATGAACCGGACGTCCGGTTCGTCATCGACGACCAGAATCCGGGCTATCGCGTAGTCCCCTTCATCCATAGCGAATCTCTCACAGGCGCGGGCTGGATGTCTGCAAGATCAAGCCCAGCTCAAGCGCAACAATTATTGCAGGGGCGGTCGCTGACAGGCCCCAGCCGCAACAATTGTTGCGGTGCTGAAAAGGTCACACTATTCCCTGAACAAGCCGACGGAGGAGTGGGGAATGAGCAACGACGAAGACGCCAAGTCTCGGCAGGCGGGGCTGCCTCGGATCCTGGTCATCGAAAGCAATCCCGGCTACCGATCCGTCATCAGCCACGTCGTTGAAATCGCCGGAGGACGGTGGGATAGCGTGTCAGAGGTTGAGCAGGGCAGGAAGCTCCTCGACGGAACCAAATTTGACCTGGTGATCATCGGCGTCGATGGCCAATCCCGCATCGATCCAGGCGTACTCAAGGAGATTCGCGCACTCGCCCAGGCGCCCTTCATCATCCTTGACGAAACCTATAACGGAGCCCTGGAGACCTTCGAGGCCGGCGCCGAGCAAATCCTCCCCAAGCCCTTCGTGCCCGACGCCCTGATCGGCGCCATAAAGGTCGAGCTCCGTGGGCCGAGTCCGAGTTCGCTGGTCCCGCTCGCGACGCGGATCGAGCTTGGCGGGCTGGTGTTCGATGCTGAGCGACGGGTCGTTCTGCGGGGCAAAACCGATGTCGGCTTCACCAAACGTGAATGGGAAATTCTGTCATTCTTCCTGGCCAGTCCCAACCAGTATTTCCGCGCCGAGGAGATCCTTGCCCAAACCTGGGGCACCGACGCCTCGGCGGAGCAACTGCGAACCTACATCACCCGAATGCGGCAGAAGCTGGCGCCTTTTCAGGCCTGGTGCAATCTGGTCACCGAAAAAGGCCGAGGGTACTGCCTCGTCCTCGAGGGAACCCCTGACCGACCCTAGCTGTCGTTGAGCTCTTCACAGCGAGTGAACCTGGCGTTTTGGGGGTAAGTACCCTAGGTCAGACGCGATGCTGGCGGAGCATGCAAAGATTGGCTCCCCGCATGAGGTCCGCCCGGCGGCTGGGCCAGGAGGTCTTAGAAGGGCTCAAAGGAATTTCCTATGGCTATCGTCATGACGGATCCCAAGGTTCTCGCGACGACGTTCAACGATACCTTCAACGCGCACAACGAGAGCGCCATCTGGCGTTTGGTTTCGCCGCAGATCCGGCTCACCGCACCGGGCGACGTTCGGTTCGAGGGCAAGGACCAATTCGCCGGCTACCTCATCGGTTGGATCAAGGCCTTCCCGGATGCGCGCATGATCGTACGGCACGAGATCGTCAGCGGCCCCTGGGTCGTTCAGGAGTACAGCTTCGAGGGTACGCACCGTGGCACCCTCCCCGGCCCGTTCGGCGACATTTCCCCGACCAACCGGAAAGTTGTCAACAAGGGCGTTCAGCTCATCAAGTTCGAGAATGATCTCGTCGTCGAATACCGCCTCTACTTCGACCAGGTCGAGACCCTGAACCAACTCGGCATCATGCCGATCCCGGTCAAGGCTTAACCAAGCGTCGTCGTCGGAAGCCCGGGCCTCGAGGCTCGGGCTTCTGCTCGGTATTCGCTTGATGGCCCGGTCTCGCACGCGTAACTAGCTGTAGGACGCAAGGAACCCAGCGAGGTCATCGGGCCTCAGAAAGTCAGGTTGTCGCTCCGAGCTAGCAGATGGTTAAGCTGGCGCGGGCGTCGGGGTCACGGCGGGCTTCTGACTGCGGCTGTATGGCGAGCGCTGCTCAGTCGTCGTCAGCCGCGCCAGGGCAGCCTCTTCGCCGACATACTTGCTCAGTCGCGCGACGTGTTCGACTGGCACGAAGACGCGGTGGCCCTCGGCGTAATCGAGCTGAAAATACTGGGCAATCGTCCCGTCGGTTGCCTCGACCTCCCGGGTTCCCACGTAACGGCTTAGGCCATGCGTGGTATGGAGCACCAGCTCACCGGGATTGAAGGGGGAAGCGAACTTCGCTGGCAAGACTTCATGATTGTACCCGCCCTCGCCGCGTCTCAAACTCCTCGATCAGGGAACATCTGTGGCGGCCTGCGGGGGTGCCGTACGCGTGGCGCCGGCGCTGGCCACCATTACGAGGGCGATCGCCATCAAATCACGGGGCGAGAGCCGCTGACCCAGAAAGAGAAAGCCCGCCGCGGCTCCCATCGCGGGCTCGAGGCTCATCAGGATGCCGAAGACCTGCCTCGATAGTCGGCGGAGCGCCGCGAACTCGAGCGAGAACGGGATGGCCGATGACAGGATGGCGACAAGCAGGCCAAGAACGAGGTTGCGCACGTTGAGGAGCCGGTTGCCCGCGCCGGCGATGCCGAACGGGAGGAGTGCGAGCCCGCCCACGGCGAGCGCGAAGGCCAGGCCATCCGGTCCGGGAATCAGCCTCCCCACGCGCTGGCTCAGGACAATATAGGATGCCCACCCGGCCGCCGCCGCCAGCGCGAAGAGCAGGCCGAGCGTCGTGACAGCCCCACCGCTGAACGACAGCAGCACGACGCCGGCCGCGGCCATCGCCGCCCAGGCGAAGTCGAGCGCCTTGCGTGAGCTCACGATCGCGACGCCGAGCGGGCCGATGAACTCGATGGTGACCGCCACCCCAAGCGGGATGCGTGCGATCGCCTGGTAGAAGCAGAGGTTCATGGCGGCGATGATCAATCCGAAGAGGAGGATGGCGCGCCACTGCCGACCGTCGAATCGCGGCCATCGTGGCCGCGCGATGGCCAGCAGGATGCAGGCGCCAAACGCGACGCGGAGGAAGACCGTCCCG
Source organism: Candidatus Dormiibacterota bacterium (assembly GCA_035947855.1). Classification (GTDB taxonomy): domain Bacteria; phylum Chloroflexota; class Dormibacteria; order CF-121; family CF-121; genus CF-13. Next base: position 18,194 of record DASZJR010000111.1, read on the forward strand.
GTCGCACCAAGAAAGGCGAACAGGTGCCGGGCGACGGTCGCCCCAACCTGGACAGACGCGATCGCGCCGAGCGCGTACAGGGGCGCGGGCACGCCGCCACCAGATAGTTTCAGCTGAGTTCGAGCGATCCCGCGATGTTACATGGAGATTTTCGAAACTTTTCGCGTCAGGGTGGGGCCGTCACGCCGGCGCGGGCAACGCCTGGGGCGAGGGCAGGGTCAGCTCGGGAACAGCGGGCAGCCAGAACGCGACGCTGGTGCCGGCGCCGGGGTGCGATTCCAGCTTCCACCAGCCTCCGGCGAGCTGGGCTCGCTCTCGCATCTCCGTGAGACCGAGATGGCCTGGGGCCGATCCATTTTCGCTTGGGGTAAAGCCCGAGCCGTCGTCATCGATCTGCACGCGCCACCCCTTATCGGCGTTCTCGAGGCGCACCAACACGAGGTGGGCGCCGGCATGTTTCTGGACGTTCGCCAGCGCCTCAATCGCGATCCGGTAGAGGATGACACGCGTTTCGGGCGGCGGCTCCGCGGTCAAGTGGTTTTCGAGCTCGACGACCATGGTCCCGCCGGACTGGATCTGTTCGAGATGTGCCTGTAGAGCAGCCGCCAGTCCTGACCGATCGAGCGCAAGCGGGCGCAGGTTGAACATGAGATGCCGCAACCGGCTGATCGCTCCCTGGAACGCGTCTTCCAGCCTGTCCAGAGCCTCGACCTCAGCGGCAGTCCTCAGCCGTTTGCGTAATTGCTGGAGGCGCAGGCCGGCCGCCGCCATCGCCTGGATGCTGTCGTCGTGGATATCGGAGGCAATCCGTAGCCGTTCGGTCTCCTGGGCACGGACAAGGTGGACGAGCAGCTCCTCTCGGTCGTGCCCAGCTTTGCGGACCAACTCGAGTAGCGCCAGCTCGGTCTTCTTCCGTTCGGTGACATCGGCATGAAGCGCCCTGAAGCACGCCGTTGCCAGATCTGCCGACATGCTGAGTTGCGATCGCGCCGCGCGGTGGATGGCCTCGACAATTTCGCGGTCGGCTGCGCCCTTCACGAGGTAGCCGGACGCGCCCAACTGCAGCATTTCGGACACGCTTTCCATGTCCTCGCGGGCTGAGAACGCCAGATACCTTGTTGCCGGAGAGCGCAGGGCAATCTCGCGCGCCGCCCGGGGACCCCCGCCTCCTGGCATACGTACGTCCAGCAGCGCCACGTGCGGCCGCTCGCGAGCGGCGATCTCGATGGCTTCATCGGCCGTCGCCGCCAGGTCCACCAATTTGATGTTGGATTCCTCGGAGAGGAGGTCGGCGAGCGCTTCGCGGACCGCCGCGTCGTCGTCGGCGATGAGGACCGATACGGTCCGCTCCATATGTGGCGCGACGCTCGCGTTGGGGGGTCCTTGCGAATCCACGCCGGACTTAGGCACCTCTACCTACGGGCCGTCGGATTGGATCTTTCGCCGGATCTGGAACAGCAGGCCGCTGGACCGGCGACGCCGGAAGCCGCTCGGGGTTCGATCGCCCGAGATATTCACCACGGCGGCCAGACGTTGCTTTAGCACATCGTCATCCGAGACCTTATTGGCCGCATCCGCCGGCGTCGCGTCCATCATTTGGCGGCGGCCCATGCTCCGACCGGTCCCCACCGAGGCCAGGCCATCAGGTCGTGCAATGAGTCGGCCCCGATCTCGAGGACTGTGTGCCCTCCGGCGCAGGCCCGGATGTTGCTGGTCAGCTCCTGGCTACCGAAGCCTTTGACGATGTAGCCGACGGCACCCCCGCGAAGCATGGCGACCACTTGCTCCGCGTCATCGCTCGCCGAGTAGGCGAGGATGCGTGTGTGGGGGGAAACGAGCCCCAGCTCGAAGGCGACCCTCTCTCCGCCCCAGTCCGGCATGCGAACGTCGACCAGGGCGACATCGGGGTGGGTCGAGGCGGCCACGGCGATGGCATCGTCGACGTTCAAGGCGGTGCCGACCAATTGCAAACCATCCTCGCCAGTGATCAACTCGCCGACCGCCGACATGACATTCATGTCGTCGTCGACGGCCATCACGCGGACCGGGCGGTCGGTCAGCATCGAACCCGGTTCATGATCGACGATCAGCCCCTGCGTCACATGACGCCCCAATTCGGGAGAAAGCACGGCCCGGCCGCGCAAGACCTGGGCAATGCCGCTGACGATGCGCGGAGGCCGGGTACCTTTGAGCAGGTAGCCGCTCGCGCCCGCGCGCAGCATCGCAATCACGGCGTCCTTGTCGCGTCGCACCGAAAAGGCCAGCAGGCGGGTCTGAGGACAGGCCACGCGGATCCCATTCGCGGCTTCGATGCCGCCCCCGGGCATGTTCATATCGAGGAGTGCAATGTCTGGACGGAAGGAACCGGCCAGCTCGATGGCGGATTCCGCGCTAGCGGCCAGGCCGCTGATCACCATGCCGGGACTCGCGTTGATGACGTCCGCAAGACCAGACCGAACGACCGGGCTGTCATCTGCGACCAGCACTGTTTGTGAGTAGGGTCGCCTTCCGACTTCGGCGACCCGCAGCATCTCCGGACTGTAACCTGGATGCAATCGCTGTTCCACCGACGAATGTGGGCCCCCAGACCTACCTAATTGCGAGTCAGGAGGCGGCGGTGTTGTTCGGCTCACTCAGGGGATCCTCTGGTATCCAGGCTCGCACCCGATGTTGGTCGCCGCTCGGCGGTTCGATCTGTGCCCAGCCACCAGCAAGACGGGCACGCTCCCGAAGTAAACCGTTTCCAGCGGTACCGGCTCCGTCGTGGACGAGGCGCACCATCCAGCCCTGGTCGTCGTCTTCGAGGTCGACCCTGATCACGCCAATGCCGTCTGAGTGGGCCGCGCCTTTCACGGCTTCTTCAACAATCCGATAGAGGAGTGTGCGGCGACCGGTCGGAGGGTCGCGCTCGAGCCGCGCTTGGACCTCGAATGCTACGCCGGTTTCGCCGCGAACACCTTCGAGCAGGTCGCGAATCGCGGCGGCGATCCCCGAACCCTCGAGCGCCGCCGGGCGAAGCTCGAACATCAGCTTCCGCAACCGCAGCATCGTCAGGTCGAGGAGCCCTTCGAGGGCGGCCACGACCGCAAGCTGCTCTGGCTCATGCAGGCTGTGGCGCAGGAGCTGCAATCGGAGGCTGGCGGCGGTAACCGCCTGAAGGCTGTCGTCATGAATGTCGTCGGCGATTCGTTTCCGCTCCTGTTCTAGCGCGCTGAGGATCCGCTCCTCCGCATGCCAACGGTCCGTCAGGTCGCGCGCCGCGACGAGCCCGACCGCGCCGTGTGCCGTTTTTAGCGGCGTCGTGCGGAAGTCAACCGGAAATCGGATCCCGTCCTTTCGGCGGCCGACCACCTCCAGACGTTGCGGCTTGAGCGCACAGCCCCGCAACCAGTCCATGGTCGGGGTCGCCCCAGGCTGGAGCACCATGAGCAGTCCCCGTCCAATACAGTCCTCGGCACCGTAGCCGAATAGATCGAGCCAGGGACCGTTGATGCGACGCATGTTGCCCTCAACATCGGTGATGGCCATCGCGTCGGGGACGGTTTCGATGAGATCGGCAAGGAGCGGGATGTTCGGCCCTCGTCGGCGCGACGCGTGGACCCAGCGCGTTCTTGCTCACTTTGTTGCAAATAGGCACAAATGCGCAGGCGTTGGCGGCAACAAGCAGCGCAATAAAATAGGCACTCCTGCCGATGCAGTCGCGGCGAGTGACTGCGACGCTGTGAGAAGAAAGGAAATAATAAGACTGCCTCCACTGATAGGGCCATCGGAGGCGCAGGGGGTGCAATTCCTGGCCACTGGGCGTGATGCTGCGCCGTCGGCGCAATTGGAGCTCGGCCAACCGCGCTCGACACCGTCTGGCCTCGAACACCTGACGCCGCGACAGATCGAGGTGCTGCAGCTCGTGGCGCGCGGGATGACGAACCAGGAGATCGCTGAGACGCTTTTTCTCAGCCGGCGGACCGTCCACGCCCACCTGCGCTCGATTTTTCACAAACTCGGCGTCGGCCACCGCAGCGCCGCCACGCGATACGCGGTCCAGCACGGACTGCTGTAGGTAACAGCCGGCGTCAGCTCAGGAAGTATCCGACTTCGTATGCGAAGGTGTCGTGATGAAGCTTGAGGCACTCCAAGATGGTCAGCCCGTCAAACGCACGCACGTCATAGGCGCAAAGCATCACCATCGGAAACCGCTTGGCCAGTGCGCCGCATTGGTGCTCGAATCGTAGGAAGGCCTCGACCGACTGCACGGCCGCCACTCCCGCGACAGGCTCTCCCAGGAAACGGAACGGTCCAGGCCGCTGGCGCGTGATGTCGATAAAAATGCGTTCGAGGCGCGCGATGAATTCCTCGGGTGAGAGAGCGACGACGGAGAGCATCGTCAGCAGACCGGCGCGCTCGGCAGCGTCGACGTCGACGCCTTCTCGCTGCAACGCCCGGGCATACTGCGCTCGTACGTCCGGCAAGGCAAATAGCACGCACGCCTGGCCGGACTGAATGCCGTCACGCAGAAATGGAAGACCCAGCCGAAGACGACCGGCATCGGTGCTATAGAAGCTTCCGAGATGACTCCCCAAGCCAACCAACATGCCTTCCAGCGACACGGCGCGCGCCAGGCCCGTCGTCGCCGGCGACGGCCCACCCTGACCCGGCCCCATGAAGCGCAGGAGGTCGTCCTCTTTGAAGCGCCGTGCCCGCCGCCGTCCCACCCGGCTTGCGGGGAGCAACCCGGCATCGGCCCAACGGCGCAGCGATGCCTCGCTCGCCCGCAGGAACCGGGCGGCCTCGCGCGTGGTCAGCAGTTTATCGCTCATTGCGCTCTCTGCTTGACTGCTATGATAAACACTTGTTGTCGTGGTGCCTTACACACTCTCACATTACCTAGGCGGACGCAATAGTGCCTAGGCGGTCCAGGACGGACGGGCTGACCTCGCGCGAGGTCGAGATCCTGCGCCGCGTCACCAGCGGCCTCACAAACCGGCAGCTAGCGGAGGAGCTTGGGGTCAGCACCCGGACGATCGACGCCCACCTTCGATCCGTTTACGCGAAGCTGGGTGTCAAATCGCGAAGCGCCGCGACCCGGTACGCCATCGAGCATCAAATCGTCTAGCCTCGACGACTGACTGCTACCCAATCAGTAGGTCGTGGCGAGCGGCGGTCGCGACCGCCTCGAGCTTGGAGTGGGCATCCAGCTTCTCGAGGATGTCCTGGACGTAACTGCGGATGGTTGTCACGCGCAGCCCTAGCTCGCGTCCGATCGTCTTGTTGTCCAGGCCTTCAGCCATGAGAAGCAGTACCTCGCGCTCCCGGGGCGTAAACTCCGCGCGCAGCCGGCTCCGCTCAGCTTCTTCATGCGAGCGCTCGCGGGCCCGTACCAGCAAGTCGGCCAGTTGGGTAGCGGGGATCATCATCTCGCCATCCGCCGCCTTGCGGACCGCGGTGACGACGTCGGTCGAGGCCCGCGACTTGGGCAGAAATACCGATGCGCCTGCCTGCACGGCGAGCAGCAGCGCGTCTTCGCTGTCGTCGCCGCTGACGAACACCAGGCTGGGGTGGGGATGCATTGTACGAATGCTTTCACCGGCTTGGGCGCCCGTCCCATCGGGAAGCCGGAAGTCCATGATGACGACGTCGGGGCTATCGGCTGCGGACATGGCGACGGCATCTTTTACCGTGCCGGCGACGCCGATCACCTTGATGTCCGCCTCGCGGTCGAGCAGGGCCTGGATGCCCTCGGCCACCAATTGATGGTCTTCAACGAGCAGCACTCGGATTGGTTGTGGCATAACTCCCCGTGGCCCCGCAGCGGGTAACGCTCGGAGCAGCGGCTCCTTGCGAGCGCAGACTCGACCCTGCAAATGTTGGCCTACGCGGCTTTCTTGTGCTTTCGCGCAGCGGACGGCTTGCGGGCGACCGCCGGACGGGTGCGACGTTTTCGCGGCGTCGCCTTGTGCTCGCCGTCCGCTTGGGCGGTCGGCGTGACGGCAGCCTCTTTCTCGACATGCTCGAGCCCCGTGCTGAGCTTCTTCAACCCGGCCTGCAGGTCGTCAACCCGGCGACGGAGCATCCCCGCGCTGCCCTTCTTCGCCGCGCGAAACCACTTTTCGAAGGCGGCATCGGCGTCGCGCAGCATGGCCTCAATCCGGTCGGCACCGCGAGAGCGGGTCACAATCATGAAACGGTCTCCCAGACGTGAGCTTGCGGTCAACTTCAAAGCCGAGGCGGATCCAAAATAGTCGCGTGGTTGACCCACTGGAGTTCACACTCCGCTGGCCGGTGCGCGGGTACGAGCTGGATAGCCTGGGACACGTCAACAATGCCGTCTACCTCAGTTGGGCTGAGGAGGTCGCGACGGCGCACGCCGAGGCGGCCGGGTACGGTCGCGACTGGTCAGCCAGTCGGGGCGGCGGCTGGATCATCCGGAAAACGGAGATCACCTATCACCGGCCGGCGGTCTACGGCGATGAGGTCGAACTGACCGTGCGGGTGGTACTCGTGCGGGGCGCTCGCGGCGTTCGGCGCACGACGATCCACCGGGTTGCCGACCGCGAGCTGCTGGCCGAGGTGCTGACTGAGTGGGTCTGGGTGCGACTCAGCGATGGCCGCCCGGTGGCGGCTCCACGCGAACTGGTGGAACTGGCGGCGGCCGTTACCGCGTCGACGCTGGCAAAGCGCCGAGCGCGCTGAGCTGCGCCGACAACTGCTCGGCCGGCGCGAACCCATGATTGAAACTACCCACCCGCCCGTCACCCGTCAAGAGAGCGGTGGATGGGGCGGTCAGGACCTTAAACGCCGCCGCGGCGGCCGGCTGGCGCGAGAGGTCGACCCGCAAGACTCGAAGCGCGGCGCCGAAGGTCGCCTCGACGCTTTCGACCGCCGGATACTGCGCGCTCCGGCAGACGGTGCAGCTCGGGGTTGAAAAGACGACCAAGGACGGGCGGCCGTCGGGCGACGCGCCCAGGGCCGTCCACAGTCCGTCCGCCGGCGCGCGGCGAAGCGCCGCGACGCCCCGTCGGGACCACCATCGGGCGGCGAGAACGATCGCCGCGATCGCGACCGCGGCAACCGCGAGAACGACGGCGCGTTCGACCATGTCAGGCCCGCCGCAGAATGCCGCGCCGGTTCAGTTGTGCCACGACGAAACACAATGCGCAGAAGTCGACGCTGGCATCGAGCGCGACCATGATCGCGATCGGTAGCGTCAGCACCCAGGCCAGGATCGGGTTGTCCGCCAGCAGCGCCGCGGCGGCGATCAGCCAAATGGTGCCGCCCAGGATCCGCGCAATCCGCCGGGTCTCGTGGTCCTCGTGCACATCGTCGCGCTTGAGGATGCCGGCAGGCTCGAGCACACGCCACACGAGTTGACGGACTACGTCGGCCGGCCACCAGAACCGGCCGGCCAGCATGATGACGCCGGCGACCGTGAGCAAGATCCCGCCCGGTACACCTTGCAAGATCAGGCCAGCCACAACCAGCGCGACCATGGTCCACTGGTGCGCCTTGCGCGCCGTTCGATCGTAGAGGGGTGTCTCGGTCATGGCGGTGGACATAGTTGACTGACTCGATCTACAAACTCAACAATCTGAGATCGCCAGTGTAGAGGTCAGTCGGCCGACTGGTCAAGCAAGAGTTCGAATCAGCTAGGTAACGCTGATCCCCAGCTGCGCCATCAGGTCGGCCGTCTCGCTCCAGTATTCCGCGATCCGCCCATCGACGTAGCGGCAGGTCTCGATGCGGCTGAAGCCGAGACGTTGCTGGGTGGGCTCACGGCTGGAATAAGGGGACGGGCGCTGGGGATTTGCTCATAGTGGGTATGGGAACTTCAATGAGCCGCATTTTGGCGTCTTCTCGAGTCTCCGGGGAGCCTACTCGAGCTCAGCAACGGGCCTCCTGGCGGTGGTTGGTCCCCGTCAGCGGCGGCCTGCTTGCGGCCGTCTTGATTGTGATCGCCACGCCCCATGTCACCTGGTATCTGCGAGTCTTCCTAGGGTTGATCGCCTTCATCTACATCGGCGGGCAATCGGCCGCATACCTGTGGTCGAGCAATCCCGACCACGGCTGATCCGCTAGGTCTTACCGGCGGCTGCGGGCGGAATAAGCTAAGACTCGGACCGAGTTGTTAGGAGGGATATGAAGGCAGTCTGGAACGGGGCCACCCTCGCGGAGAGCGACAAGACGATCGTCGTTGAGGGCAATCACTATTTTCCGCCGATCGCCGTCAACCGGGAACTCTTTCAGCCAAGCGGCACGCACACCATCTGCCACTGGAAGGGCGAGGCGAGCTACTACACGGTCGCGGTCGACGGCAAGACCAATCCGGATGCGGCCTGGTTCTACGCAGATCCCAAACCGGAAGCCGCCCAGATCAAGGACTACGTCGCGTTCTGGCACGGCGTCAAGGTCGAGGCGTAACACCGCTCGCTCCTAGCTACCGCGAGGAGCCCTATTGGTGGCGGGAAGCCGCGCCACGAGCGCTACCCCCGACCAGCCTCCCAACGGAGGTCGATGTTGTCGTGGTGGGCGGCGGGTACACCGGTACGATGGCCGCGGCGAGGCTGGCCTGGCGCGGGCGTTCGGTCGCGCTGCTGGAGAAGAACCAGCTCGGATGGGGCGCCAGCAGCCGCAATGGCGGCATGGTCCATCCCGGCTTCAAGCTCGGTCCGGGCGAATTGCTCAAGCGCTATGGCGACCGTGGCCGGCAACTCTATCGCGCCAGCCTGGATGCCTTCGCCCTGGTCGAAGAAACCATCGCGACCAACCACATCGACTGCGACTACGCGCGGACCGGTCACCTTTACCTGGCCCATAAGCCCGGTCACGTCGAACATCTCAAAACCGAGGCCCGCCTGCTGAGCCAGGAGTTCGGCATCAGCGCCCGCTTCCTCGACCGGGAGGCGCTGGCCTCCGAGATCGGGTCTACCGTTTACCATGGCGGCCTGCTCTTCGAGCGCAGCGGCGGGCTCCATCCCGCAAAGTACAGCGCCGGGCTCGCCCAACTGGCCCGAGATCGCGGCGCCCACCTCCACGACCAGACGCCGGCGATCGCCATCGAGCATCGCGGGGGCGGCAAGTTCGTCGTCGTGACACCGCGGGGGCGCATCGCCACCCGCGACGTGCTGCTCGCGACCAACGGGTATAGCGACCGAGTATTGCCGGCACTCCGGCGCCGCATCATCCCGATCGGCAGCTACATCATCGCCACCGAGCCGCTCGCCGCCGACCGCGCCGAAGGCGCCATCCGCAACCGGCGGATGCTGTTCGACTCGAAAAACTTCCTCTATTACTGGCGGCTGAGCAGCGACAACCGGATGCTCTTCGGCGGTCGGGCCAGCTTTGCGCCGACGACGATCGCCAGGGCCCGCGACTGGCTGTATGCGGCGATGATCCGGGTCCACCCCCAACTCGAAGGAATCATGGTCGAGCACGCCTGGGGCGGCAACATCGGGTTCACCTTTGACCGCCTGCCCCACATCGGCCGCATCAAGGGCATCACCTATGCGCTGGGGTACTGCGGGACGGGGGTCGCGATGTCGACGTATTTCGGTCAGCTCGCGGCCGATTGGATCGCCGGCGGCGAGCTGCCCGATTGCTGGAAGGGCGCGTTTCCCAGCTTGCCTTTCTATCGCGAGAAACCCTGGTTCTTGCCGGCCGTCGGCTGGTACTACGCGGCGTTAGACCGCGTCTGACGCGGCCGCCTGGCGCAGCCTGAAGCGCTGCGTCTTGCCGGTCGCGGTCTTCGGAAGCGCCTCGACGAACTCGATCCACCGCGGCCGCTTGTACTCGGCGATCTTCGATCGGACGAAGTCCTGCAGCTCGCGAGCCAGCTCTGCGGACCCCCGCTGTCCGGTGGCGAGGACCACGTAGGCCATCGGTTTCTCGAGGTCGTCGGCATCGCGCCGCCCGATGACCCCCGCCTCCAGCACGGCCGGGTGTTCGACCAATGTGTTCTCGATCTCCACCGGGCTGACCCAGATGCCCCCCACCTTCAGCATGTCGTCGGCACGGCCCGCGTACCAGTAGTAGCTGTCGGCGTCACGCGAGAACTTGTCGCCGGTCCGGATCCAATGGCCTTCGATCGTGTCCTTGGTCCGTTCATGCTTGTTCCAGTAGTAGGCGCAGATGCTGTCGCCCTTGATCAGGAGGTTGCCGACCGTGCCGTCCCCGACGTCATCGCCGCGCTCGTCGACGATCCGCGCCTCATATCCCTGGACCAGCTCGCCGGCAGAGCCGGGACGGACGCGACCCGATCGGTTGGAGATGAAGATGTGCAGGATCTCGGTGCTGCCGATACCGTCGAGGATCTCCACGCCAAAGCGATCCTTGAAGCGTTCATACAAGGCCTTCGGCAGCGCTTCCCCGGCCGACACCGCCTGCCGGATGCCGGACAGATCGAAGTCGGCGCCCTCCCGCTTATGTGCCAGGAGTTGCCCGTAATTGGTGGGGACGGAAAAGAAAAGCGTCGGCTTGTGCCGCTCGATCTGCTCATAGACACTCGGCGGCGTCGCCGGCCCGGGCCAGAGGATGGTGGTGGCGCCGACCGCAAACGGAAAGGTGAGCGCGTTGCCGAGCCCATAGGCGAAAAACAGCTTGGCGACGGAGAACGTCCGGTCGTCAGCAGTCATGCCGAGCACGCCCTGGGCATAGCAGACGACGGTGTGCACGATGTCGTGATGGAGATGCACTGCCCCTTTGGGGAAGCCGGTGGTGCCGGAGGAGTACAGCCAGAAGGCGGCATCATCTTTGCTGGTCGGCTCCGGCTCGAGCGCCAGCGCGGCGGCAAGCAGCTGGTCGAACCCGATCGCGTTGGCCGAAGGACTGCCATCGATGACGAGATGTTGAAGGTGCGGCAGCTCATCCCGCGGGATGGCGGCCAGCTGCGGTAGCAACGGCTCGCTGACGATCGCGACCGTGGCCCTCGAGTCGTTGAGCATGTACCGGTAGTCCTGGCTCTTCAGCAGCGTATTCGTCGGGATCGGAACCGCGCCGATTTTCTGGGCTCCGAAGAAGCTGTAGGCAAAGGCCGGAGTGTCCAGCAGCAGGAGGAGCACACGCTCTTCACGCCGGACACCCAGCGACCGCAGCCCGTTCCCAACTCGGTTCGATCGCTCCGCCACCTGCGCGTAGGTGACGGACTCGTTTCCGCAGAGGATGGCCGTCCGGCCGCCACGCCCTTCACGTACGTGCCGGTCGACCAGGTAGTCCGCAACGTTGAACTGGTCCGGCACATTCACGACTGGAGCCGCCGCCTGGCGCTCGATCGTCGTGGCCACAGGGCCAGTTTATTGCGAAATTAGCGCTTCCCGCCCCGTCGCCCGATTTCCGCCATGTGGCTGCGATTGCGGCTGATGGCCTCGCCGCCCTTCTGCCCGGCCTTCCGGGCTTCCGCCTTGGAGAACTCATGAGCCGTCCCCTGCTCATGGGCTGCCCGTCCGCCCTCGGCGGCGATTTCCCGTTGCCGCTGATCGCTCATCCCCGCGAAGCCGCGGCCAGCGGCAGACGCACGCCGCGAGCGGCTCGGCCGGGCCGGCGACTTCGACGACCGGCGCGACTTCGTCGCCCGCACTTTCGCCGTTTTCGACTTGATCGACCCCTTCCTGATCGCTGACTTCTTTGAGCCGGATCGCTGCGCCTTGGTCTCGCCCTTCTCGCGCCGAATCTTGTTCACCGTGCGGGCGGCGACTTCCTCAGCGCGAGCACCGTACCGCCCGGATTTCTTCGCGCTCTGTTTGATTTTTTCGTACTGTCGCTCCCGCTTCCGACTGGCACCCCTTGGCATCGAATCCTCCCTTCGTATTTGTTAATAATATTTACCTGTAATCTGATATTAATATTGTATCATATCCGGTGAGCAGGGCGTCACATTCCGGATCAACGGGCTCTTCCTCGGGCAGGACAGCCTGCTGATGAAGTCGGGCTAAGCGAGTTCGCCGCTGGTGGCGACCGCCTTCCAGTTGACGCCGTACTGGAGGACCAGGCCGTCGTCGTCAACCGCGAGGTCAGCCGTGAAGCGACCAGAGCGGTACCGGTAGCCCCGTTCCGCGAGCCGCTCATAGCTTTGCTCGATTCGTTGGACCTCCAGCGAGGGAAACCGGACCCAGGCCGCGGCGACCGACTTCGTCTCTCCTGTGGCCAGCCCCAGGCGACGGATCGGGAGCGTATTCGTCGATGGTGACCACTCGAGGTCGACGTCGATACAGCCGGCAACCCGGTCGAGGCGGTGACCATCGTGAGACCAGTTGCCCTCAGCGTCCGCCCTTAGGCTGAGACGGCGCTGACCCCCGTCCTCGAGCTGGACCTCGACTTTCCGAGTCCGCCAGGCCGCGTCGACCTCGATCGCGTAGCGGACGACATAGGGGGATTCCTCGTGCGCCTGCAGGATCAGCCCGCTCAACTCGAAGCCTCCGTCTGAGGCACCAACAATGAAACGCTCCATGCTGGGAATGATCAGGCCCTGCCAAAGGATCCACCGTCGTGTACCCATCGGGCGATTATCGGTAAAATCACGCGGTCGGGCAGATACCGAAGCGGTCAAACGGGACTGACTGTAGATCAGTTGGCCTAGCGCCTTCGGGGGTTCGAATCCTCCTCTGCCCAATACCAGAGCCCACATAGCTCAGGTGGTAGAGCGTCGCCTTGGTAAGGCGAA
>DASZJR010000112.1:0-8288 GCA_035947855.1 Candidatus Dormiibacterota bacterium
GTTCGCGGGGAGCGCCTTGGACCAGCTGAGTGAGAAGACGTCGTCGACGGTCCACACCCCGATCAGCTTGCCGGCGGCGTGCAGCTCGGCCGCCGTCTCCGGCTCGATCGAGGCCCAGTGCGGGCAGAAGACATCAGCGCCCGCATCGTCCATGACCCGCAAGATGTCGACCGGGCGCGACGCCTCGAGCACCCCGGTCAGGATCTCGGGCTCGAGCTCGCTGGTCCGCTGGACGGAACGGTGGTCGAAGGAGATGACGACGACCTCGTGGACCATCCCGGCGTCCTTGACAGCGCCGACGACCGCATCCTCGATCCCGGCGTAGGGAAGCGGCAGGTTCTTGATCTCGATCGCCACGCCGACCTTGCCTTTGGCGACGGCGAGGACCTCATCGAGCGACGGGATCCGTTCGCCTTTGAAGCGCGGATCTTTCCAACTTCCGGCGTCGAACCGTTTCAGCTCGGCCATGCTGTAATCCCGCACCAACCCGCTGCCGTCGGTGGTCCGGTCGAGCAGGTGATCGTGAATGACCGGAAGGCCGCCGTCCTCGGAAAGATGGACGTCGCACTCGATCACGTCGACCCCGAGCTCGATGGCGGACCGAAAGGAGACGATCGTGTTCTCCGGACACTCGTCCGGATTTCCGCGATGACCGCCGAGCAAAATGCGGCCGCTCCGAAACTTCGCGGCCAGGCCTTCGGCGTGCGCGATCGTCACCGGCCAATGCTACGTGAACTGTCGCGAGTCTTTTACATCAGCAGCCACGCGCAAGAAATCTCTCGGATGGACGTGACACCACCAGCGGCTTTGGCGCGCGCCGGCCGCCTGAGCTATGACTCTTCCCAGGATCCAATCGCTGGTGCAACGACGGCGGGTGCAAGCGATGGCGATCGTGTTGCTCGTGCCGTTCCTGGCGTTGGCGCCGCTGCAGCTCCTCAAGCCGGCGACGGCGAAGGCGCATGGGGTCGTCGGACCGGTGCAAGTTGGGATCAGTTTCAACCCCCATCGCGCCGCTGAGATGGGACTGGATTACCGATCGGCATTCACCCGGCTGGAGGCCTTGCATTTCCGTGTCATCCGTCTCAGTGCCTACTGGGACCAGATCGACCAGGAGGGCTATGGGCAGCTCGACTGGTTGATGAGCGAGGCGCAGCGAAGCGGGCAACCGGTTGTCCTGGCCGTTGGCATGAAAGGGCTCGGCTGGCCGGAGTTCTATATCCCGGCGGCGGCGATGCCGGCCGTGGGTCTGACGCAAGGGCAGGACGCGGCGTCTGACGCCAGCCTGCGTGACGCGACCCTGGCATTCGTCAACGACACCGTGCTTCGCTATCGAGACAACTCGACCCTCATCGCCTGGCAGGTCGAGAATGAGCCCTTCAATCGGGCTGGTCCGCAACGGTTATGGATCGATGCCGCGTTCCTCCGCGACGAGATCACCAGCATGCACCAGCTGGATGGCCATCATCGGCCGCTGATCGTCAACGCCTTCAGTCACTTCAACCTCATCCTCGATCAGGCCTCGGCGCGCCAGGGCTTCGACCTTCGGCAATTTCTCGGATTCCAGGCGGACAGCGCGGAGCGCGACGGTCTGTCGCTCCTGGGCAAGGGTGATGTCCTCGGTCTCGACGTCTATACGGCGATCGGCTACCGCTTTCTGGGCCATGACAACATGAGTCACGCTGACGCCGACTGGCCGGATCGACTGGCCAAGGTCCGCGAGCTGGCCCGGAGCCAGGGCAAACAGGCGTGGATCACGGAGGCCCAGGCCGAGCCCTGGGAGTCAGGCGTGAACAGTGACGTCAACCCGAAGAGCACCAGTCCGCAGGCGATTCGCAGCCTCTTCGCGAACCTCAAGGACGCCGGCTTCAGCACGGTCCTCTTCTGGGGCGCCGAGTACTGGCTCTGGCAGGCGGACCGCGGCGATTCCCGCTGGCTCGATACCATCAAGACGATCCTGCGCGATGAGGCCAAGGCGCCGTCGATGGCGGCGGCCTAGAAGACCGCCCAGTTGACCGTGGAGAGCACGTCATCCGTGAAGTCCTGGCCGGGCTGCTGCAGGTACAGGTATCCGATCAGCCGGGCGACGCGCGCCTCCTGGTAGTAGTAACGGCGGTGGTCCTGGTAGGCCGTGGAATGAATGGCCTGCGCACTCTGTCCCTGGGCGGCGCTTTCTTCCGCGGTCAGGATCAGGTCGTAGTTCTGTAGGAATCGCTGCACCCGACTGTCGCGATACAGCACGAGTCGCGGCGGGGTCGCGCTCGCCAGGTCCGCCGTGATCCGCTGAAAGTCCCGTCGCATAGTGGCCAGGGCGCCTGGTGGCGAGGGTGACTGGGTCTCACGATCGAGGTCCTGGTTCAACGTGGTCATCGACCGCGTGACGCGATCGAGATAGGCCGACTCAGCCGGCTGCAGGTCGCTGGGCCTCACGTAGGGGAGGGTGATCTTCCCGCGCAGGAAGTCGATCACCTCATATCCCACCTCGCCGCCACTCGCGGTGTCCTGCAAGAAGAAGGCGTCGACCGGTGGTGATTGCTGCGCGCTGTAGCGGTAGAAGCCGACGCGATGCGTCTGCACCTCGCGCAGCTTGGCCTGCCGCTCGGAAAGGCAGAGGTCGGCGAAATCGGTCAGGCCCGGATCCTGAAGGATGAACAGGCGCGCGTTCGAGTAGTTGGCAACGGTCGGGTCGGTCGTGTCGAGGACGAAGGCCTCATAGAGCGCGACATCCTGCTTGGAGGCCGCCAGCGTCTTCGCCATCGACTGGACGCCGGCGACGTCAAGGGGCCGCTGTCCAGAGACATTCATCTCGATCGTGCTCCCGCTCCGCCAGCAGTGCAGTGCCTGCAGTCCACCGCCGAGGGTCGGACAGTTGATCGCCTGTTCGCTGGCGCGAAAAGGCCGGCGGTCCGCGGAGACACCGCCAAAGGCAAGAAAGACGATGGCGACCGCGAGGCCGAAAACGAAAAGGCCGGCAACCCAGGCGCGAAGACCCCGGCGTCGCGCAGCGGGAATCAGGCGCCGGCTGAGCAGGAGGAGGATGGCGGCTGTCGGGATGAAGAGGATCGTGTACGACGCCAGCCCGAACACGGTGTCGGCCTGCGCCGTACATGGCATCCCTGGATAGTTGGCGCCCGCGCGCAGCGGCGTGATCAGCCAGGCGAGCAAGAGCAATCCAAGCGGCCAGATCCATTCAGCCCACCGCCAGCGGCGGCCCGGCGTTGACGCGGCGGCCGTCACTGGGCGAGGCTGATGACGGACGGGTGCCGGATGGGCAGCATGCAGTGAATGCCCGGCTCGAGCCGGCCGCGATGATCGAGGCCGCCGGCGTCGAGGAAGCCGCGGGTGCGGGCATACGACTCTTCGATCAGGCGATCCACCTGGCTGAAGTCGGTCCCGGCTGTGCCGAACTCGACGTTCGGGACCAGCAGGCAGATCTCGGCCTGGTCCGAATAACGCTGGTATTCCTCGAGCATTCGCTGGCCGAGCATGATCTGGATGCTCTGCGACAGGATGCCGGTCAGCGTGTGGTTCGGCGGGCGGCGCGGATTGGATGTGCTGTTATCGATGGCGACGATGTGGGTGGCTCCGAGTTGGATCGCTTCGGGGAGTCCGACGTTCTCAGCGACGGCTCCGTCGACGAACTCTTCATCGCCGATCCGGTAGGGATTGAAGAGGCCCGGGATGGCAGCCGACGCGGCCACCGCATCCGGCACGCTGCCGGTGGTAAAGATCTCCTTGCGCGCCCGGGTCAGGTTGGTCGCGATCACCGCGCAGGGCAGCACCAGCTGTTCGAACGTCGCGGGCAGGTTCATCGCGGCCAGCGTTCGCAGGTAGCGGCTGTCGAACACGCTGTTGCGCGTACGGACATACCGGTAGGCCATGCGGAGCGGGTTGCGGTTGAAGAGGTCGCGATTGCGGATCGACCGCCACACCTGGGCAAGCTGCTCGATCGTTTCCAGGTCAGGCTTTGCCGCCAGCGCGACCGCGTTGAAGGCCCCAGAGCTGCAGCCGACCAGCCCATCCGGCATGATGCCGGCCTCGAGGAGCGCCTTGAGGACGCCGACGCTGCAGGCGCCGCGGCTTCCACCGCCGCCGAGAACAAAGACCAACCGTCGCTGTTTCCCCCCAGGTTGCGCAATCGTTGGTCGGCGCCGTCGCCACCAGGACAGCATGTTCGGGGATCGCCAGAAGCCAGTCTCCCGTATAGGCATTACGTTTGAGATCCCGATCCGAACATGCGCTCCGGCTGAGTGTAACGGGTCGGTGGCAGCAGGCTGGAAGCTCGTGGACGCTGCGTTACTAGGCTTGAAGAGGGCGACCCCAGGGCGCACGAAGCCAGCCTCGTGTTAGCCTTGTGGTATCACTTTTCCCTGCTATGCACTGTCCCTATCTAGAGCAAATCCTACGTAAGCGGACCGCCTTGTTCAAGGTCTTCCAGGCGGATTGCCACGTCGACCGGAAGGTCCACAAGTTCTACGGCGTCGTCAAGTGGCCCTCCCCGCCCTGCCTGGGAAAGATGGCCACCTGCGCCCTCTACCAGGAAGCGCGGGCCAGCGAAGATCTGCGGCTGCGACGCCTGATCGACTGAGCCGGCCCAGCGTCGAACGAGACTAACATCGGGCCAGTGAGCCCTGATGTGATCGTTGTCGGCGCGGGAGTGATCGGCACCTCGATCGCCTACCAGCTCGCGAAGGCCGGCGTGAAAGTAATGGTCTTCGAGCGCGGCCATGTCGGCGAGGCGGCGACCGGCGCTTCCGCCGGCATGATCCAGATCAATCCGGACCGCACGACCCCGACGGCCCTATCCACGCTCGAGATGGAGAGTGCCCGGCTTTTCCCGGCGCTGACGACCGAGCTGCTTGACCGCTCCGGCATGGATGTCGGCTATCGGGCGGCCCCTCTCCTGCACCTGGCGTTCCAGGAAGCGGAGGAACCGCAGCTGCGCGCGCACCGCGCCTGGCAGGTCGACCACGGGGTCGCCGTCGCCTGGCTCGACCGCGCCGCGGCGCTCGATCTCGAGCCGGCGTTGAACCCCGACGTGCGTGCGGCGCTCTACTATCCGGAAAATCACCAGGTGATGCCGCGGACCCTCGCCCAGGCGCTGGCTCGAACGGCGGTCGACCTCGGGGCCGTCCTGCGCGAGGGCGCGAGCATCGACCGCCTGCTGACGAACGGCGACCGGGTGGTCGGCGTGGCGATCGGCGGCGAGGTCGTGCCCGCCGGCGAGGTCGTGATCGCGAACGGCGCCTGGGCGTCCTCCTGGTCGGATGGCCTACAGACGCCGATCCCGGTTCGGCCGGTGCGCGGCCAGATGGTGGCCTTACGATCCCTGGGAACCGGGCTGAAGAACGTGGTGAGCTTCGCCGAGGGGTACATGCTGACCAAACCCGATGGATCCACCTACGTGGGCACCACCGTGGAAGAGGCGGGATACGACGCGCGTCCGACGGCCGCCGGCATCGCGCACCTGCTGGCGCTCGTGCCGAAGATCGCGCCGCGTCTGGCCCAAGCCACCTTCGTGTCAGCCTGGGCCGGGCTCCGCCCGGGAACATCGGACGGGCTTCCCCTGCTCGGTCGCCTCCCCGGATGGCAGGGCGTCATCGTGGCGGCGGGCCACTTCCGCGACGGGATCCTGCTGGCGCCGATCACCGGCGAGCTGGTCGCCGATCTCCTGGCCCGTCGCCGGCCTCGACTCCCACTCGATGCCTTCGACCCGGCTCGCTTCCTTGGCCGTGCCGCCTGAGCTCCCGCGCGCCTTCGCGCGCCGGTCGGATGGATTTCGCCACGCTGCGGCGGGTGGGCTCTGGCTCGCCCCGCTCGTCTACCTCGAGCACGCCCGCTTCGGACCTGGCTGGTACGGCAAGGTCGTCAGCTCCGACCCGGAGCGCCTGCTGGCCTGGGCCGTGAGCAAGGCGATCCCACGTCGCGCGCTCGAGGTCAAGTCGTTGCCCGATGTCGACATGCCGCGCAAAGGCCGCCGGCGTCTCCCCGGTTATCACATCGATCTCTGGGGTGCGCGGCTGGCGCTGGCGTACGATCCCGACACGCTGGCGGCGGCGCGCCGCCGCTCAGTAGCGGTCGATCGCCTTGAGGCCGGAACCGGTGATGATCAGGGCGGCGCCGGGCGGAAGGTTCAGCGCCCGGGCACCGGCGATCGCCGCGGCTGACGTCGGCTCCATCAGCAGGCCCACCGTGGCCGCCTGTCGCCAGGCGCGTTCGATCGCGTCATCCGCAACCGCGATCCAGCGGCCGCCGCTGTAGCGCACGGCGGCGTAACTCCGTTCCGCCCGCGTCGGTTCGGGGATGCGGATGCCATCGGCGATCGATGGTTGCCGGACCACGGGGGCCGGCCGTCCGAGCGACGCACCGCGGACCAGCGGCGCGCACGCCTCGGATTGCACCCCGTGGAGTCTGGGCGCGCGTTCCAACCGGCCAGAGGCCACCAGGTCGGCGAACCCCAGCGCCATTCCGATCAGCACGGTTCCCTGGCCGACAGGCGTGATCACGTCGCGCAGCTCGTCGCCCAACTCCTCGAACAGCTCATAGGCGATCGTCTTGGTCCCCTCGAGGAAGGCATCGTCGCGCGCGTGGCCGGCGTCATAGGCCTCTTTGGCCGCCGCGACGGCCGCCGCGGTGACGGCCGAGCGCGGTCCCGACACCTTGATGAGCTCGGCCCCCAGGACCTCGATGGCGCGGGCTTTCACGGGGACGATGTCGTCGGGCGTGAAGATGCGCGCGCGAAGACCGGCGGCGGCCGCGTAGGCGGCGATCGCCGTACCGGCGTTCCCCGATGAGTCCTCGATCACGGTCCTGGCGCCAGCGGCGCGGGCCGCGGTGATGACGGTCGCCGCTCCGCGATCCTTGAATGAACCGGTCGGCGAGATGCCCTCCAGCTTCAGCAGGTATTTTTCGTAGGGCACGATCGGGGTGGCGCCTTCGCCGAGCGTCACCGGGTCGCCGCGGATCGCGAGGTCGGCGCGATAACGCCAGAGCCCCCTCCCGGACCAGGTGCTGGGCTGCGCGGTCTGCGTCACGAGAGAACTTTCTGCAGCGCCGGATCCAGGTAGTCCTTCGTCAGGGGAAACGGCTCGTAGCTGCTGACCGTACCGTCACGGGCGACCAGGACGCTGACCGGCAACCCCGTGTTGTTCAGCGCAACGCCGTAGGCGTTGGCGATGCCGCCGTCGGGGTCGAGGAAGGGTGCCGGCTGCAGGTTGAGACTGCTCCAGAATTTGCGCACCGTGTCAGCCGACTCATCGCCATAGTTGATCGCCATCACCGAAAAGCCCTCCGCGCGATGCGCGAGGTACTCGTCGCGGATCAAGGGCAGCTCATCGCGGCAGGGCACGCACCAGGTCGCCCAGAAGCTGATCAGCACCGGCTTCCCCTTCAGCTGCGACAGGGAGACGCGCTGTCCGGCGATGTCCGTTGCGGTGAAGTTCGGCGCGGGTTTGCCGACCTGCACCGTTCCGTGGGGCGCGGGTGTGGGGTTGCTGCTATCGAAGTGCGAGTCGAAGGGCGTCGTGACGGCGACGATGGGGAAAAAGTCATTGAACACGGTGAGACGGTTGGAGAAGATCAGCAAACCCATGCCGATCAGGAAGACGGCGGCGACCGCATTCAGGACGGCGTACGCGCCCCGCACCCGGGCCAGTAGCCGGGTCAGTATGCCGGAGAGCCCCGCGGCAATCAGAAACGGCAGCCCGAGGCCCACGGAATAGACCGCCAGCAATAGCGCTCCCTGCGCCGCCGTCCCGCTGCCGCCGGCCCGCAGCAAAATGGCGGCGAGGATGGGGCCGACGCACGGGGTCCAGCCCACGGCGAAGGCGAGACCGACCACGTACGAGGCCCACGGCGCCCGAGGCAAGCGGTGGGCGATGTCGAAGCGCTTCTCGCCCATCATCCCGGGAATCCGGCCCAGCGTCAGCAGCGCGATCCCAATCAACACCAGCGCCGCGCCCGCGATTTGCAGCAGGAGCGGGCGGTAGGCCTTCAGGTCCGCTCCGATCAGCCCAAACGATGCGCCCAGGGCGACGAATGCGGTGGCGAATCCGGCGACGAAGAGTGCGGCGTTCCCCAGCACCCTCAGCTGCTGGCGGAGTGTCGTCCCGGTCCCCGTCGAGGCCGCACCCATGTAGGCGACATAGGCAGGAACGAGCGGCAACACGCAGGTCGAGGCGAACGACAGCAGGCCGGCGAGAAACGCCAGGGCCAGGTCGACGATCATCCAGCCGGCTTAGGTTTCTCGGTGCCGAGCTGTCGGACCCAATCGCGCAGGCGCGCGGGGGCGT
>DASZJR010000113.1:0-29301 GCA_035947855.1 Candidatus Dormiibacterota bacterium
CGCGATGGCGATATCGTCGAGGCCTACCATCGGATGCTGAACGATTCGGACCCGTCGGTCCGCCGTCGTGCCGCGGATGCCTGGTGCCTGTGGGAGTCTGCCACGCCGGCCTGGCCGCCGGCGACGGGACTGGCGGAGCGATTCACCGATCCGGCATACGCGATGGCGTTCGCGCGCATCGTGACGCACTACGTCCGCCGCAATGCCTGGCTGGAGGACGGCGTCTTACTTCGTGGAGCCGGCGCGCTCGCCGGCATTCCCGGGGTCCTGGTCAATGGCCGCTTTGACTTTCAATCCACCCTCAGCAACGCGTGGGAGCTCCACCGCGTATGGCCCCGGGCCGATCTGGCGATCGTCGATGACGCGGGCCATGCCCCGAACGCGAAGCTTGAACGCGAACTGATGCGGGCCACCAGCCGATTTCTCGAGTCCGGCAAAATGACGAGCACGTGACAAAGGTCGAAATCGAGAATGACCGCTTGGTTGCCCGGATTCAGGGTTTGGACCAGGTGCTGGCATTCAAGAGTGAGCTGAGCATTCCGCTCGCGCATGTGAAGGGTGCCGCGGAGAGCCCGCCCGACGTCCGTCGCCGGTGGCGCAATCCGTTGCGCATCCGTCTGCTAGGGAGCGACATGCCCTACGTCGTGATGGCCGGGAGCTTTGTCTTCCTCGACGGAGAGCACGCCTTCTGGGACGTGCACGATCCCGATCGAACCGTTGTCATCGAGCTTGACCACGAACGGTTCGCCAAGCTGGTGCTCGAGGTCGAGGACCCGCAGGCCACCGCCGCTGCCGTCAATGCCGCGGTTGCCGGGCCTCGAGGAGGAGCGACGTAATCATCACGAGCGACAGCCAGGCAAGCCCAAGGGCATAGCCCCCGAGAACATCGGTGAGCCAGTGGACCCCGAGGTAAAGGCGTGATGCTCCAACGACGAGTGCCACGAGGGCGGCGCCGATCGCGAAAGGCCACCGGCGCCTCGGGGCGTAAGAGGCGATGAGGACGACGGCCAGCATCCCGTAGAAGCTGATGGTTTGCGTGGCATGCCCTGAGGGAAACGCATTGCCGATGTCGGGCCCGCCCACCTGGAGCGCGGCGGTTGGCCGGGCTCGGCCGACAGCCGGCTTCACGATGTCGTAGAGTCCCGCCGCCCCCAGGAACGCCACGGCCATCATCACGAGCGGTCGCCGGCTACCGCGGCGACGCCACAGGTACCCGCCGACAACGACGCCGAAGGGAACGATGAAGAATGACGACCCGAGCCAGGTGACGAGTTCTATCACCGGCGTCAGCCAGGCGAGACGGTGCCCGGCGACGAAGGTCGCGATTGCCGGATCCGCGAGCGTAAGGCCGTTGTGCGCGAGCACAGCCCATAGCAACAAGCCCAAGGCGGCTGCGCTCAGGACCGCGAGGATCGACCAGGCCTTTACGCTCCCAATCACGTCCCGACCATTGTCGAAAAAAGAGGAGCCCTTGCATAGGGCTCCTCTCGAGAATGCTTAGGCTCTAGAAGACGGTGGACCAGTTGTCCGTAAAAATCGTCTTTCCGATCTTGTCCTCGACCGTGATCTTCTGGAAGGTGAAGGACAGGTCTTCGGTGAGCAGATCGTTGGCGAGATGCTGCCGGACCTCCGAGACGCTCGCGTTGTCGAGCGTCACGACGAAGTGCTGGCGCTGCACGCCCCTGATGTCCGTGTCCCAGAACTCCATCGTCACCTTGGTGAGCACCTCGTTGGTCGCGGCGGCCTGGAGGAATTGCGGCATCGACGGCCCCCATTCCTTGGTGATGACAACCGGCTTGTGCTGCCGCTTGCCCGACGCCTGCCCGGTCGCGGGATCGCGCGGCGAGACGATGCCGTAGTCAAAGGCCGACGCCAACATCTGGTCGAGGTGCGCCCTCGAGGTCAGCCCGTCGCTCTTGAATGCCCCCTGCTTCTTCCCGACCACCTTCACATAGAGCGTGATGTGGGCCGGCGCCGCCGTGGCATTGATCGTCCGCTGTCCGGCGAGAAAGCGGAACCCCCCGTTCTGCCAGGCGGTGAAGAGAAGCGCGGCGGCCAGGAGCAACCCGATCACGAGTGTGCGTTTGCGAACGAATGTCAGCGGCTGGTACGACGTCAACTGCGACCTCCTGTGCATAACTGCAGGCGCTGAGGGCGCCTTTCGACCGTGCATTATGCGACACGCCGGGTCGCCGTGCGCGCCGATTTGGAGACGCGAGGAAAAAAGAAAGAGGCCGCCTGGGCGGCCTCTCTCCGGATCTCCGAATCAGCAGGTTAGTTGAAGACGCAGCCTCCGGTCCCGCCGTTCGCTCCGTTGCTCCACAAGGGTTGGAGGGCGAAGTACTGAGAGCCGAGCGTGACGTTCGTCAAGCCGGTCCAGGCGCACTTATCACCGTTCTCGCTGCCTGACGCGTCGTTCCAGCCGTCCTGCACCCCGTTGTCATTGTCCGGGTCGGTGACGGCCTCCTCGACCTCGTGCATCGTGACGACGCTGTAGCCGTCGTAGTAGCCGTGCCCGTAGGCGTCATTCGACTTGTTGACGTAGTTCTGGCCGCAGCCGGCGCCCTGTTCCGGGACATACGGCATGAAGGAATAACGCACCCCGCGGCCCGAGCTATGGGCGGTCTCGGAGTGATAGGCGCAGTACACCGACCCATAGGCGGTGGCCACGTGGCCGGGCTCGGTGAAGACCAGGTAGGTGGCGTTGACGTCGTATCCGAAGTGCTGCGAGGCTTTGACTGCTTCAGCGGCGACTGGATCGTCGACGGAATTCGTCAGCAAGCTCGTGGTCCCGATCGCCGCCGGCACGGGCGAGGGATCGATCCAGGTCCCCTTCAACTGGCCCGCGGGGTTCGTGACGTGCTGCGCGGTCGGCAGGCCGGCGCACGAGTCGAGCCCGGACGCGATGTTCTGACAGTATTGGGTTTGGACGCCGGCATAGGGTGTGCCGCCGTACTGGGTCAGCAGGTCCTTGACGTAGGTCATGGCGGTGGCCTGCGTATAGGAGAAACCCTGCGCCGAGAAGGAGAATCCGTTCTGCCAGGCCGGTCCCCAGAAGACGACGTAGGTGGAGGGTGCGGTCTCGACCAGGCCGCCATGGTAGATCAGGTTATTGGGAGATGGGGCGCTTGCCGCGCCCAAACCCCAGAAGACGTGCTTCCCGTTGACGACCGGGAGATTGGGGGTGCTACCGAAGGACGCCGCGGTGCTCAGCAGCACGGCCATCAGTGCCGCGCCTAGTGCGAGAAACGATCGGAAGGAACGGCGCCCCACTTGAAGATTCACGATGGTCCTCCTGCGTTTGAAACTCATCTCGCCAAATGGCACCACGACGGGTGGTGCCAAAGGCTGATACAACTCATATAACAAAACGGGCGCGGGAGGAGCAAGCTCAGCAGTAGGCGACTGCCACCTGCATCGATGCCGTCGTCGGGTAGCGCGACCTGCTTCAGGTCAAGCGGGTGCTCGAGACGTCGCACTGAGCAGCCCGCTCGAGCAGCAGCTCCCGCTGGCGAGCATTGAGAGTCAATGTCGCCGCGCGCTCGAACTCCACCCGAGCTTCATCGAAGCGGGCGAGCTTGGCGAGGAGGTCGCCCCGCACGCTCGGCAAATACTGATAGGTCGCCAGCGACGGCTCGGCGGTGAGCGCATCCGCGAGCTCGAGTCCCGCTGCCGGGCCGAATGCCATGCCGTGGGCGACCGCCCGATTCAACTCCACAACAGGTGATGGCGCGAGGTGGGCGAGCGCGTCGTAGAGCGCCGCGATCCGCGCCCAGTCCGTTTCGGCCGGCGTCCGGGCCCGGGCGTGGCAGGCGGCGATCGCCGCCTGCAGCGCATAGGCACCGAGCCCACCACCGAGGTGTTCGGCACGCTCCAGGGCGGCAAGGCCCCGCCGAATCAGCAGTTGATCCCAGCGCCCGCGGTCCTGGTCGAGCAGCAGAACCGGGTTTCCGGTTCGGCCAGTTCTGGCGCGGGTGCGTGAGGCCTGGATCTCCATCAGCGCGACGAGGCCGTGGACCTCGGGCTCCATGGGCGTGAGCTCGGCGAGGATCCGGCCCAGACGAAGCGCATCCTCGCAGAGGGCTGGTCGCAACCAGTCGTCACCCGCCGTCGCCGCGTAGCCCTCATTGAAGATGAGGTAGATCACTTCCAAGACCGACGACAACCTCGCCGCCAGCTCGGCTCCCTGCGGGACCTCGAACGGGACGTGAGCCTCGTGAAGCGCCCGCTTGGCCCGGACGATCCGCTGCGCCACGGCTGGTTCGGACACGAGAAACGCTCGCGCGATCTCTCCCGTCGTTAAGCCGCCGAGGAGGCGAAGGGTCAGCGCGACCCTCGCCTCGGTCGAGAGCACCGGGTGACAGGCCGTGAAGATGAGACGAAGGAGATCGTCCCCGACGTCATCGTCGATGACGGCCTCGAATTCGCGCTCGGATATCTCATGCTCCACCCCCAGCAATTCGTGTCCCATTTCCTCGTACTTCAGCTCGAGCCGTTTCCTTCGGCGAAGAAGATCGATGGCGCGATGTTTCGCGGTGCCCATGAGCCAGGCGCCCGGTTTGTCGGGGATCCCCGATGCCGGCCATTGTTCGAGCGCCGCCAGCAACGCATCCTGGGCGAGCTCCTCCGCGAGGCCGACATCCCGCACGATCCGCGTGAGGCCGGCGATCAGCCGGGCGGACTCGATCTTCCAGACCGCGTCGATGGCGCGGTGCGTGTCTAGGACGTCGTCCTGGCCTGCGAACGCAGGCGCTCCTCCTGCTGCCTCAGCTCCGGCGTGAAGTTGGCACCGAAGTCGTCGGCCTCGAAGACCTGACGAATCTCGACCTCACCCTCCTGTCCGGTGGGATTGGGGATGCGCTTGACCCAGGCGATCGCCTCGTCCATCGACCTAACCTGCCATAACCAGTAGCCGGCGATCAACTCCTTCGTCTCGGCGAATGGGCCATCGACGACCGTCCGCTTCGCGCCGGCGAACTTGACGCGCGCGCCTTTCGAGCTCGGCTGGAGCCCCTCGCCGGCGAGCATCACGCCGGCCTTCACCAGCTCCTCATTGAACTGGCCCATCTCGGTCAGAAGTTGCTCGCTGGGCAGCACGCCCGCCTCACTGTCGTTGCTGGCCTTGATCAGAATCATGAATCGCATCGTTGTGACCTCCTTAATCGATGGTCTCTATCTGGACATCGAATGGCGACGGGCCAAATCGACAAGGCGGTGTGGGTGATGCCCATTGATGAGGGTCGGCCCGCCTGCTAGTCTATGCGGGTTTCCGGCGGGCACCTGGGAGGGGATAGGCCGTGATTCGAGAGCGTGCATCGCGACTTCGCAGGTTGAGTCTCACGGTCGGCCTGGCGCTGGCACTCCTACCGGCCGGACTTTCGCCGATCAGTGGATGGGCATCGCGCGCGGCATCGGACGGGCCGGGAAATCTGTCACATTTCGACCTGGCGCGGAAGGATTGCCTGGGCACTGCCCGCAACACCACGTCGAAAGTCTGGTTCACGGTCGCCAACGGCGTCCTCAGCGACGTCTATTTCCCGACCGCCGACAACACGAATGTCGAAACCCTCCAGCTCGTCGTGACAGACGGGCGCACCTTCACCGATCTGCAGACGCGCGACATGACCTACACGGTGAAGGCGCCGGATGCGCGCTCGCTCGAATGCCAGGTGACCAGCACGGCAAAGAGCGGACGCTACCGTATCACGACCGACTATCTAACGGATCCCGCGCGGAACACCCTGCTGATGCGCATCGCGTTCGAGCCGCAGGAGGGCGACAACGCGAACTACCACGTCTATCTCCGGTACGACCCGAGCATCAATGGCAACGGCGGTGGCGGTTCGGGCAACGGGGGTGGTGACTCCGGCCTCATCGATACTTCGACTGGGCACGCGGTGCCCGTCGCCTTCGACACCGCGACCACGAGCCAGGCGGTCAACCGCACGTACGCGGTCCCGGTCTTCAGCGCGCTCGATGCCTCGCGTCCCTTCCGCCAGGTCAGCAACGGCTTCGTGGGTGCCGCCAGCGACGGTCTCACCCAGCTTGATGCGTCTCACGCGCTGACCTCCATCAACGACACCGCCAGCAACGGCAACCTCGTGCAGACCGCGCAGCTCGACTTCACCGAGGAGGGTGACCTGACGCTGGCGCTCGGCTTCGGCACCACCCAGGCGCAGGCTGTCGCCGCCGCCGCCGGCTCGCTGCATGCCGAATTCGATGACGTGCGGAGCTCCTTCGAGAAGGGCTGGCACGCGTACGACGCCTCGCTGTTCAAACCGCCCGCCCACGTCGCCGGTGTAACGAGAAGCCAGTGGCGCCAGCTCGTGAATGCCTACTACCTGAGCGCCAATGTCGTCAAGGCCAGCGAGGACAAGACCTTCCCCGGCGCGATCGTGGCCAGCCTCGCGTCGCCCTGGGGCCAGGCGATCTCGGCCGGCGATCCGAACAATCTCTACTTCGGCTCGTACCGCGAGGTCTTTGCGCGCGATCTCTACGAGGCCTGGACCGCACTCATGGTGGATGGTGACGTGCAGACCGCGCGCGCGGCGGCGCGGTTCCTGCTGGAGCGGCAGCAGCTCCCTGATGGATCGATGCCGCGCAACAGCCTGCTCAACGGCAAGGTCGCGCCCGACTCCTTCAACACCCAGCTCGACGAAGTCAGCTATCCGATCGTCATGGCCTATCAGCTCGGCATGACCGACTCGGCGATGTATCAGAACCACCTCCGACCGGCGATCGATTTCTTGATCGCGCACGGTCCGTCCTTCGGTCCTGAGCGCTGGGAAGAGCAGGGCGGCTTCTCCCCCTCGACGATCGCGGCGGAAGTCGCGGGGCTGGTGGCGGGCGCGACGATTGCCGATGCCAACGGCGATACCGCAACCGCGAACGTGGCGCGCGCTGTCGCCGACGACTGGCAGCGGAGCCTGCCGGGCTGGGCCGTCACGACCAACGGGCCGCTGGCGAGCCATCCGTACTACATCCGTCTCTCCAAGACGGGCGATCCCAACGCGGCCATCTCGTACAACGTCGGCAACGGTGGCCCGACGCTGGACCAGCGCGCCATCATCGACCAGGGGTTCCTGGAGATGGTGCGCCTCGGCCTGACGCCGGCCTCCGATCCGACGATCGCCCAGTCACTCCCGGTCGTCGATGCCACCATCAAGGCCGACACGTCGAGCGGCACCGGCTTCCATCGCTACAACGGCGATGGCTACGGCGACGGTGCCGGCGATGGACACCCATGGGCACCGTCGGGCAAGGGCACCGGCCATCTGTGGCCGGCGCTCGCGGGTGAGCGCGGCGAGTACGAGCTCGCCACCGGCCAGGTCGCCGCTGGGTGGCAGCGCCTGGTCGCCATGCTGGGCGGCGCCTCCGGTCCGGGGTTGATCCCGGAGCAGGTGTGGGAGCTGCCTAACCTCGCGGCCTCACCGTTCGGCACCGATCCGACCGTCGCGTCCATCGGCTTCCACAACGGCGGCCCAGCGGGGTCTGCATCCCCACTGACGTGGTCGGACGCGCAGTTCGTTCGCCTCATGCGCGATCTGAGTGCCGGCAAGGTGCTCGAGCAGCCGGCCGCCGTGGCCAACCGCTACGTCGCACATCAGCAGGGCCAGACCAGCCTGACCGTCACCCAGCCGGCCGACAACAGCGCGGTCAGCGGGTCGCCCGTCACGGTAACCGGCACGTCCGTGCCGGGAAACACGATCTACGTGGCGGCGACGAACACCGATAACAACAGCCAGACCACGACAGGGACGACGGTCGTTCAGCCCGACGGCAGCTTCACCCTGACCGTCGCGATCAGTGGAGGCACGACGGTACTGAACGTCGCCGCCGTGAGCCCCACCGGCGCGACCGCGCACGTGCAACGCAGCATCGTCTTTGACTTCACGCCGGGAACGGTCCTGCTGGACGTCACTGACCCGAGCGGCGACGACAACGGGCCAGGGAACTATGCGTATCCGACGGCTGGCGACTTCCATGCGGGCGCGTTCGACATCCAGGAGTTCCGGGTCATCGAGAGTCCGGACGGCGCGACCACCACCTTCAAGTTGAAGGTGCGTGACCTCTCCCCAACGTTTGGCAGCCCGCTCGGCGCGCAACTGGTCGACGTCTACGTGCACGACCCAACTGCGGCCGCAGCGAACACGTCGACCGCCGCGTCGTTCCCCCAGCGCAACTATGCCATCACGGCCGCCGCGGCCTGGAGCCGCCTGGTCGAGGTGCAGGGCTTCGGTCAGCGCTACGTCGATGCGCAGGGAACCACGAAGGGAACGGTGACCATCAGTGCCAACGCGATCTCGCGCTTCATCACCTTCAGCGTGCCGACCGCCAGCCTGGGCGGAGCACCCGCGTCGGGCTGGGGATTTACGGTCGTGCTCACCGGACAGGACGGCTTCAGCCCGGACCAGGCGCGCAGCTTCGCCCCGACGCCACAGGCGTACCAGTTCGGCGTCTGCGCGACGGTGAGTGCCGACCCGCACTGCACGTTCGATCCCAACAAGGTGCCGAAAGCGATGGACGTGCTCACGCCGGCGGGCGTGGTGCAGTCGAACGAGCTCGACTACACGCTCCACAATCCGGTGACCCTACAGGACGTCGTCATTCCTTAACCGCTGCGGTAGAGCCTCGATGACCCGCGGATTCGTCGAACGGTTGAAGGCGGGCGACCTCCTCTTCGCGGATGGCGCCACCGCGACCAACTATCAGCAGAAGGGGATGGGGATCGGCGTTGCCCCCGAGGAGTGGGTGTTCGATCAGCCCGATACGGTTCGCGGTCTTCATTGCGCATTCATCGACGCCGGTGCCGACATCATCCTCACGGATACCTTTGGCGGTACGTCGCTGCGCCTGCGGGAATCACGATATGCCGGCCGTGCGAGCGAGCTCAACCGCCGAGCCGCCGAGCTGGCGCGCGAGGCGGCCGGAGCGCGCGAGGGCGTGCTCGTGGCCGGCTCGATGGGGCCGACCGGGATGCTGATGGAGCCACTGGGTGAGCTCACGGCCGCGACCGCCGCTAGTGTCTACGGCGAGCAGGCGGCCGCCCTGAGCAGCGCAGGCGTCGACCTTCTCCTGCTGGAAACGTTTTTTGCGCTCGACGAAGCACTGGCGGCCATCGAAGGAATTCGACGGGCCAGTGCATTGCCGCTGGTCGTGTCTTTCAGCTTTGACCAGGGCACCCGCACGATGATGGGCCTGAGTCCGACGAAGATGGTCGAAGCCATCCGCCCGCTCGGCGTGGCCGCGATCGGCGCCAACTGCGGCCGGTCGCTCGCCGATATGGAACGCGTCGTCGCGGAACTGGCCGCTCTGCATTCCGGGATCCCACTGTGGATCAAGCCGAACGCCGGCCTGCCGCGGATGGTTGGTGACGTCGCCCGCTACGACACCGGGCCCGACGAGATGGCCGACTATGCGAGGCGATTCGTCGAGGCCGGGGCGCAAGTCATCGGCGGCTGCTGCGGCACCTCACCCGAGCACACTCGGTGTATGATCGCCGCGGCGTCCGGAGGACGCCTCCGGGTCCGCGGGCAGGACTGAGTCCACCTCCACAGTTCGAGCGCTGGTGCAGGCCGTTTTCTTTCAGGGCCTGGTTGCGGACCCCGGCCCGGAGGAAAACGCGATGCGCCAGTTGCCACAACGCCCCGACCTCGATCAGCTTCGCCGGCAGGCGAGGGAGCTCCAGCGCCGGTCCAGACCGCTGTCTCTGTCCGCCGCACAGCTCGCGGTGGCGCGCGAATACGGCTTTCCCAGCTGGGCGCGCCTGAAAGCGGAAGTCGAGCGCAGGCGAAGCCGCCACCCCGCCCTCGCCGGTGAGCGGAGGAGGGAGCAATTGCGGCGTTCAGAAACGCGGAGCTGGCGGGGGATGCGTGATTGGTCCACGGAACTTCTCGAAAAACGGACTGGACGGAATGTCGAAGCGTGGAACCGGCTGATCGGACAGCGACGATTTCGGGACCAGGCGGCGCTTCGCGCCTGGCTCACAGAGATGGGTGTAACGGGATACGGGCAGATGCTGCTCGTTTGGGAGCGGTTCGGCTATCCGGAGTTCATGACCGCCAGCGCCAACGACCTGGTCGGCCGGCAGTACGCGGATCGAGCACACCTCCGACCAATCCTTGACGCGACGCTCGCCGCCCTCCCAGGAATCGACCCGGTCGCCGTCGTCCAGGCCCGCAAGACCTACGTGTCGCTGGTGTCGAAGCGACGGACCTTTGCAGTGGTGCAGGCCACCACCAAGAACCGCGTCGACCTGGGTTTGCGCCTCCGCGACCAGCCGGTCGGCGGCCGCCTCAAGTCCGGCAAGGGAGTCGGCAACGGCAGCATGACTGTGTGCTTGCCGCTGACGTCCACGGCCGACCTCGATGATGAGGCGCTCGAGTGGCTCAGGCGTGCGCACGACGAAAACGCGTGATCTGCGTTACTCGACGGCCTCCATCAGCAAGATCACGCTGCGGGCGCCATCGAGCCCGCCCATGGCGGTGCACTGCACGCGGCAGGTAAAGCTCTTCCCGCGCCGGTTGGTCGCCTGCACCGTCAACTCCTGGAACCCGTCGCTGCCGTTGAGGCATTTCTTGAGCGGAGCCGCCAGCTCCGCCAGCGGCAGGCCGATATCGAGTCCGAGCAGCGGCTGGCCGACGGTCTCGGCGGCCTGAACGCCCCACAGGTCGACGGCTCGCTTGTTCCAGAGCTGGACCCGTAGATCCTTGTCGAGCACCGCCACACCCTGCTGCAGGTTGGACATGATCTGTTCCATGAAGATGTTGACGCGGTCCAGCTGGATGCTCCGTTCCTGCAACTCGGTGTTGATCGTCTGCAACTCGGTGTTCGTCGACTCGAGCTCCTCGTTCATCGTCTCGAGCTCCTCGTTGCTCGATTGGAGCTCCTCATTGGTGGTTTCCAACTCTTCGACGGTCGACTGCAGCTCCTCATTGGTGGTCTCGAGCTCCTCGTTGGTCGACTGCAACTCCTCGGATGCGGTTTCGAGATCGTGCTTGGAGCGCTCGAGGTCCCGGTAGATGCGGTTGTATCCGCTGACATCGGTAAACGAGATGCTGGCGCCGAGCGGGGTCAACCCTTTGTCGAGTAAGGGCACGACCTCCACGTCGAAATACTGTGGGTCGCCGTTCGGCGCCCGACGCTCGACGTCGTGGATGACAACCGGCAGGCGGTTCCGGTAGGCCTCGTCGATCATCGACCGCAGATCCAGCGGACGGTAGGAAATCTCGAGATCCTGCAGCGGCCGGCCCACATCGGCCGTGGCAAGGCCAAAGTTCCCGCGCGCCCGCTCATTGATCGAGATGATGAAACCGGCCGTGTCGACCACCACGTGGGCGATCGGCAGCGCGTCGGCCACCAACTCGCGGACGCGACCCTGGCGCGTCACCTGATTGACTGGCTCGGGATTGCCCGCCTGGGCAAGGACGACCAGGCGCTCGCGGAGCGTCTCTTTCGGGACTTTGCTGAAGACGTGCTGCTTGGCGTCGACTTGCGCAAAGAGGTCACTTCGCCGCAACAGCATCTCCGCCTTGCCCAGGAACAGGTAGCCCTTTTCGGTCAGGGCATAGTGCAGGCGGGCGAGGATCCTCGCCTGCGCCTCCGATTCGAAGTACATCAGCGTATTGCGGCAAATCAGCAGATCGATGCGTGAGATCGGCGCATCCTGCAAGAGATCGTGCCGCCCAAAGATGAGCGAGCGGCGGAGGTCGCCACGAAGCAGGTAATGGTTCCCCTCCGCCTCGAAGTATTTCTCTCGAAGGCTGGGGGAAACCTCTTCCAGTTCCTTCTCCTCGGCTCTTCCCTGGCGCGCCCGCGTCAGCGCGTCGTCGTCGACATCGGTGGCGTAGATCTTGGCCCGTTGCCGATACTCCGCTGCGCCGAGCGCCTCGCAGAGGAGCATCGCGACGCTGTAGGCCTCTTCGCCGGAGGCCACGCCCGCGCTCCAAACCCGGATCGGCTCGTAGCGCTCCTTGGTCGCGATGATCCTGGGCAGGATCGCCTGCTGCAGATACT
This sequence comes from Candidatus Dormiibacterota bacterium, assembly GCA_035947855.1. GTDB lineage: Bacteria > Chloroflexota > Dormibacteria > CF-121 > CF-121 > CF-13. Next base: position 12,016 of record DASZJR010000113.1, read on the forward strand.
CCCATGCCGCTGCATCTCGAAAGTAGCTCGTCACATTGATGAGGATCGTGTTGAAGAGGGCGGCGAACTCGCCCGGCTGCGCCTCCAGGTACTCGAGATAGGCGGCATAGTCCTTGACACCGACGGCCGTCATCCGTTTGGCGACCCGGCGCACCAGCGTCGTCCGCTTGTAGTCGCCAAAGTCGAAGCCGCGGCTCTCCCGAATGTACTCGAGGAGCCGCTCGAAGTCGGGACCGGTCGGCTCGCCGGTCACCGAACCACCCCTTCCGCGACAAGGGTCGTGAGGGCTGGCGGGATCTCCTCGAGCCGAAGGATGAAGTCGGCATGGCCCGACTTGATCGCCGCGGCGGGCATGCCAAAAAACTCCGCGGACTCCTGGTCCTGGGCGATCACGGTGCCACCCATCTTCTTGATCGCCCCGATGCCGAGCGATCCGTCGCTTCCGGTTCCGGTGAGGACGACGGCAATCGCGCGCTCCCTGTAGCTGGCCGCCACCGATTCGAAGAGCAGGTCGGCGCTCGGCCGGACGAAATGCACCAGCTCGGATTGGGTCAGCGACAGGCTTCCGTCCCGATTGACCAGGAGATGACGGTCGGGCGGCGCGATGTGCACCGTTCCCGGCCGGATGTGATCACCCTCCGCGGCCTGGACGACCTCGAGCGGGGTCCGCCGGCGAAGGATCTCGGCCATCAGGCTACGGTGGCGCGGATCCAGATGCTGGACCACGACAATCGCCGCCGGAAAGCCGGCTGGGAGACTCTCCAGGATGTGGCCGATCGCGGCGATGCCGCCCGCCGACGAAGCCAGGGCGACCACGTCGAAGGCCGTTCCAGGAAACCGTTTGATGGGTTTCGCCGTGTCGAAATCGTCAGGCTCGGCTGACGGTGGCATTTGCCGGACCAACGTGCCCCTCCTTGGGCCCATGCTACCCCCGTATTGATGCCGCGTATATAGGTGCCGTCGCCTGGGGTAGCGTACTATCGGGACGTGGCCCGCGTCAGCACTCCCATCCGGCCGATGAGCGAGCTCTACCTGATCCAGGGCGAGGTGCCGGACACCAGAGACCTCGACGATGCACGCCAGTGGGTGACGATCTACCGCGAGCTGGTCACCTTCGCCGACCGGACGCTGAGCCGGCTGCGACGAGAAGCCGGCAGCAACACGCACAGTGAGCATGTGGCGGGCAGTGACGCGGACGAGCGTGGGATGGAGGGGCACCTGCGGCGCCTGCAGTCACGGCTCGACTTCTGGGAGCGGCGCTTGTGGGACCTCGCCGGCCTCGACCTCGACATTCGGCGGCGCGTGCTCACCTACGCGGGGCGGCGGCTGACCCTGACGCGTCGCGAGGCGGAATTGCTGTCGTTCCTCGCCCGGCGGCCCGGTCAGTTCTTCTCGGCGGCGCAATTGGTCAGCCTTGCCTGGGCGGCGCCCGAGCTTTCCGCCGAGCAACTTCGCACCTATGTCGTCCGGCTGCGACGCCATCTGGCGACCACCGGGGTCCCGGCCCGCCTCGTCAGTGAGCCGCGCCGCGGCTACGGGCTGGTCTTCACCGCGTGAGCGCATCGATGCCACAACGAAACAAGGTCATCCAACTTCGACCCGAACGCCCGGCGGCCGCAGCGGCCGCAGCGGCCCTTGCGGCCGACGAGTCGGCGTCGCAGATGGCCATCACGGTCCGCGCGCAACTGTCGCTGCTGCAGGGATATGCCGACATCATGGAGGGCCTCTCCCCCGAGCTGAAGAAGCAGATCCTCCAGGTCATGGCGCAGAAAACCCGGGATCTCGGTTCCGCGCTTCAGCCATTTACCGATCAAACACCGGCAGCGCGGCCCGACATCGGCGACTACCGCCGGGTGCGGGAACGCACCCGCCACCTGATGGCGGAGTATCGCCTCTTGCTCGAGGGCCTCCACGCGCGCGTGTCGGAGGCGCACGAGCACGTCAGCGGACCCGGGGAAAAACACGGCTAACGGCTGAAGCCGTGACCGTCGTCGAGTTGCGGGTGCTCGACGGACCCAACCTCTACTTCACGCGGCCCGCCATCAAGCTGACGCTCGACGTGGCTCCCTGGCTGGCCCTCTCGGACGGGCGGGCGCAACGCCTCGCCGGGCGGACCAGCTTCACACCGGTGGCGACCGCGGGCGCGCCCAATAGCGACCAGCGTCGCCGCTATCTCGCCCGATTCGCGGTGCACATCGCGCGTCTGCTGGCTGACGCCACCGCCACGCACCTCGCGATTCGGGGCCGGCCTGGTCCGGAGGCCGAGCAGATCGTGGTGGCGTTTGTGTGGCGCCGGCAGCGGGCCGCGGAGGCGTTCGCGCGCGAGCTCGCCCCGCTGCTGGACCTGTGCCTCGACGGGCGACGATCGCTCGAACGGGCCATCGCGGAAGCGGCGGACCGCCTCGGCAGCATGCAGCCGGGGCCGCCGCCGACGGTGCTGCGCCCCACCATTCCGATCATCGCGGTGACGGGGACCAACGGCAAGACCACCACGGTGCGGTTGATCGCCCAGCTGGCGCGCATGGCCGGGCACAGCGTCGCGTTCACGACGACCGACGGGGTCTATCGCGACGACGAGCTGGTCGAGGCGGGCGACTACTCCGGGTTCAGCGGGGCGGCCAAGGCGCTGGCGCAGCCCGGCATCGACCTGGCGGTCCTGGAGATGGCGCGCGGCGGGATCCTGCTCCGCGGGATGGGCACCGACCACAACGACGTGGCAGTGGTGACCAACGTGACCGAGGACCACCTTGATCAATACGGGATCCGCACGCTCGACCAGCTGGCGGAAGTCAAAGCGGCGATCACCAAGATCACGAAGCCGGACGGCTGGGACGTGCTCAATGCCGATGATCCACGAGTGCTGGCGATGCGACGGTTGGCGGCGGGCCGCCCCTGGCTCTTCTCGCTGGACGCGGACCACCCGGCGATCCGCACGACGCTGGCCGAGGGTGGGCGCGCGATCTCGGTTCTCGACGGCGCCCTCGTGGTGATGACCTCCGGCCGTCAGGGTCACCGACTCCTCGCCATCGAGGATGTGCCGGTCACGCTGGCGGGCATTTCCAGCCATAACATCAGCAACGCGATGGCGGCGGCCGCCGCCGCGCTCGGTGCGGGAATCCCGGAGGAGGCCGTCGTCAAAGGGCTTCGTTCCTTCGTGCTCGACCCGGAGCGCAATCCCGGCCGAGCCAATATCTTTGAAGTCGACGGCCGCCTGGTGGTCATCGATTACGCCCACAACGAAGACGGAATGCGCGGCTTGATCGAGATCTGCCAGGGGCTGCGAGCGCCGGGCGCCGGCATCTTTCTGGCGTTTGGCTCGGCCGGCGACCGGACCAACGCCATCCTCCACCGGCTGGGATACACGGCGGCGCGTGGTCCCGACCGGGTCGCGATCGCGGAGCTTCACCGCTACCTGCGTGGCCGCGATCCGCAGGACCTGGTCCAGCGGCTACAGGCGGGACTCATGGACGGCGGGAAGCCACAGTCGCCGGTTTTTCCGAACGAGCTCGAGGCGCTCGCGTGGATGTTGACGGCGTCCGCACCCAACGATGTGATCGCCATCACGGCGCTGGGGCAGCGCTCCGAGATCTTTCAGGACCTGCGCGACCGAGGCGGGGCGCCGGTCGCTCCGTTCCGCATCCGGGAACTGGTGCGGCGGGCGCGGACCTAAGTCCCGGGCGAGACGGGCAGCGCCCGGCGCGCCTCGAGGTTGCGCCAGGTGTCGGCGGGCTTGTCGACGCAGAGGAGGACGACATCGCCGGCGGTGGCGCGGCCGAGGGCGGCGTCGATGGCCGGTCCCTCGTCGACGATGATCTCGGCGCTCTGGACGCGGCTCTCGGTGGCGGCCTTGATGCCCTCCATCACATGGCCGGCGATCTCGCCACGCTGCCGGCCGCGCGGGTTCGCGTCTTCCCGCACGATCAGGATGTCGAAGACGCGCGCCGCCACCCGTCCGAGCTCGCGCATGTCTTCGTCCCGACGATCACCGGGGGTCGCGATCACGGCGATGCGGCGGCCCGGCCCGGGTCCGTTGACCCCGGGCGCGGTCAGTCGCTCCACGAAGTCGCCGGCGAGCGCGAGGCCATGCGGGTTGTGGGCGTAGTCGACGATCACCTTGACGCCGTGCAACTCGAACATGTTGAGGCGTCCGGGCGCTTCGTGGAACGACGGATGGAAGCTGCGCAGCCCCTGCCGAATGTCGTGCAGGTGGGCGCCGGCGGCGTGGGCGGCCGCCGCCGCGGCCAGCGCATTCTGGACGTTCGCCCGCGCCCGACCCTCGAAGGTGGCCGGGATCAGGTGGATCCAGGCGATCTGCGTGCTGCGCCGGCCCTCGCGCAGCACCATCATCTCGCCGCCGCCCGGCTGCGTCTCGATGACGAAGGCTTTGCGGCCGCGGCGCACCCAGCGACCCACCAACTCGTTGTCGTCGCGCATCGAGAAAAGGATCACCGACCCGCTGCAGTGGGTCCGCATCTCGGCGACCAGCTCGTCATCGGCGTTGAGGACGGCGGTGCCGCTGCGCGGGACGGCCTCGACGACGACCCGCTTGATGGCGGCCAGCTGCCGCAAGGAGTTGACCTCTTTGAGTCCGATGTGGTCGCCGGTGACGTTCAGCACGACCGCGACGTCGTTCGCGCTGTAACCGAGGCCTTCCCGAAGGATCCCGCCGCGGGCGACCTCGAAGACGGCAAAGTCGACGCGAGGATTCTGGAGCACCATGCGGGCAGAGCGCGGGCCGCTCGCGTCGGCCTGCTTGACGAGCCGGCCGTCGATATAGATGCCGTCGGTGGTCGTCATCCCGACCTTGTGGCCGAGGCCTCTGACGATGTGGGCGATCATGCGCGCGGTGGTCGTCTTGCCGTTCGAGCCGGTGACGGCGACGATCGGGATGCGCGAAGGCGTTCCTTGTGGGAACAGCAAATCGATGACGGCCTTCGCCACATATTGCGGCTCGCCCTCCGTGGGGTGGGTGTGCATCCGAAAGCCGGGGGCGGCGTTCACCTCGACGATCGCCCCGCCGGTCTCCCGAACCGGCTGGGAGATGTCGGGCGTCAGGAAGTCGATGCCGGCTACGTCGAGACCGACCACGCGCGCCGCCTCTTCGGCGATCTCGACGTTGTCGTGGTCCGCCTCCATGGTGCGGTCGATGGAGATGCCTCCGGTCGACATGTTGGCGGTCGCCGCCAGCTTGACGACCGCGTCCTTTTGCGCAATCTCGTCGAGGCCGAATCCCTGCCCTTTGACCAACTCTTCGGCGGCGTCATCGATTTTGATCCGGGTCAGCACCTTCTCGTGGCCGATGCCGCGCCTCGGATCGCGGTTGGTGATGTCGACCAGCTCGCGCACGGTGTGCTGCCCGTCGCCGATGACGTGCGCGGGGACCCGCTCGGCGACCGCGACCATGTGGCCGTCGATGACGAGCACCCGATAATCGTTGCCCTTGATAAAGCTCTCTACCACGACCACACCGCTGCGCGTCTGGCGGATGGCCCGCTCGTAGGCGCGACGGACGTCTTCCTCGGTGCGCAGGTCGAGACTCACGCCGCGCCCATGGTTGCCGTCCAACGGCTTCAACACCACCGGGTAACCGATGCGGGTGGCGATCGCGGCGGCCTCATCCGCCGACCGGACGGTATCGCTGCGCGGCACCGGCAGCCCGGCTGCGGCGAGCAAGGACGTGGTCAGCTTCTTGTCGCCCGCGATGTCGACGCCCAGCGCCGAGGTGCGGGACGTCATGGTGGCGCGGATGCGCTGCTGGTACTTGCCCTGTCCGAGCTGGACAAATGACTGCTCGTTCAGCCGGATGTAGGGTATGTCGCGGCGTGCGGCTTCGTCGAGGATCGCCTGGGTCGAGGGGCCGAACGCGGCCTGGTCGGCCAACAGCACCAGGCTCTCCAGCTCCGCGATGTAGTCGAAGGTCGGGTTGGGCTGCACCAGGTGATTGAGCAGCCGGACGGCAAGCTTCCCGGACGCCAGCCCGACCTGCTCCTCGTTGTAGCCGTAGACCACGTTGTAAGTGCCGGGCGTGCCCGCCCGCCGGGTCTTGCCTCGCGTCGTGGTGCCGCCGGTTTCGCGCTGGAGCTCGAGCGCGACGTGCTCGGCGACGTGGCCCATCCAGGTGCCGTCGCGGAGGCGCTCGATGAAGCCGCCCGGGCGGTGGAGCGAGCAGCCGTGATCCTGCAGGCCGGGCAGCAGGTCGATCAGCGCATCGTTGAAGGCGGGGATCGTGTTCGAGGGCCAGTGCTCGAGCGAGCCAAGGTCGACGAGGAGGCGGATCGCGGGGTCGTAGGACCAGAAGTTCGGACCACGTAGCACCTGGCTCTCGAGGATCTTGAGGTCGGGCTTTAGCGGCGGTTTGTTCTCGACAGGCTCGTGCTTGGCGTCTTCGTCGCGCTCGACTCGCGTCTCCATGCGCGACTCGCTCACTCCGACGCCTTTCGATCCTCGAGACGGCGCACCATCTTTCGAACGCGGCCCTGCGCCAGCTGCGCGAGGTGCTCGTTCTTGGCGACGACCAGCGGCAGCACGCGGCGCGCCCTGAGGTCGAATCGGTAGCCGGATGGGAGGGAGTGGAGGCGCGCGTTCGATACCATCATCGGCTTGTGCCCGGTCGTCTGAAATGCGTCGGTGATCACATCGGTGCCGTCGACGATCGTCACCGAGCCCCGGCCGATCACCTCGAGGACGTCGTTGGCATCGATGATGGCGGCGGTATCCTCATCGAGGCCCAGCCCGATCAGTGAGGGCGACTGCGCGACCACCGCGAGCAGCCGGCCGAGCCGGGTGCGCTGCTCGAAATGCTGATCGATCACGACGTTGACGACCAGCCCCAGGCCGACCGAGACGTTCGCCATCCGGTGTTTCGGGGTGGCACCCGAGCTGCCGAACGCCATCATGTGAGTCGCCACCGCGCTCGCGCCCGCGGATGTCCCGGCGACGACGACCCCGCGGCCGTGGGCGTCGAGGATGGCGGCGCCGAGCTTGGTGCCGCCGATGACGGAGGATAGTCGCAGCTGATTGCCGCCGGTCATGAAGATGCCGGTGATGTCCTTGAGCGCATCGACCATCCGCGCATCGTTGGCCTCTTCGCGAGTTTCAGGCCGGAGTCCGGTGACCTTGCTTACGCCGACCCGAGCGAAGATCTGACGGTACAGTTCGGTCGCCGCATCGCCGAGGGAGGAGGCGGTACTGATCACCGCGATGCGGGCCTGATCGCCACCGGCGAGCTGGACGAAGCGCGACAGGATAACCCGCTCGCCCAGCTTGTCCTCGGCGCCCCCGATGACCATGACCGGGCCGACCGGGCCGCCGTCAGTGGTGGGCGCAAGCCGCTGCGGGGCCGAAGCGTCGATCATTCACGACAGTGTACCGGCGGTCGTATTCCGGCGCTTCGACGACTTTTGCGGAATCTTATATGATTGATGTCGCGACTATAGGAGAATATTAGAATAGCGATATCAGGTATTGAGTAGCATGATTGACTCGGGCGCGCTGCTGCCGGAGCGGACGCCGGCCAACCGGGCGAAACGCCAGGCGGTCGACTTGCTACCCCGCGTGCTCGAAGCGTTGCCCGTCGGGGTGGCGCTCTTCGAGCTCGACGCCGACGGGTTCCGGTTCCGCCACGGCAACCAGGTGTTTGGTCGGGTCCTTTCCCTCGAACGCATGCCGGATGACGGCCAGCTCGTCGGTGAGGTCTTCTACCGGGAAGAGCACGATGCGGTGATCGAGCTCTTCCGCCTGGTCCGCGTCAGCCGCGAGCCGCAGAGCTACTTCGCGGCCGAGGGTGGGCAAGGGCCGGAGACGAACCGGATCTTGAATATCGATGCCTACCCATTGCTCAAGGTCGGTCGCGTGAGCCATGTGCTGGTCCTCGTCGAACAGACCCAGGAGAAGCTCGAAGCGCGGCAGCGGCAGCAGCTCGAGGCCAACCGCCTGCGCAAGAAGGCCGATCAGCTGGCCGGGCTGGAGCGCGCGAAGTCGGAATTCTTACGCCTGGCATCGCACGAGCTCCGCGGACCGGCGGCGACGCTCGGCGGTTACCTCTCGATGATCGAAGACGAATCGTTGGGGCCGGTCCCGCAACGGTTGCGTCCGGTGTTGCCGATGTTGAAAGCGAAAGCCGCCCAGATCAATCTCCTCGCCAACGAGATGGTGGAGGCCGCGCGGCTCGAAGACGGCCGGGTGCAGCTGAAGCGCAAACGCGTCGATCTGCGCCAGGTCGTCCGTCGGAGTGTTGGCACCGCGGAAACGACCGCCACACCGCGGCACCGAGTCCGTTTTGACGACCGCGTCGGCGATGGCCTATGGGTGCTTGGTGACGTATTGCGGCTCGAGATCATCATCGCCAACCTGTTGGACAACGCCATCAAGTACTCGCCGAAGGGGGGCGATGTCACCGCGAAACTGTCGACCTCCGGCGAAAACGCTGTGCTGAGCGTCCGAGACCAGGGCATCGGGATCGCCGCTCAGGACATGGAGCGGCTGTTCGTGCGCTTCAGCCGCCTCGCACCCCTGAACGATGTGCCCGGGACCGGGCTGGGCCTCTACCTGGCGAGAGAACTAGCCCGTCTGCACAAGGGCGAAATCGTGTGCGTGTCGAAACTCGGTGAGGGGAGCGAGTTCGTGCTGAGTCTCCCGGTTGAACCCGCCCGAAAGTAATCAGCTGACCCTGCCGGCGCTCCGCGCGGCGTCCGCCGGCTGTCGTGCCTGTGACCTTTACAAGACCGGCACGCAGACCGTGTTCGGCGATGGCCCGGAACATGCACAGGTCATGTTCGTGGGAGAGCAGCCTGGCGATCGGGAGGACATCGAAGGCAAGCCGTTTGTCGGCCCGGCCGGACGTGTGCTGGACGAGGCGCTCAAGGAGGCCGGCATCGATCGCGGCACTGTCTACGTCACCAACGCCGTCAAGCACTTCAAGTGGAAGCCGCAAGGCAAGCGTCGCCTGCACCAGAAGCCAAACGCGGCCGAGATCAACGCGTGTCGCCCGTGGTTGGATGCCGAGATCGCGGTCGTCAAGCCCCACCTCCTCGTGCTCCTCGGGGCGACCGCCGCCCAGGCGCTCCTGGGTCGCGACTTCCGCGTGAGCCTGCAGCGGGGCCAGCTCATCGAGCGGCCGGGGCTGCCGCCGGTGATGGCCACGGTGCACCCATCGTCGATTCTGCGCGCGCCCGACGACGAGACCCGCGAGCTCGAGATGCGCGCCTTCGTGCAGGATCTGAAGCTCAGCGCGCAGCATTTGCGGCGGGTCACCCAGCACGTGTCGCGCTAGGTCAGCGCCAGAGCAATCGCCAGAGGCTGGCGCGGCCGAGCGCCCGGCCCACGATCTTGTTCTTTGCCCGTCGCGCGATCCGGTGCGGATTGCCCGAGGCCAGCGTCGAGACATCGTTCGCCAGCCGGGCCGCGGCGTACATCTGCGAGACGAGCCCGCGACGCCTCACTCGAAGACCTGGCCGATCAGGCTTTTCGCATCTCGCGCCAGCTCGCCGCGCTCCGCCTCATAGGCTTCGATCACCTGGAGGAGCTGTTGCGCCTGGTCCGGCTCCCGCAGTCCGAGCACGAGACCAACCGAGAGCCAGTAGTCGGCGGTTTCGAGTAGGTTCGCGTGGATATCGTCGGGCGTTTCGCCCAGCACCTCGCTCATCGAGCCGATCAGCGCGCGCCCATAGCGGGCCCATTGCTCATCAACGGAAGCTTTCATGGAAACAGGGTAAACTGGCTACCGCCTCCGCGGGGAGGTGGCAGAGTGGTCGAATGCGAGCGCCTGCTAAGCGCTTGAGCGGGTGTTTCCGCTCCCCGGGTTCGAATCCCGGCCTTCCCGTTTCACCTCTTACGTCTTCAGCGCAGGCTTCGCAGCCGCATCGGCAGGGGCAAGAGTGCGGCTGGTCCACATGTAGATCTCCTCCAGCCCGTTCATGCCAAGCGTCTGGTTGATCTCGCCGATGTGGTAGGCGTCGTGTGTGACGAGGCGTATGAGCACGCCCTGGCGCGTATGGATCTGCACCTGACCATTGATCTCGCGACGAAACTCGTCTGGGAGCATCGCCGGTGTCCATCGCGCGAGACAGTCCTCGACGATCGTCCAGGTCGTCTGGAGCGCAGATACCAGCTCGTCTGCCACGCGTGGGTGGGTGGGGTCGTCTTCCCAGCCCTCGCCCTCTGGGTCGGTGAATGGCGTTCGCTCGGCGCCCGGCTCTTTGAAAACATGGCAGAGCCAGTAGGGACGCACTCCGGCCGTGTGTGCAGCGATCGCCCAGATCGGCCAGTGGTTGGGTGAGGCTCGCAGCCCGAGCTGCTCGGGCGAGAGTGCGCCAACCCGCTCCGTGAGGCGATCGTTCGCGTATCGCCACCCTTCATAAAACGGTGCGATGTTCATGCCTCGTCTACTTTAGCGGCGATGAGTGCTATCAGCGTCTGCGCGTCTTTGATGGCGTGACCTTCCATATCGTTGTTGAAATAGACAAAGACCTCGAGCCCTTCGCGCTTCCATTTGCTGATGCGATGGGCCCAGGGCTCGAGCGCGCTGCGACCGTAGCCGATGCCCCGAGGTGGCAGATGCATCCTTATATATGTGAAGTCGCTCGTGATCTCGAGCGACTTCGGCATCTTGGGGTGGTCTGGGATGCAGAGTGCGATCCGGTGAGCGCGGAGCAGGTCGAAGACACGCGGGACGAGCCAGGAGTCATGGCGGAACTCAAGGGTGAAGCGCACATCGCTAGGTAGCATGACGACAAAGCGCTCCAGTCGCTCGAGGTCGAGGTGGAAGTTCGCCTGGAGCTGGAACAGGATCGGTCCCAGCTTGTCGTCCAGGCCAAGTGCCGCGTCGACGACCAGGTCGATCGACTTCTTTTCAACCGCAAGTCGTTTGATGTGGGTGACGTAGCGGCTACCCTTGACGGCAAACAGAAAGTCGGGGGGAGCTTGCTCTCGCCAGGCTTCGAAGCGCTCGCGCGGTGGCTGTCGATAGAAGGAGTTGTTGAGCTCGACGGTGTTGAAGCGCTGCGCGTAGTAGGCGAAGTGCTCACGCGCCGGCAGCTTCGCGGGATAGAACACGTTGCGCCAGTGCGGGTACGACCAGCCCGAACAGCCGATCCGGATTTTCGCCGGGCATTCCGCAATTGTGAGGAAGATCAGGGCGATCAGGCGACGGGTACGGTGTCGGGTGCGCGCACGCGGTAGTAGTCGTAGACGGGTGGGATCGCGAGTAGCCGACCATCATCTGCGCGGGCGAGTTTCCACCCACCTTCGTGCGTCATCCAATGATGACGATGACAGAGCAGGATCAGATTGGAAAGGTCGGTCGCACCGCCCTGAACCCAATGGACGAGGTGATGAGCTGCGCTCCGCGACGCGGTGCGTTCGCATCCCGGCCACTGGCAGTGCTGGTCGCGAGCGTTCAGCGCACGACGGGCTGCGCCGGAGACCACGCGCACCGCTCGGCCGACGTCGACCACGACGGAGCCCGGACCGAACACGACCCGCGCGATGTTTCCGTCGCACGCCAGGCGCTGCACGGTTGCGGACGAGACCGGCGTCGAGAACTCCATGTCAGCGGCCGGGGATCCGGGCAATCCCTGCAGCGTTTCGAGGGTCGTCGTCACCTGGAGATGCGGGCGCTGGCTGGCGTGCTGTGGCACGAGCCCGGCATCGAGCGAATGAAGCGACAGCTCGACGAGCGCATCGCCTTGGCGACGATCGAGGGGGCGATCGTCGCCCTCGCCCATCGGCTGCGCGAGCGGCTCGAGGGCCGTCCGCAGGGCCGCGCCACCGACCGGATCGAGCTGGCCGCTGATGAGAACCGAGCCGTCTTCCCAGACGCTGAACTGAAGGCGTCGCTCCTCAACCGCAATGCGCTGATCGTGCTCCACCCCTTCGGGGTCGAGCGCATGACGCAGGCGCATGCAGTAGTGCCAGAGGCGACCGGGTGACGATTCGCGCGCCTTTGCCAGGACGTCGGCCTCGTTGAAGGCGTCCGGAGCCTTCTCGGACAGGGCGCTCGCGGTTCGCGCAATCACTGATAGATGGGCGTAGCCAATCTCGCCCTCAACCATCGCAAGCTCGCACTGCGGCAGGCGCGGCAGTTGCTCGCCCACGTTGATGCTGTCGTACGCGACACTGCGCGTCGTCTTGCAGTTATGCCGGATCCACTCGCCGGCCGTCGGCGCGTCCAGGATGTCGCCGAGATCCTCATTGGCGAATTGCGCGGCCAGCTCGGCCGCGTCCCTCGCGGAATCGAGTTTGAGGAGATCGATCACGTACTGGCGCCGCTTGAGCCGACCCGTGACGTCGTCGGGCAAGTCCGAAACGATAGACGTCCGGAACCGATGAATGTCCTCAGCGAGTGCCGGATCCACACTGGCGTGGTTGACCGGGGCGGCGGAGGCGCTCATTGGGTCTTGCAAAATAGCGTGGAGGTCCGCCACATGACCAGTTCCAGCCGGGCGCACCCGTGGCGAATCAGGTAGACCTCCCGATCAACGGTCTCACCGAGTCCCTGCCCCTCGTACCGCCGCGCTAGCTCATCCATCTCGGCGACAAGCCTCTGCGCTAGCGCCATCTCGTCCGCCGAGATCCCCCCTACCCCCATCTTCACGAGAACATTATACGAACATATGTTCGTAGTGTCAAGAGGAAATTTGAGGCAAGCCGAACGAGGTGAGAGAATCCCCTCCGTGGTCACCGCCATCGTGCTGATCGAGGCGGAGCGGTCAGCGATCGCCAAGCTCGGTCCTGCACTCGCCGATGTGCCAGGCGTCGCGGAGGCGTACTCCGTGACTGGCGAGTTCGATTTCGTAGTGATTGTCCGGGTGAAGAATCACGAAGAAATCGCCGACGTCGTGACTTCACGGCTGTCGCAGGTGCCGGGGATCGTCAAGACCCACACGCATGTCGCCTTCAAGGTCTTCTCAAAGCACGACCTCGAGGCGATGTTCAGCGTCGGACTGCAGGAAGCGCGCTAAGCGGCTTCCGCCGGCTTGACGAACGAACATTTGTTCGATAAGATCTGACCAGCCTCAGCGTCTGGTCTTGCGTCCCCGGGGAGGCCTGATGTCACCGCGGTTCTCGCCATCTCTCCTTAGGGACGTGCTCAAATGCCAGATCGGCTGCAACAAGCCATTACGGTGCTCCAGACCCGCTTCGGGAGCGCCGCGCCGCGCCCGTCGGCACCTCCGTGTCCGGCACGATCCTCCGGGGTCCCCGAGCTCGATGCGTTAACTGGGATCGGCGGGTGGCCGGTGGGCCGGCTGAGCCTGCTGGCAGGTCCGAGGGGCTCGGGCAAACGAACGCTGGCGCAGCGCAGCATCGCCGCTGCCAGCCGGGAGGGACCGGTCGCCTACGTCGACCTTCCAGGCCGTCTCGATCCAGAATTTTTGAGCCACTTCGATGCGCGGCTCGACCACCTGCTGGTCGTGCGACCGAAGTCCATCAAAGAAGCGATGGCCAGTGTACGGGTGCTGGCGCGTGCCGGCGTCGACTTCATCGCCATCGATCTGCCGCGCACTCGATCCTCGGGGCTCGATGCCGAGCTGCCGCACCTGCTGCACCGCGCCGCTGAAGCCGAGTGCACGCTCTTGCTGATCCACGACGCTGACGCCGAGGACGCGATCCGCTATTACGCCAGCCTGATCCTGAGCTTCCAGCGCAGCGCCTGGGTCTTTCGCCGCGACGGCGATCTGGAAGGTTTGCAGGTCGATGCGGCCGTCGTCAAGAACCGGCTGGCGCCACCGGGACTCACGGCCCGATGGATCATTCCATACCCGATCCCATGATTTGCTGTGTTCGCACGCCCCACCCATCGCTGGTCGCCGCCTGGTTGACGGCGCCGGCGCTGCGCGGCCGTCCACTGATCCTCGGCGGTCTCGCGCACGAGCGCGCTTCGGTGACGACGGCATCGGCCGAAGCGCGGGCACAGGGTGTGGTCGAGGGGATGAGTCTCAACCAGGCTCAACAATTTGCGCCGGACGCCAGCTTTCAGCCGGTCGACGAGGAGGCCACAGCCAGGGTCCGCCAGTCCCTGCTCCTGACCCTGCACCACTTCACCCCCGACGTGGCTGCCGGCGAGGATCCTGGCTGTGCCTTCCTCCGTCTCGACCGCCTGGCTCTGCGCTGGCCGGACCGATCGCAGTTGCTGGCTGCGATCAGCCGTGCCATCGACGCCGCGATCCGCGTCAAGCCGGCGATTGGCGTGGCGACGTCGATGTTCGTCAGTGCGGTGGCGGCCGCTCATACGACCGCCGCGGCCCCCCTGATCGTCGAGCAAGAGAACACGCGAGCCTTTCTCGCGCGCTACCCGATCGATGTCCTGCCGCTCGATGACGACCTGCGTGAATACCTCGAGCTCCTTGGGATCAAGACGATTGGCCGTCTGCAGGCGATCTCTCGCCCCGCATTTCGCCGCCAGTTCGGCCAGAAAGCCCTCGTGGTCTATGACCTGGCATTGGGCGATGACCGGCGTCGCTTGCGGCCATGGCGGCCGGCCGTCCGGATCGAGGAAAGCGAGCCACTCGAGCCGCCGGTCGACAACACCCAGGCGCTGCAATTCATCGCCCGCGCGCTGGCCGAGCGGGTGAGCGCCTCGCTGCTTGCGCAAGGACTCGGGACACGCGCGGTCCGCATCACCCTCAACCAGGAGTCGGCGCCGGCGCTGATGATCGAGGCACGCTTTGCCTACCCGATGACGACCGCGGGCGAGCTGTTCGACGGGATCCGTCCACGCCTGCTGCGCGCATCGATTGTCGCGCCGCTGGAACGCATCACGCTGCGCGCGGGCCGGCTGGAAGCGGCCTATGTCCGCCAACCCGGGCTGCTGATTCGCCGCGATGGTTTCAAGGAGGCGATCGCCGATGCGGTCGCGCGCCTGCAGGAAGAGTACGGGCCGTCCCTGGTCCAGCGTGCCGAGGTCCGCAGTGATGCGGCGCCGCTCCCGGAGCACCGGATCCTGTGGAAACCCGCGTGACGGAATTGCTGGCGCCGGCACGGCCGGTCCGGGTGCGCGTCGATGCCGATGGCGTGCCGACGCATCTCGAGTCGGCGGCCGGGTGGCAGCCGGTGACCCGCGTGCTCAACCGCTGGCGAATCGACTGCGACTGGTGGCGCAGCCCGGTCTCACGCGAGTACTGGCGGCTGCTGATCGACGATGATCTCGCGCTGGAGTGCTTTTGCAACCGGGCCAGTGCGGAATGGTTTGTCGAGCGCGTTTATGACTAGCGCCTACGCCGAGTTGCACTGTCACTCCAACTACTCCTTCCTGGAGGGCGCATCGCATCCGGACGAGCTGGTGGCGCGTGCCCGCGACCTGGAGATGCCGGCGCTCGCCATTACCGACCGCAACGGTTTCTACGGCGCGGTCAAGTTCTTCGGGGCGGCGCAACGAGCAGGTATCCAGCCGATCATCGGCACCGAGCTGACGATCAACGACGGCACAAAGCCACCGAAAGATCGCGTGGACTACGACCGCTGGGGGGACCGGCTGCTGCTGCTCGTCGAAGACAAGCTCGGATACATGAATCTTTGCCGCCTGATCAGCATGGCGCAGATGCCCAACGCGAAAGGCATGGCACGCTTGCCGGCGGACCAGTTGGCGCCGTTGAGCGGGCACCTGATCGCGCTGGTCGCCGATCCCAAGGAGCGGCTGCCCTTCTACCAGGAAATCTTTGGGCGCGATCGGGTCTTCATCGAGCTGCACGACCACCTGGCTCCGGACGATCGCTCGCGCAACCAGCGACTGCTCGACCTGGCCGGACAGCATGCGGCGCGGCTGGTCATCACCAACGAGGTCTTTTATGCGACGCCCGATCGGCACAAGCTCCACGATGTCCTCACCGCAATCCGTCATCGCACCACGCTCGACGAAGCGCAGCGTTACCTGCACCCGAATGCCGAGCACTACCTCAAATCGGGGGCCGAGCTTCGCCAGGTCTTCGGTCGGTACCCGCGGAAGGTCGTCGACGAAGGGATGACCAACGCCGCGGAGATTGCGGGGCGCTGCCGCTTCAGCTTCGACCTGGTGAGCGCGCGCTTTCCCGGCTTTCCGGTCCCGGCAGGGGAGACGCCGTACTCCTTCCTGTACCGGCTCTGCCAGGATGCCGTCCGCGAGAAATATCGTCCGGTCACCTCCGAGGTCGCCGCCCGTCTGCAGAAAGAGCTCGACGTCATCAACAAGACCGGCTTCAGTGAGTTCTTTCTCATTAACTGGGACCTGATGCGGTTCGCGCGGTTACGCGGCATCCCGGGCCAGGGGCGTGGCTCGGCGGCGGACAGCATCGTCGCCTACCTGCTCGGCATCACCCGGGTCGATCCGATCGAGCACAACCTGCTTTTCGAGCGCTTCCTGCACGAAGAGATGACGACGACGCCCGACATCGACATCGACTTCTCTACCGCGCACCGCGAGCAGGTGATCCAGTACGTCTATGACAAGTACGGCCCGGAGCGCACCGGGATGGTCTGCAACGTCGTGACCTACCGCCAGCGGTCGGCGATCCGCGAGGTGGGCAAGGCGCTCGGCTTCAAGGAGGAGACTATCGACCACCTGGCGAAGTCGGCGTCGGCCTGGCACCCGGAAAGCCCGGAGACGATCGCGCAGGCGGCCGGCTATCCGACGGCGAACGCGGCGAAGCCCTGGCAGCAATTGTTCGACCTTGCCACCCAGATCCTGGATTTCCCGCGTCACCTCTCGATCCATGTCGGCGGGATGCTGGTCACCGGCGAGCCGCTGATCGACATCGTGCCAGTGGAGCGGGCGACCATGCCGGGGCGGATGGTGGTGCAGTTCAACAAGGACGACGTGGAGGAGTTGGGCTTGATCAAGATGGACATGCTCGGCCTGCGCATGCTCTCGGTGGTCGCCGAAGCGCTCGACCTGATCGAGGCCGATAGCGGCGTGCGTCCCGACCTCGATGCGCTCGACCTGAAAGACCCGGCCGTCTACGAGCTCTGCACGCAGGCCGACACGATCGGGGTCTTCCAGATCGAGAGCCGGGCGCAGATGCAAACGCTGCCGCGTTCGCGTCCGGAGACCTTCAACGATTTAGTCGTCGAGGTCGCGATCATCCGCCCCGGACCGATCCAGGGGGATGCCGTGCACCCCTACCTCCGGCGCAAGCAGGGCAAGGAGCCGGTGATGTACATCCACCCGCGCCTGAGGCCCATCCTCGAGGAAACGCTCGGCGTCGTCCTCTACCAGGAGCAGATCCTGAAGATCTCGATGGAGTGCGCCAGCTTCTCGAGCGCCGAAGCCGACCGCTTCCGCCGGGCGATGAGCAGCCATCGCTCGCACGACCTGAT
>DASZJR010000114.1:0-5965 GCA_035947855.1 Candidatus Dormiibacterota bacterium
AGGCCGTTGTTGATGAAGTCCTTGAGCACGGAGCTTCCCACCATGGTGCCGTAGACGCCGTTCATGTCCTGGTTGCCCGGACCGGTATGGCCGACCCAGGCGCCGATCACCAGGTTGGGGGAGTAGGCCATCATCCAGGCATCGCGGTAGTTGTTGGTCGTCCCCGACTTGCCCGCGAACGGCTTGTTCCAGCCAAGGTTCCACTGGCTCGAGTAGTCCTTGAGGATGAACGTGATCAGGTATGCCTCCTGGGCGGTGATGACCTGCTTGCCTCCGGGTGGGTTCGGCTTGTCCAGCGTGTTGCCGGCCTGGTCTTTCACCTCGATGATGGACACCGGGTCGTGGCGCGTGCCACCGTTGGCGAAGACGCCGTAGCCGACGGCATGGTCGAGCAGGCGCACCTCGCTCGATCCGATGGCGGTCGTCACCTCGCTCTTGAGCGGGGTCGTGATGCCCATGTCGTGGGCGAAATTGACGACGTTGTCGACGCCCGCGGCCTGCATCGTTTCGAGCGCCGGGATGTTCCGGGAAAGCAGCAGCGCCTGGTGCGCAGTGATCATTCCCATGTCGCGGAAGTCGAAGTCATGGAACTGCCCGTTGGCGAAGTGACGCGAGGTGTCGTCCAGCATGTTGCCCATGGTTAGCTTGTGCGACCTGAACGCCTGCTCGTAGGCGTACGGCTTGAAGGATGACCCCGGTTGCCGCAGCGCGGTCACCACGTTGAACTGGCCTTTGATGTCGTTGTTGAGGAAATCGGCCGAGCCGACCATCGCCAGGATCTGGCCCGTCTTGGGGTCCATCGCCAGGAAATCACCGTTGTCGGCGCCCAGCGGCCCCAGCTTTTGCTGACCGACGGCCACCGCTTGCTCGGCCGCCTTCTGCAGGTTGAGGTCGAGCGTGGTCGTCACCGAGAAGCCGCCTTTCGCGACGGCCGACGGGCCATAGGTGGCGTCGAGCTGCTCGAACACGTAGTCGACGAAGTGTGGTGCCTGGCTGCTCCGGTTCTCCTTGAAAACAAAGTTGAGCGGTTCGTTCTTCGCTTGCTCCGCCTGGGCGCTGGTGATCATGCCGCTGTTCACCATGGCGTCGAGCACGATCGCCTGCCGCTCGAGCGCCCGGTCCTTGTGCAGTGCCGGATCGAAATAGGTTGGCCCGTTGGGCAGGCCGGCGAGCAACGAGGCCTCACCCAGGGTCAGGTCCTTGGCGTGCTTTCCGAAAAAGGTCTCGGCGGCGGCCTCGACGCCGGTGGCGTGATGCCCGTAATAGATGCTGTTCAGGTACAGCCTCAGGATGTCGTCCTTGCTGTACTTCGATTCCAGGGCGGTCGCCACCATCGCCTCGCGCAGCTTGCGCAGGATCGACTTCTTTGGGGACTGCAGGATGGCAATCTTGGCGAGCTGCTCGGTGATCGTGCTGGCGCCCTGCTGCGGACGGCGGGTGATGACGTCGATGATGCCGGCCTTCACAACGCGGCCCCAGTCGACGCCGTGGTGCTGATAAAAATGCTTGTCCTCGACCGCGATCGTCGCGTTGCGGAGGTTGAGACTGATGTCCTTCAACTCGACCGGGATCACTCGAACGCCCTGCGCGTTGCGCTGTTCGATCAGGGTGCCGTGGCGATCGAGGATCTTGACGTCGCCCGCGGCCAGGTCCAGCCGGCTGGGATCGGGCAGGGTGGCGAAGGCGTAGGCGAAGGTGCCGAGCACCAGCAACAGGATCAGGCCGAAAACGATACCCGCCAACACCAGCCAATTGCGGCGGATCTTGAGCCACTCGAGCCGGTCGTGAATCCAGTTTGGGCGCCAACCGGCGGGCTTGGCCGCGGAGGCGCGCTGCCGCGCGACGCCCCCACCCTGCCCTCCCTCGGAGGGAGAGGGATCCTCAGCCGCCAGCGGCCGATCCTCGGGTGCCGGTGAGCGCGGGCCCGTCACGGGCCCGCCCGGAGGTGGAGTCGGTGCGCCTTTGTCTATCGCTTCTTCGAGACGGCCGCGTGCCCGCCCTCATGCGGGGTGCTCGACCCGCTGACGAGCCGGCGTGCATAGCCGGCAGCCAGCGCGGTGAGCGCGGCCTCCGCGGCGCTGACGAGCAGCCGCCGCCCGATGCTCTCCTTGGATTGGACTTCGACTTTCGTCTTGCCGTCGGCCCTGACGATTCGCTTCTGCGCGGAGGCCCAGGCCTTGGCGTCGTCACGG
Organism: Candidatus Dormiibacterota bacterium; assembly: GCA_035947855.1. Classification (GTDB taxonomy): domain Bacteria; phylum Chloroflexota; class Dormibacteria; order CF-121; family CF-121; genus CF-13. The sequence goes on from DASZJR010000114.1 coordinate 2,193, forward strand.
AAATCCCCCAACCGGTCGCGCAAGTCATTCAACTTGAGCCTTCGAACCAGTTGCTCCGCGGGTGAGCGGCGGCGTCGCTGCCGGTAGCCGTACACCGCAAAGCCGGTGACGGCCAGCACCAGCGTGCCGACGGCGAACTGGAGGATGCGGTTGGTCTGCAGCTGGGTCTTGATGTCGAGGTTGCGCTTGGCGCGCAGCTGGAGCGCCTCGAGCGTTTCCCCGAGGTGGGCCCGGGTCTGCTCTACTTCCCGTTTCGCTTCAGTACTTGTTTGGCCCACTCGGCATCCTCCTTCAGCGTGGTCATCGTCTTGGGTGGCGGTCCGATCTTCAGCATGCCTTTTCCGACAAGGCCGAGGATGACGGCAAGTAGGAGGAAGAGCACGGTCTCGATGCCGGCGACGAGCGCGTGGGCCGGAATGATGAGCGCGATCGTGACCAGCAGGAGGATGAAGAAGAGTAGCCCGCAGAACGCCGCTGTCCCCAGGAAGATCGCCGCCTTGAGGTTGCTCTGGAGCATCTCCTTGAGCTCGATCTTGGCCAGCTGGATTTCCTGCTGGACGAGCCGGACGGTGTCTTCGACCGCCAGCCGCGCAAGATCGATCAGGCCACGCCCGCCGTTTCCGTTGGTCGCCGTCCGCGCCGATTCCGTGGCCGAAGCCCGGGGAGCCGAATCCATCCGAAGCCCTCCTTCCTTCCTGTCGCGCCGTCTAGAGCAATGCTAGGACGTAAACATTATAGCGTGCCTGTCAACTTTGCGTTAAGCAAATTGGGATGGAAAAACGGCCAAAGCCCAATAATGGGGCCGTGATCCATCGGATCCCTGGCGTGCGCGGCGCCCAGGCGTACCTGCACCGCAGCCGCGAAGGTCTCGCCGTCATCGATCCTGGCTACACGGGCAGCTTCCGCGCGGTCTGTCGATTCGTCGAGCAGCAAGGCCTGGGCGCGATCGATTGGGTCATCCTCACGCATCACCACATCGATCACGCCGGCACCGCGCTCGCCCTCTGCCAGGCGACGGGCGCGCGTCTCGCCGTCCACCAGGCGGACGCGCCATACCTGCAGCCAGGCCGGCCGAAGGAACGCATGACGTTGTGGGGCCTGGCCGACCGACTGCCACCAGCGTTGGCCAGGTTCGTCGTCACCTGCGCGGGCCAGGCGGCGCGTCTGCTCGAGGATGGCGAAGGCATCGCGGGGCTCACCGTGGTCCACGGTCCAGGCCACACGCCCGGCAGCATCGCCCTGCTCTCCGAATCGGAGTCCGCCCTTTTTGTCGGTGACATCCTGAACAACGAACGCGGCATCCGCACCCCACCCTGGAACGTCAATCATTCGCATCAACAGGCCATGCGAGCCTCACAACGGCTGGTGCCGCTCCACTATGAGCGCGCCTACTTTGGCCACGGGCCGGCCATTCTTGCCGGTGCCGACCGGACGGTCCGCGCCTTCCTCGCGCTCCGCAAGACGGCCGCGGCGTAGGCAGGCTAGCGCAGCAGGCTCACGCCATCGACCTGACCAAGGTCGATGCCGAGCACGGCGGCGATCGTCGGCGCCCAGTCCGCGAGATGGGGTCGCCCGGCGCTGATCACCCCGGCGATCTGCCTGACGGCGGGGTGCCCACCACCGACCAGTGCGACCGTGCGCGCGGTGAGCGGGCCGCCGTGAAAGCCCCCGGGGGGAAGCACGGCATAGTCGAAGATGCGGCCAGGTTTGGCCCCGACCATCAGGACCGAATCGCTGATCGCCACGCAGCTTTCGACGCCCGCCATCCGCTGCTGCGCCCCACACGCTTGCGTGAGGTCGACCCCGGGCACGACGTGCACCAGCGCGGCGCCGCCGTCCGGGATGTACAGGTCGAACCAGCCGTCCACGTTGTCGTCGAGCGGGTTGATCGGTGCGGAGGCGTTCCTCGACTGCATGTCGTGGTCAGACACGATGATGATGACCGTCTCCGCCCAGCCGCCGGCGAGCGCGTCGAGTAGTTCGCCGACCAGCCGATCCGTAGCCTGGTAGCACGCCCGGGCCGCCTCACTCTCCGGTCCATCGTCGTGCCCGGCGGTGTCCGACTCGTTGAAATGTCCAAAGACGAAGGCATTGGCATCTTCGCGTAGCGCCTGCAACAGTTGCGGTCGAACCGCGGCATTGGTGGGATAGCCGTGCGCATCGAGCGGCGTTCCGGGCGGGATCGCGCCGTCCGGCGGCCAGCGAGTGTCGGCCGATCCGGTACACAACAGGCCTCGGTCGTCGGCGACGATGGCCGCGCTACGGATGCCGGCTGCGCGGCAGGCGTCAAAGATCGTCGGCACGCGCGGGGTCTCGGAGCCGGCCCACTCGGGCAACCTGGCGAAGCGCCAGGCCGTGGTACGAACCCCGTGGGTCGCCGGCTTGCATCCGGTCAACAGCGAGCAGAACCCCGGGTCGGTTGAGGAGGGAAGGTCGGTCAACCCACCGGCGGGGGCACGACCGCCTCGCTGCGCCAGGTCCCACATTCGCGGCGTCAGCGCCGCCGTGACGGCGCGATGCGGGAAGCCATCCAATCCGAGCAGGACGACCCGGGTCATCGGCCTATTCTGACGTGCGTGCTCCCCCCGGTATTTCGCAAAGCGCTCGATGGCGCCGATGAATTGCTGGTGAGCTCGCGCGAGGATGGGCGCGAGCGCGCGGTCCGCGTCTGGTTCATCCTCACCGCCGAGGGCGACATTTATCTCTTCAATTACGCCTACGCGGTTCGCGTGGCGCGCTGGCGAAACGATCCCTGGGTTCGGTTGACGGTCCCCGGAAATGGTGAGTCGGTAGAGGGACGGGTGCGGTTCACGGATCCTGCCGAGCTCGCTGCCGCCGTCCAGGACCAGGTCGTCGAGCAATGGGGGATGTGGGGCGCGACCACGCCCGAGGGGCTGCGGCGGATGGTTCGAGATGGCTCGCACGTCCTGGTGCGGGTCGAGGTACCGTAGGAGAACGACGATGAAGTTCGGCCTGATCGGTGTGCCGTCCAGCGCCGGTGCCCACGGCCCGGGCCAGGAGAAGGCGCCTGCTACGCTCCGCGAGGCCGGATTGCTCGGCGCGCTCCGGGAAACGGGCCTGGAGGTCGAGGACCTCGGTGATCTCCCGGTCGTTCGCTTTGCGCCCGACAAAGACAACCGCAAGCGTCAGAGCCAGCCCCGGGTGGTCAAGGTCGCGCGCCAGGTCGCTGAGGCCGTCGCCGGCGCCGTCGAGCGCGAGCTCGTTCCGCTCGTCCTCGGCGGCGACTGCACCATCACCCTCGGGGTCGTCGCCGGATTGTTGCGTCACCAACCCGACCTCGGCCTGATGTACTTCGACGGCGATGCCGACCTGACGACGCCGGAGACGACGCACTCGGGCATCTTCGACTCGATGGGGATGTCGCATCTGATCGGCCGTGGCGATCCCGAGCTGGCCCACATCGGGCCTCGATTCCCGCTCGTCCCGCAAGACCGGATCGTCCTCTTTGGCTTTCAGCCCTACGAGATCGAGCCGGCGGAAGCCCGTCTGCTCGAGACGTCGGCGATGCTGCAATATCCGGTTACGTCGTTAGACCGACCGGTCGAGCAGGCGACCGCCGCCCGGGCTCGTCTCGAGGAGCGGGCGCGCGCCATCGCCGTGCATTTCGATGTTGACGTCATGGATTCGGCCGAGATCCCACTGGGGAACTGGCCACACTACGATGCCCTGTCGTTCGGCGACACGATGCGCTGCCTGAGGGTGTTCGTCGGGTCGCCCAAGCTCGCTGCGCTGGTCGTCACCGAGCTCAACCC
>DASZJR010000115.1:0-6929 GCA_035947855.1 Candidatus Dormiibacterota bacterium
GTCGCGAAAGCGGGCGACCGCGGCTGGGTCGAAGTTCTTGAACGCTTTCCGGTACGCTGGGCGCTTTCGCAGGATCGTCATCCAGCTCAGCCCGGCCTGGGCGCCCTCGAGGACCAGGAACTCGAAGAGGATACGGTCGTCATGGACCGGCGCACCCCACTCGCGGTCGTGGTACTCGAGCATCAAGGGGTCGCTCTCCGCCCAGGGGCATCGCTGAATGGCCACAGCTTATATTCGCATCGTGCCAGATCTCCCGCCATGGCGTTTCGAACCGAAGGGACGCTACGACGAGCATCTCTTCGAGAGCGCGGTGCTGAAAGGCAATCCGCTGGGCGATCCCCATCGCCGCCCGCTCTGGGTGTACCTGCCGCCCGGGTACGACGCGGATCCGCAGCGCCGCTACCCGAGCATTTACGTGATCCAGGGGTTGACCGGCCAGATCGACATGTGGCGAAACCGCCCCGCCTTCCGGCGAAACTTCCCAGAGCTGGCCGACGCCCAGTTCGCGGCGGGCGCGGCCAAGCCGTGCATCCTTGTCTATGTCGACTGCTGGACCTCGCTGGGCGGCAGCCAGTTTGTCGACTCGCCCGCGACGGGCAAGTACCACACCTATCTCTGCGATGAGATCGTCCCCTGGGTCGACGCCCGTTATCGAACGCTGCCACAGGCGAGGCACCGCGGGATCATGGGCAAGTCGAGTGGCGGATACGGCGCCATGATCACGCCGATGCTGCGGCCGGACCTGTTCGGCGGCCTGGCGACCCACGCCGGCGATGCGCTTTTCGAGATGTGCTATGCGCACGACTTTCCAAAGTCCGTGCGGACGCTGCGTGACCACTATCACGGCTCCTTCGACGAGTTCTGGAAGGACTTCCGCAGCCGCACCGCCTTCACCCGGGAAGGGGACGGTGAGCTCCTCAACGACTGGTGCATGGCGGCCTGCTACTCCGCCGACGACGACGGGACCGTCCACCTCCCCTATGACACCGCAACCGGCCAGCTCATCCCGGAGGTCTGGGAGCGCTGGCTGCGCTGGGACCCGGTGCGGATGGTGCCACGCCACGCGGACGCACTGCGGGCGATGAAGGCGATCTACATCGATGCCGGCAAACGCGACCAGTATCAGCTCGACCTGGGCGCCGAGGCTTTCCGCCGGGCGCTGGAGGCGATCGGGGTGACCGACGTCTTCTTCGAGCTCATCGATGCGACCCACGACGCGATCGAGTACCGCTATCCGATCGCCATCAAGTACCTGGCCGAGCGGCTGACCCCCTAGCTGAACGTCCGGGTCCCGCCCTCGCCGTCCGGGTGAAGGCGCGACGTACGTTGCACGCTACCGTGGAAAACGGTCGAATTTCCCCAACCCCAAGGAGCAAGCAACATCATGACGACTCTCAAAGACCTTTCCAACGACATCGAAGCGCTGGTGGAGAAAGCCAGCAAAAGCGTGGTCCGCGTCGACGCTCGCAGGGGCCGGGCGGGCACCGGCATCGTCTGGGACAACGGTCTCGTCCTGACGGCCAACCACGTGGTCGAGCAGGAGGATGAGATCGCGGTGGTCGTCGACGACAAGAGCACGAAGGCGACCCTGGTGGGCCGCGACCCGGCGACCGACGTGGCGCTGCTCAAGGTCGAGGGCCTGTCGGCCCCGGCGCTGGCGCGCGCCAAAGTGGAAGACCTCAAGCCGGGGCAGATCGTGCTGGCGATCGGACGTCCAGGCAGCCTCAAGGCGACCTTTGGCACGATCAGCGCCGTTTCATCGTCCTGGCGCGGATGGCGCGGCAGCGAGATCGAGCATTTGATCCAGACGAACGCGCCGCTCTATCCCGGGTTCAGTGGCGGACCCCTGGTCGACGTCGACGGTCGCGTCGTCGGCATGAACAGCTGGGTCTTCGGTCGCGGAGACGGTCGGGCGATCGCCATGGACGTCGCCGAGCGCGTGGTGGCCAGTCTTCGGTCCGAGGGCCGGATCAAGCGTCCTTACCTGGGGATCGGCACCCAGGAAGTGCCCCTCCCCGACGCGGTCAAGGGCCGGGTCAACCAAGACAGCGGGCTGCTGATCGTGGCCGTCGAGCCGCAGAGCCCGGCGGACAACGCGGGCCTGATGCAGGGCGACACGCTCGTCGCGCTCGACGGAACCGCGACCAAGAGCCTTGAGGACCTCTACGCCGGGCTTCGGAAGATCAAAGTCGGCGCCACCCAGACCGTCAAGGTCGTCCGCGCCGGCGAGGTGAAGGAGATCCCGGTGACGGTCGGCGAAGCCGGCCGCTAAGCGGCCCCACCCAGACCCTTACCCTACGGGATTCGAGTCCCTCCCCCGGCTTGCGGGGGAGGGCAGGGTGGGGGCTTGAAACGCCCGTGTCGCAGTCCGATCAACGAGCGATACAAGCCATGCGGGAAACTGGCGACCCCGACTTATGACTGTAGGTGCGGGAGATCCCGCACCAGCTGACCACCATGGCAAACAACCGGCGCCTTTTCATCGTGCTCGCTGGATGGGCTGGCTTTGCCGTGTTTTTCGCGGCCTGGCTGTACTTCCACTGGGGTGGGACGGCTGCGACTCGGCGGTTTGACGACATCGGGGAAACCCTGGCCGCCCTGGTCGCGGCCGCGGCCTGCGGGGTCGCCGCCTGGCGTCACCAGCGCCGAACGCGGATCGCCTGGGCGCTGATCGGCGCTTCCGCGCTGTGTTGGGGTCTGGGCCAGGCCGTCTGGTCGTACTACGAGCTCATCAAGGCGCAGCAGACTCCGTTCCCCTCCCTGGCTGATCTCGGCTATCTCGCCGCCGTGCCGCTCGCGGTCGCCGGCGTGCTGTTCTTTCCCTCAGCGCCCAACCGAGCCACCTCCTTGCTCAGGACCATCCTCGACGCGCTCCTGATCGCCGGCTCGCTTTTCATCATCAGCTGGGCCACGGTACTCGGCACGGTCTACCGGGCCGGCTCGGGCGGTCTGGTGTCGCAACTGATCAGCCTGGCTTACCCAGCCGGCGACATCGTGATCGCGACCATCGTGCTGATCGTGGCGTCCAGGGCCGGTCGCGCGAACCGCCTGCCCTTCCTCCTGCTGACTGGAGGGCTGATCGCCAACCTGCTGTCCGACAGCGCGTTCGCCTACCTGACCACCACCAACACCTACGGAACCGGTAATCCAACCGACACGGGCTGGGCCGCCGGCTACCTGCTGATCGCGATCGCGAGCCTTTGGGCGGCCAGGACGCGAGCGGCCACCCCGGCAGCGAGCGATACCACGACTGCTGGGATCTGGCTGGCGCTGCCGTACCTGCCGATTGCGGCGGCGGCGATCGTCGCCATCGTCGAGGAGTCGCTGCCCGGCGTGTTGGACCCGGTCGTCTTCTGGTCGGTGATGGGGGTGGTCGTCGGCGTCGTCCTCCGGCAATATCTGATGCTGACGGACAATCAGATTCTCAACCGGCAGCTGGAAGCGAACACGGCCGACCTCGCAAAAAGGGAAGAGCATTTTCGCGCGCTGGTCCAAAACTCGTCGGATGTCATCACGCTCATCGGGCGTCACGGCTCGATCCGGTATCAGAGCGCCTCCGTCGAGCGGATCCTCGGCTACAAGGAGGACGAGCTCCTGGGCAAGCCGTTCGGAGACCTTGTGCACCCAGAGGACCGCACGCAGCTGCTCCGGAAGATCGACGAGGCCATCAATATCGTCGGACCGCCGCTTTCCGCCGAGTGCCGGCTGCGGCGGGTAGACGACTCCTACTGCCTTACCGAGATCACGATCACCAACCTCCTCGAGCTTCCCGCGGTCCGCGGTCTCGTGCTGAACACTCGCGACGTCAGCGAGCGCAAGGCGTTGGAAGAGAAGCTCACCCACCAGGCGTTCCACGACTCGCTCACCAACCTGCCGAACCGGGCAGCCTTCCGGATCGGGCTGGATCACGCCCTGCACGGAAGCGCCGAGGGGCGGGTCGCGGTTCTTTTCCTCGATCTCGACGATTTCAAGGCCGTGAATGACACCCTGGGCCACAACATCGGCGACCAGTTGCTGGTCGCGGTCGGAGCGCGCATCGCGTCCACGCTGCGGCCTGGCGACACGGTTGCGCGCCTGGGCGGTGACGAATTCGCGGTCCTCCTCAAGAAGATGGAGGACGAGCAGATTGCCGCGCGGGTCGCCGAGCGGATCACACGCCAGCTCGTGCCGCCTTTCGCGATCGGAGGGAAGGAGATCTCCATACGGGCCAGCATCGGCATCGCCGGCCTGGTCTCGGGGCAAGAGGCGGCGGACGAGCTCCTCAAGAACGCGGATGTCGCGATGTATATCGCGAAGGCGAAGGGCAAGGCGCGCTTCGTCCATTTCGAAGCCTCGCTGGCGAACGCGGCGATCGAACGCATGGAACTCGAGCACGACCTGCGGAGCGCCCTCGAGGAAAAGCAGTTCGTGTTGCAGTACGAGCCGGTCATCATGCTCGAATCCGGCGCGGTTCACAGCGTCGAGGCACTGGTCCGGTGGAATCATCCACGCCGGGGCATGCTCTCGCCGGTCGATTTCATCAGCGTCGCGGAGCAGAGCGGGCTGATCGTCGAGCTCGGGCGCTGGGTCCTGCAACAGGCGACCCGCGACGGGCGTCGCTGGCAGGTGCGTTATCCGTCCGTACCGCCGATGCAGATCAGCGTCAACCTCTCGGGGCGGCAGATCGAGCGACCCGAGTTGATCAAGGAAGTCGTCGACGCCGTCGACGCCGCCGGTCTCGACCCCCAATCGTTGATCCTCGAGCTGACCGAGAGCGTGCTGATGGCCGACACGGAGCCGGTGGCTCGCACGTTGCAGGAACTTCGTAGCCTCGGCTTCCGCCTCGCGCTCGACGACTTCGGCACCGGCTACTCGTCGCTCGGGCACCTTCGGGACTTCCCAGTCGACATCCTCAAAATGGATGCCTCGTTCGTGGCCGGCATCGGACGCGGCATGGCCGACGGCGCCATCCTGCGCGCCATCATCGGCCTCGCCAACAGCCTGGGCTTGATGACGATTGGGGAGGGCATCGAACGGCAAGATCAGCTCGCCGCCCTCAACGCGATGGGCTGCAACGCGGGCCAGGGTTTCTACTTCTCCAAGCCCCTCGATTACGAGGCGATGGAAGCGCTGCTGGCCTCGTGCATCCAGAGCGGCACCGGGCGCCAGCTCCCGCCCGCGTGGCGCATGACCGCCTAGCCGCGTCACTTAACATGCACGCCTATGCGTGCCCGCCGTGCGGCCGCACTGGGGGTGCTGCTGGTACTCACCGGTTGCGACAGCACCCCGCCGAACGCGCAAAGCGTGCCTCCGCCAAGCCTGCCTCCGCCAAGCGTCATCAGCGCTGCGGTTTCACTGGCTGCCGGCTGCAGCGGCCCGTCGTCGCCAGCGCCGACTGAGCCGTCGCTCGCGGCCGATCCGGGCGATCCGCGACAGCTGGTCGCGGGCTGGCTGGAGAATGCGGCGGGCACCGTCGTCGGCGTGAGCCATGACGGCGGCGCAACCTGGAGTCGATCCGCGCTCCCCGGTTTGCTCACCTGCGCGGGCGGCCGGTACGCGCATACGAGCGACCCGTGGGTGTCGATTGGCCGCGACGGCATCATCTACGTTGCCGGTCTGGCTTCCCAGCCGGTGACCTCGAGCGGTACCGCACATGACGTGGTGGTGAGCGTCTCGCGCGATCACGGGGCTAGTTGGGAGGCGCCGGTCGTCGTCGAGAGCGGATTTGCGCCGCCGCTCCAACCGGACAAAGAGGCGATCCTGGCCGATCCGCGGCGTCCCGCGACCGCGTATGCGGTGTGGGTCGACTACCAGGTCTTGAGCGGCGTCGAGCCGTCCGTCGACCGGGTGATGTTCGCGCGCACCAGCGATGGGGGCCACACCTGGTCGACCCCGGCCGCGATCTATAGCGGCAATGACGAAGCCCAGCAGAACCAGCTGCTGATGACTGCCGCTGGGGTCCTGCTCGATGTGTTCGCCGAAGCTCCCTCACTGCCGGGCACGCCGCATCCGCCACCGTTGCCGGTCAAGATCCGGCTGATCCGCTCGACCGACCAGGGAAAGACGTGGTCGGCACCGGTTGATGCGGCGAGCTTCAGCTACACGAACACCGTCGATCCTGGCAGCGGTGCTCAGCTTCGCTTCAGCGGCCAGGACATTACCGCCGCGTCGGCGGGCAATGCGGTGTACGTCGCCTGGTTCGAAGACCACGCGGATTTCTCCACGATCCTGGTGGCGCGCTCCGAAGATGCCGGGGTTCACTGGCGCCCACCGCAGCGGGTGGTTCGCGAGAAGGCGGAAGCCTTTCTCCCCACGCTGGCGGTGGCCGGCGATGCCACGGTCGGATTGCTCTGGTACGACTTCCGCCACTTCACGCAAGGGAGCCCGAGGCTCGACACCGAGGTCTGGTTCAGCACGTCACGCGATCGCGGCGTGCACTGGACCGAACGCCGTGCGGCCGGGCCGTTCGACCTGCGCACCGCGCCGGCCGTCCGCTACGGGCGCTTCATCGGCGACTACATGGGGCTGATCGGCCTACCCGACGGCTTCGCAGCGGCCTTCGTTCAGGCGAAACCGTCGAGTCGCAACGGCCCGACGGATGTCTTCTTCTCGCGGATTGCCGGCTAAGCCGGCTTCAGACCGAAGAAGTTGGTGCCGATGGCAGTCATCACCAGCTGACCGTTCTGGTTGCGAAGGTGGCCGCGCCAGCGAACGATCCCCATCGGCCGGCTGTTCGATTTGCGGGCCGCGATCACCTCGATCTGTGCGGTCAGGGTATCGCCGGGGCGCACCGGGGCCGGCCAGCTCAACTCCTCCATTCCGGGCGAACCAAGGCTGCTGGTCTGGGCGATCAGGTTCCGCACCAGCAGGCCCATGAAGAGTGCGCCCGTGTGCCAGCCGCTGGCGATCAGCCCGCCGTAGATCGTGAAGCTCGCCGCGTTGGGGTCGAG
>DASZJR010000116.1:0-13666 GCA_035947855.1 Candidatus Dormiibacterota bacterium
CTACCCGGTCGGCAACGCGGCGCCGGCCGTGCTGCCCGGCGCGGCGGACGTCGCCACCCCGGCCGCCAACACGACGGTGAACCAGGCCGAGCTGCTGATGGCCAGCCTGCTGCACAGCTCGACCGCCAACTGGAACGCCGCGGTGCCGCCCGCCGGTACCGAGCTCTTCACCTACAAGGCATCGCCACCCCGGGGCAGCGTCCACGGCACGATCCAGGGCAACGCCGCCTGCATATTTAATTAAGTCGCGAGCCGCAGGGCGAGCCGCGCGTGCGTAACAGCGCGGCTCCGCCGCGCCGCGCTTTCGCGCGTAATAGGGCGGGCGTCGCATGCGGCCTGTACGCGCAAACGAGGCCATCGTGATTTCGGCCGAGTGCGCGATGGGCCGCTGGACGACGCCACCGCCCGGTTAATTAAGCGATTTTGGCTTGGTCGCCCTCGACGGCACCGGCGATCCGTTGGGGCAGCGATGACGTCGCAAAGGCGGCGACGAGACGAGGATCCCACTGGGTCCCGGAGCCCGCGGCGAGGATCTCGAGGGTTTTGGCCACGGTGTGCTTTGGCCGGTAGGGGCGGTCGGTGATCATGGCATGGAAGGCGTCGGCCACCGAGACGATGCGCGCCATGATGGGGATGGCCGGGCCCTGCAGCTTGTCGGGGTAGCCAGTGCCGTCCCAGCGCTCGTGGTGATGCCGGATGGCCGGCGCCAGCACGGTCGCCGGGCGAAACGGTCCGGCGATCTCGGCGCCCAGGATGGTGTGCTGCTTGATCTGGTCGAACTCCTCCGGTGAGAGCCTGCCCTGCTTGGTGAGGAGCGCCTCGGGGATGCCGATCTGGCCGATGTCATGCAGCAGACCGGCGTGGAAAGCGACCTCCTGATCTTCGGCATCGAGGCCGATCAATCGCGCCAGCGCCTGCGCGGTCAGCGCGACGCGGTCATCGAAGGGCGCCTTCGATTCGGTCGGGTTCTCGCGCTTGACCAGTTCGCGAAGGCTTTCCTGGGTGCTGTTGAGGTCGCGGCGCAATTCCTTGAGGCGAAGCAACGCCCGAACCCGCACCTGGAGGTCGCGCAGCGCGATCGGCTTGACGATCAGGTCATCGCCGCCCGCCTCTACCATCTTGGCGCGCTCCGGCCGCGGGTCGAACCCGGTCATCATCAAGACCGGGATCTCAGCGGTCGCGGGGTCGGCCTTGAGTCGCTTGGTAGCCTCGTGGCCGTTCATCACCGGCATTTCGATATCCATCAGGATCAGGTCCGGCTTGAGCTTGCGGGCAACCCGGATCGCCTCTTCCCCGTTGTTGGCGGCCTCTGTCCAGAAGCCGAGGTTCGAAAGCTGCCCGGAGAGCAGGTCGCGGTTGGCGCTGCTGTCATCCGTGATCAGGATGGTCCGGCGCTCGGGCATCGGCCCGGATGGGGGAGCTTCCACTGGCTGTAAGACGTAGGATGCGGGACCTTCCTTCGTTGCTTGGAAGAGTGAAGCGTCGCGTCACACAACCAGCGATCCCGCTCAGCATGAAGCTGCCCAATCTCCTCTCGGTCGACGAGGTGGCGGCGGCGATTCAGCGTCATCCCGAAGTGGTTCGACGGCAGGCACGCGATGGTCGATTGCCCGGGGAGAAGATCGGCCGGGTCTGGTTCTTTCGCCCGGAGCGGTTAGCGGAAGCCGGCTTCAGCCAGTTTCTCGGGCAGATCGTCGGCGACAACGCTCCCGGGCAGCCAGGCGAGCCGCCGGTAACGCTCCTGGTACGGGCTCTCGGGGAGGCAGGACTCCAGGCGCTCCAACACCTCGACCGCCGCGCCATTTTTGGGGCGGTTGGAAGCCGGCTGGCGGATGCGGGACTGTCCACCTACTTCTTCGACCGAAGCCCCGATGGCAAAGGTCTGACCACGGCCTTCGTTCATGCGTTGCCGCCGGCTGCCGAACTCGCGAAGCTCACCGGCCGTCAAGACGCAGGGACATTCATCCCCTTCGAGCGCATCCCGATCCTGCAGGAGGTCTGCGCCACCCTCAAGCCGAAGTACGTTGGCGACCACGACGAGCTGGTCGGGCGGGTCGCGATGGTCCTCGAGCCCTCCGCGGCCGGGAACGCCCGGCGGCTGAGCGAGCTGCTCCAGTTGAACACCGTGATTTCGGCACCCCTCGTCGTCGGTGATGGGGCGATCGGGGCCATCTCCGTCATCGGCCCAGGGCTGCGCGAGTCCGACCTGCCGGCCGTGATGGCGTTCGCGAACCAGACGGCCGCCGCCCTCGAAACCGCGCGGCTCCTGGAGGAATCCCGAGAGACGGAGGACGCCATGGTGCTGACCCTAGCGGGCGCCATCGAGCTGCGCGAGGCGCTGCACAGTCGCTCCTACGAGCACGCCGCGCTGGCAGAGCGACTTGCCGAACGCCTCGGGTTCAACGCGGCTCGCCGGCGGAGGGTGCGTTACGCCGCGCTGCTGCAAGACCTGGGCAAGATCAATCTCCCCGACAGCATCTTGAAGAAGCGTGGCCGGCTGGACGGCGAGGAACGGGCGCTGATGATGACGCACCCGGTCGTCGCGGCGGACGTCCTGCGCCGCTTCAAACCGCTGGCCGACCTGGCGCCCCTGGTCCGGGCTCACCATGAGTGGTTCAACGGCGAGGGCTACCCCGACGGTTTGAAGGGTGAGGCCATCCCCGTCGAGACCCGGCTTATCTCGGTGGTCAACGCCTTCTTCAATGTCACGTTCGATTTGCCGACCAAGACCGAGACCACCGTGGCCGAGGGCCTCGAGGAGTTGACCCGCTTCGCCGGCATCAACCTTGATCCGAAACTTACGGAGGCCTTCGTGCTCATGTGTCGCGAGGCCGAGTCGGGCCGGATGCCGTGGTTCCAGGAGTTGACCTCGGCACTGTTTTCCTCGCATTCAGCGCCGACCGGCGTCAGAGATATCCTCTCGGTCGCCGACTCGCGAGAGCTTCGGATCATCTACCGGATCGCGCAAGAGACGACGGCCGTGCTCGACCTGGACACGCTGTTGACCCGCATCGTCACCATCATCCGCGAAGTGATGGGCTACTACATGGTGTCGATCCTGCTGCCGATGAACGATGCGAGCGAGCTGCGCGTCGGTGCCCACAGCGGCTACGCGCTGGACATCACGGGGCTCACCATCCCGGTCGGCGAGGGCATCACCGGCTGGGTCTACGTGCATGGCGTGCCGCACATCGTGGCCGACGTCCAGGCGGATTCGCGCTACATCGGCCTGGACGATCAGGTTCGCTCGGAGTTGGCCTTTCCGCTCATGAGCCGAGGTCGCGTCGTCGGGGTGCTCAACGCCGAGAGCCAGCAGACCGATGCCTTTTCGGAAGCCGACGTCGCGCTGATGTCGGCGGTCGCATCCCAGCTGGCTTCGTGCCTGGAGGTTGCGCAGCTCCACGACACCCTCAAACGCGAGGCGAGCCATGATCCCCTGACCCGGCTCAACAACCGCCGGCATTTCCTCGAGCGCATCCAGCAGGAGATCGTCCGCGCCAGCGAAGGCGGCGAGACCTTCTCGATCGTCTTCCTCGACGTCGACGAGCTGAAACGGATCAACGACACCTACGGCCACCTCGCCGGCGACGCGCTTCTTCGTGAAGTGTCCAATGCGCTGATGGACGCGGTCCGCGGCGAAGACGTGGTGGCCCGCTACGGCGGCGATGAGTTCGTCGTCCTGTTGCCCTCGACGCCCGCCGCCGCGGCGGCGAGCGTGGCGCAGCGGATCGCGGATGGCATCGCGCGCCACCGATTCATGGCGGGCCGCGAGTTGCTGCAGATTCCCGGGGTCAGCCTCGGCCTGGCGAACTTCCCGCAGGACGGCGCGACGGCCGAGGACTTGCTGGCGTCGGCGGACGCCACGCTGTACCGGCAGAAACGCCGGGCAGGTTAGCGAGGCCGCTGGACGACGCCACGGCCCGGTTAGTTCTAGCCGAAGACGTGCTGTAAGTCGTAGAGCTCGCGAGGCACTCGGCGGGTTTCCGCAATCACGTCGCGCAACGGCACCACCGCGACCTGTCCATCGCGCCGAATAGGGATCATCCCCGCCTTGCGCTCGACCAGCAGGTCGGTGGCCGCCACCCCCAGGCGGGTCGCCCAGATTCGGTCGACCGGGGAAGGCGAGCCGCCGCGCTGCAAGTGGCCGAGGACGGTGACCCGAGTCTCGAAGCCGGTCGCATCCTCGATCCGGGTGCTGAGGGCATCGCCGACGCCTTGCTTGGCGAGCTGAATATGGCCGAAGGCATCGCGCTTCTCCGCTCCGGCCGCCAGCGCCGTCGCCGGCTCGAGGGCACGCATCTTCACGCCCTCGGCGACGACGATGATGCTGAAGTCCTTGCCTTCACCGCGACGATGATGCAGGTGCTCGACGACCGACTCGAGCTCGGCCGGAAACTCCGGGATGATGATCATGTCGGCGCCGCCGGCCAGGCCACCCACCATCGCCACCCACCCAGTGTCGCGACCCATCACCTCGACCACCATCACGCGATGGTGGGCGGAGGCGGTGGTGTGTAGGCGATCGAGGGCCTCGACGACGACCCCGACCGCGGTATCGAAGCCGATGCAGAACTCGGTGACCGAGAGGTCGTTGTCGATCGTCTTCGGGACGCCGACCACCGGGTAGCCGGCGTCGCTCATGGCGGCCGCGACCGACAACGTATCATCGCCACCGATCGCGACCAGGCCGTCGACACCGCTGCCGCGAAGCAGGCCGATGACCTGTTCGATGCCCCCCTTCTCTTTGAGCGGGTTGGTGCGCGAGGTGCCCAGGATGGTGCCGCCGAGCGGCAGGATGCCGCGCACCGAGCCTGGCGTCAGATCCTCGAGGTCTCCGGCGCCGAGTAAACCGGCCCAGCCGTTCTTGATGCCGCTGACCTGGAATCCCTGCTGAAACGCGCGGCGCGCGACGCCGCGGATGGCTGCGTTGAGCCCGGGAGCATCGCCACCGCCGGTGAGAACGCCGATGCGCACGACGCCTAGTGTAGTTGGCCTACGGCGAGCGACGACCGCTAGAGGTCAGATTCAGGACGAGCATGACGGCGCCCAGGGCAATGATGATCACCCCGAGAACGACGCCCGCATTGTGGTCGAACTGGTAGCCGCCGATGCCGATGACGCCTTCGAAGAAGGCGGCACCCAGGAGGAACAGAACCAGCGCGATGCCCACCAGCCGTGTCCCGGCGCGGATGTTCCCCGGACGGCGAGCGGTGAGGCCATAAAGGATCATGCCCAGGCCGATCGCGCCCGGGAAGACCAGCGCCCAGGCGTAGGCCCAGCTCTCGTAGTGATCGGTCGCATCCTGGAAAAGAAGGATTAGTCCCGTGACGGTGAGGATGCTGCCGAGGATGGCAAGGCCCTCGCTGACGGCTCCGCTCGTGGTCAGGGCGACGAAGAGAATGACAAGACCGGGGACGATGACGAAGAACGGCCAGCCATAGTGTCCGATGTCGACGTGCACGAACTGACCGGCCAGCAGGATCGCCCCGATCAGGACGAATAGCCCGCCGACCACCGTCGACTGACGGCGTCCGCGACGCGGTGGCTGGCTAACGGCGGGGCCCGGGGCGCTTGGGGCGTTTGCGGGTGGTCCCTCGGCCATGCGCCAACCTTACGCTGGCCGCGGTCGCCGTCAAGGGCCGGCGGCCGCCCTTGGTGCGCACCGTCGATGATGGGCAGAAGTCGTTCAGCACGCACTCGGGGCAGCGGGGGATCCGGGCGACGCAGATCCGGCGGCCGTGCAGGATCAAGCGCAGGCTGAACCCGGTCCACTCCTCCGGTGGCAACATCCTCGTCACCTCGGCTTCGATCTTGACCGGATCGGCGCTTTTGGTCAGGCCGAGGCGCCGCGTCAGCCGCTTGACGTGGGTGTCGACGGCGAACCCGGGGATGCCGAAGGCGACGCCGAGCACGACATTCGCGGTCTTGCGTCCAACGCCGGGCAGCGTGACGAGGTCTTCGATCCGCGGGGGCACCTCGCCGTGGAAGCGCTCGACGAGGGCCGCACTGGCGCCGATGATCGTTTTGGCCTTCACGTGGTAGAACCCGGTGGGCCGGATCATCGCCTCGACCTCCACGGGATTGGCATGGGCCAGCGCGGCGGCGTCCGGGTATCGGGCGAAGAGTGCCGGCGTAACGGAATTGACGGATCGATCGGTGGTCTGCGCCGAGAGGATGGTCGCAACCAGCATCTGGAAGGCATTCGTGTGCTCCAGCTCGGAGACCGCCGGGTAGAGCGTCTTCAGTCGCTCAGCCGCCAGGCGTGCCCGGTCCTTCGCGGTCATCCGTGCTTTGCGCGGCTCTGCCATAGGTCCAGCGTAACGATCCGGTGACGGCCTACGTGCGAGTGGCGCGCAAAGTTGATCTTGGCAAGCCGTTACTCGCGATGTGGGCGCGCCCTCGGCCGACGCCGGCCGGTCCTCGATGCATAGCCTGCGCTGGTACATCAGCGTGGGCTTCCTCATGGTCGGGGTTGGCCCCCTGGTCTTTTTCGGCGCCCAGCGAATCTCAGCGCTCTTCACCACCCAAAACAGCAGCATCCAGCAAAAGCACGAGCCGATGGCGGAAAGTCTGGCGCAGGCGATTTACGGTTACCTGCTGGATCAGACCTCGGCCCTGCAGAGCACGGCGTCCCAGGTCGAGTCCGACAACGACTCCGGGATCCCACACCTGAATGACTCGACCTTCAACCCGACCCACCTGAACCAGGAACTGGCCGCCGCCCACTCCGCCCAACCGGCTCTGCTCCAGCTCTACGTAGGAAACCTGGCCGGGCGAGCGGTCGCCGCGGCGCCGCCGGCCGGCGTCGGCGTCAACTACGCCGATTGGAACTACGTCAAGGACGTGCTCAACCCCGGCCGGATCGGACCCAGGTACTCAGACGTGGTGCGCTCCGCAGGCGATTCCAGCGTAGCCGCCGTCGTCATTGCCGTTCCCATCCTGGACACAGGCCGTCACCTGGTCGGGTTTCTCGCCGGCACCGTGAACCTTTCGGAAGTGCAGCGTCTGTCGACCTACAGCCGGATCGGGGTGAACGGCCAGGCAGTGGTGGTCGACCGTCGCGGCCGGGTGATCGCGCATCCGCGCGACGACTGGCGACTCGAGGCCAAGGATCTCTCTTCGTCGGCCATCTTCCAGCAGTCGCTGGGGCAGGAAACCGGCGTCAGCTGGTACACCGACCCCGATGGGAACGTCCCGCGGGCCGCCGGCTTCGCCACCGTGCCGGTTGTCGCCTGGAAGGTTTGGGTCTCGCAGCCGGTCGCCGAGCTCCGCTCGGAGCTGACTCCCTTGATCCAGAGCACGGTCGAATGGCTGGTAGTGGCCATCGTGCTGGCCCTGGTGCTCGGCTTCCTCGGCGCCGCCTGGATCACCCGCCCGGTCGACGAGCTCAACCGGGCCGCCAGCCGGATCGCCTCTGGCGACTTCGTGACCCCACTCAAAGTGCGCGAACAGTTCGCGGCGAAAGAGCTACGCGCCCTGGCCCACACCTTCAACCAAATGGCCCACCGCCTCAGCGGCGCTTACCAGACACTGGAGGAGAAGGTCTCGCAGCGGACCTCGGAGCTCCAGGCGGCAAACCAGGAGCTAGCCCGCGCCAACAAATTGAAGTCTGAGTTTCTCGCCAACGTATCGCACGAGTTGCGCACACCTCTATCGGCGATCATCGGCTTTTCCCAGATTCTGCTCGACGGAATCGATGGGCCGGTCAACGAGGACCAGCACCAAGACATCATGCAGGTCAACAAGAGCGGCCAATCGCTGCTCTCCCTCATCAACCAGATCCTCGACCTGAGCAAGATCGAGGCCGGCAAGATGGACCTTACGCTGGAGCGGGTCGAGCTGCCCAGCCTTGTCACCTCGATGCTGGAGAGCATCAGCCCGCTCGCCCAGGAGAAGGGGCTGCGCATCGATACCCGCTTCGGGCCCGGGCTGCCCGCGGTCGAGGCCGACTCCACGCGGCTCAAGCAAATCCTGATCAACCTGCTGTCCAACGCCGTGAAGTTCACTGAGCGGGGCCATATCGAGATCAGTGCGCAGCCGTCGGGCCGCATGGTGCGGATCGCCGTCAAGGACACCGGTATCGGGATCTCCAGCGAGTCGCAGCGAGTCATTTTCGATGAATTCGTCCAGGGCGATGGCAGCAGCACTCGGCGGCACGGTGGGACGGGCCTCGGCCTGAGCATCGTGCGCAAGCTGGTCGAGATGCACGGCGGAGCGATCACGGTCATTAGCGAGCCTGGACTGGGCAGCACGTTCACCTTTACCGTGCCGGCCTGGGCGGCGGGACAGGCCGCTGTCGCACCCACGGAGCGACGGCCCTTGCGGCGTCCCAATCAGGGCCTGCCGGGGACCGTCATCCTCGTTGTCGACGACGACCCCAGCGTCCGGCAGCTGATTTGTCGCCACCTCGAACAGGAGGGCTGGAGGACCGTACAGGCATCAAACGCCGCGGACGCGCTGCAACTCGCGCGCGAGAGCCGGCCGATGCTGATTACGCTCGACATCATGATGCCGGACGCATCCGGATGGTGGGTGCTGGAGAAGCTCAAGGAAGATCCGCAGACCGCGGGCATCCCCGTCCTGGTGGTCACGATCGTCGAGGATCAGCGGCTGGTCTTCGCGCTCGGCGCCTCGGATTACCTGGGCAAGCCCTACGATCGCGGCGCGCTGATCGCGAAAATCCACCGCCTGTTGCCGACGCTCGCCGGCCGGCGGGTACTCGTCGTGGACGATGATCCGCAGGCGCGCACCATGCTCACCAAGATCCTCCAAGAGGAGCAGGCTGAGGTGATCGCCGCGGCCAGTGGCGATGAGGCGATGGCGCTGATCGCGCAATCGCCACCTGATCTCGTCCTGCTCGACCTGATGATGCCCGGAATGAGCGGCTTCGAGATGGTGGCCAGGTTGCGGGCCCAACCCGCGGGCGCGGCCATCCCTGTGATGATCGTCAGCGCCAAGGAGCTGACGGCCGAGGACGTGCTCACCCTGAATGGTCATATCCAGCGATTCGTAGCGAAGGGAACGATCGAACCGGAAGGCCTGACCAACGCGGTGCGCCAGATGTTGGGTCAGAGTAAAACGCAAGGAGCCGCCGCATGAACCAACTGATCCTCGTGGTCGAAGACGACGCGACAATGCAAAAGATGGCGCTCAAGATCCTGCGCTCGCGCGGCTTCCGCAGCGAGCTTGCGCGCAACGGCCGTGAAGCCGTGACGATGGCGGGGGTGCTCAAGCCTGCGCTGATCCTGATGGACCTCTCCCTGCCGGAGATGAACGGCTGGGAGGCCACCCGGGCGCTCAAGGCGGACCCGGCGCTGGCGCACATTCCCGTGGTGGCGATCACCGCCCACGCCATGGTGGGTGACCGCGAGACCGCGATCGCGGCGGGGTGCGCCGAATGCCTCACCAAGCCGTACGAGCTCGACGAGCTGATCGCGTTGGTCGAGCGCTACGTCGGTCCGGCAGAGGCCCAGGCCAAGATCGCGTAACTCGAAGTCACTCTCCGTGTCTGACCGGCGCGTGACGATCATGTAAACGGCGCAAACCTGGGCGCCGCGTGCGCGTTGCCCGACCCATGGCCGGTGTTTTGCGCCGCTGGCGCGCTCCCCTGCTCGGCGGCGTGGCTGTCTGGCTCCTGAGCTTTCCCCTCGTGACCTCACACCCCGCTTCGATCGCTACGGCGTCGGCCGCCAATCCTATCCAGCGCGCCTCAAGTGACGCCGCGCGCCGTGGGCTGCTCAAAGAGGAGCAAGCCCTCGCCGCGCTGCAAGTGCTGGCCACGGCGGCCGCCAGTCCGCTGCCGCTGGTCGCGGCGCCAGTCGCAAGTGCCATCCAGCCCGTCGCGCCGCCGGCGCCTCAGCCCCGGCCGGCGCTGGTCGCCCGGGCCAACACGATCGTCATTCCGCGGCTCGGTCTGAGCCAACCCGTCGGTTGGTACAGCGACTGCCTGGGACGGGCACCGGTTCCGCGGTGGGGCACCTGGCGCTGGAGTTGCGCCGGAGCGAACAACATCTACGTCATGGCGCACAATCCGGGAGTCTTCACCCCGATCCTGGGGCTGCGCGCCGGCGATATCGTTCTCTACGGCGATCCCTCGGGCCGAGTCCACACCTACCGGGTCAGCTCGACGACGATCGTGGCCAATACGCAGATGTGGCCGCTGGGCGCGACCCCAAGCTCGTCCCTGACGCTGCAGACGTGCTGGACCTGGGACGGCAGCCGCGACTTCATCGTCCGCGCGGTCGAGAGCTAGCCGACTGAGCTAGGCGGCCTTTCTCTCCAGCAAGTCGCGGCAGCGGTCGAGCCAGCGCGTCAGCAGCCGCTCTTCCTCCTGCAGCTCGGCCATCTTTCCAGGGTATTGGTCGATGTTGGCATGCAGATGGTTGAAGCGATCGCGTGTGAGCGGGTCTGTCCCAAAGATCTGCTTGAGCGCCTGCGCTCGCTGGTGCTCGCGGGTCAGTTCGGCCATCTGCTCCTGGACCCGGTCGAGCTCGCCCCGCATGTCGGCCGCGATGTCGCGCACGATCTCCGTGTCGATCGGCTCAGGTTGTACGAGTTTCATCGACGCACCCCCACTGTGAAGTCCGGCGCTTTGCGATCGGGATAGAGGGCGGCCAGCGCTGGCGTGAGCGCCACCTTCTTGGAATAGATCTTGGCCATAGCGGTGGGACGGATCCCGGTCGGGCTGAGCTTGCCCTGGATCTTTCCGTTTCCGTCGACACCCGTCTCCTCGAAGAGGAAGACATCCTGCAGCGTGATCGTGTCGCCCTCGCGACCGACGATCTCGGTGATGTTCATGATGCGGCGCGAACCGTCGCGGAGTCGTGACTGCTGGACGATGAGGTGGATCGCCGAGGCGATCTGCTCGCGGATGGCTCGCTGCGGCAGGTCGACGCCGGACATGAGGACCAGCGTTTCTAGCCGGGCCAGCGTGTCGCGCGGCGAGTTGGCGTGGATGGTCGTCAGCGAGCCGTCGTGCCCGGTGTTCATCGCTTGCAGCATGTCGAGCGCCTCGCCGCTGCGGCACTCCCCGATCACGATCCGGTCCGGCCGCATGCGGAGCGCGTTGACGACGAGTTCCCGGATACTGACGCGTCCGGTGCCGTCGGCCCGCGCCGGCCGCGACTCGAGACGGACCTTGTGGGGCTGGCGGAGCTGGAGCTCCGCGGCATCCTCGATGGTGACCACCCGTTCGGTGTCTGGGATGAATGACGACAGGACGTTCAGCGTCGTGGTCTTGCCCGAGCCGGTGCCGCCCGCCACCAGGATGTTGAAGTGGGCCTTGACGCAGGCTTCCAGGAAACCCGCCGCCTCGGCCGTGAGCGAGCCGAAATTGATCAGGTCCTGGACCGTGTACGGATCCCGCGCGAACTTTCGAATCGTGAGCGACGCGCCGTCGATGGCCAGGGGCGGAATGATGGCGTTGACCCGCGAGCCGTCCGGGAGGCGGCAGTCGACCATCGGTGACTCCTCGTCGATCCGGCGCCCGACGAAGGCGGCGATCTCGCGAATCACCCGGATCAGCTCGGCGTCGCTGGCGAACTTCACGTCCACCGGGCTTAGCTGGCCCTTGCGCTCGACATACACCTGGTTCGGCCCGTTGACCATGATCTCGCTGATGGTGTCGTCGTTCAGCAGCTCGGTAATGGGGCCGTAGTCGCGGCCCGCTAGGGCACTCAGTAGGTCTTCAACTGGCAGGTCCGGCTCGGCGAGATGAAAGGTGACAGCCGAACCCATTGCGGCCGACGATACGGTCGCAAGGCTACGGCGGACCTAACAGGAGTTCGACCTTTCGCGGACGTTAACCCGACTGTCAAATCGGGGCCCGGGAATGGTCGCGAGCCAGCTAATAACCGTAAAGATCAGGCTCGCGAGAGCCTCTCAGCGCTATCTCAGCAGGTGCCGCCGGCGGTCTCATCCGGCGGCGCGACACTGGTCCTGTCGAAATCGTCGAAAACACAGGAGGTCGTTTCAGAAATGATCGGTAAGGTATTCGCAGGAATCGCGACAGCGGGCGTTTTGGCTGGCGTGCTGGCCACGGGCGCCATGGCGGCGCCGGCGGCAACGGCGGCGGCTAACCCGGCTAAGGCGCAGCGGCCGGCGGCGAAGAACGTGTTCGGCGGGACGGTCACCGCGATCAGCGCGACGGAGCTGACCGTCAAGAACGCGAAGGTGGGCAGCAAAACCTTCCTCAGGACCGATGCCACCGTGGTGGTCAAGGGTCGCAACCAGAAGGCAAGTTGGTCGGAGATCGAAGTCAACAGCCACGTCACCGTTCGCTTCGAAACGCGCGATGGCAAGCTCTACGCGAAGCGGATTCGCATCGGCCTCGCGCACCTCGCCGGGAAAGTCGAGAGCGTCACCGGCAACGTGATTACGATTCGCACTCGCGACGGCAAGGACGTCAAGCTGACCGTCAACGGCAGCACGAAGTATTTCGAAATCCTCGGCAAACATCAGCGCAAGGCCGGTTCGCTCAACGACATCAAGGCCGGGATGCGGCTGAGCGGCGCGGGCACCTACGACGCGAGCCACAACTTCGACGCCGCGACCATCGCCTACCGCAACAAGTAACCCCCTCCTTCCTCAAGAGCCCCGGTACGCTCACCGGGGCTTCGTCGTTTCAGGGGGCGAGCCGCTCAATTCGCCACTTACCTTTCGCTTGCCGCGAGTACCGAATGCGATCGTGCAGGCGGTTCTCGCGGTGCAGCCAGAACTCAATCGTCTGGGGAATTACCCGATACCCTCCCCAGTTGGTCGGGAGCGGCACCGCGGCGCCTTCGTACTTCGCCGCCAGCGCGTCCACGGCGTCCTCCAGGACCCTGCGGTTTCGAATCACGGCGCTCTGCGGTGAGGCCAAGGCACTGAGCTGGCTGGGGAGCGGACGGTTGTGGAAATACGCCGTCGATTCCTCGGCGGACTGCTTGACCACCGGACCCGCCACACGCACTTGCCGTCCGAGCTTGGGCCAGTAGATGACCAGCGCCGCACGCGGGTTCTCCGCCAGCTCCCGCCCTTTCTGGCTGTCGTAGTTGGTGAAGAAGCCAAAGCCTCGCTCATCCACGCCTCGCAGCAGCACCATGCGCCCCGAGGGCTCACCGGATCGGGTGCTGGTGGCGAGCGTCATCGCCTCGGGGAGGATCTCGCCCGCCGCAACCGCGTCGGCGAACCAGGCGGCAAATTGCTTCAGTGGATCGGCGTCAACCGTGTCTTCCGCGAGCAGCGGCTGCTCGGTTATGGAAGCAACCCCTGCGACCAACGGACATTGCCGTCTTTGTCCACGGGCGCGTGCTGGCGGGCGATCAGCCAGACGCCGGCGGCCTCGAGCTGCGCCTGGGCCTCGATCTCATCCAACTCGGTGCTGGCCAGGAGATCCCAGCGGCGGGGCTTGATGGACCAGCCGAGCGCTTCCATCTTCTTGAGAAGGACCGAGAGCTTGCGCAAGCGATACACGAGGGATTCTCCCAACGCGAGCACCGACGCGCTCGCCGGTGCGGAGTCGGCGGTCGTGCCGTAACTCTCGTAGAGGCGATCGATCCATTCCGGGACCTCGCCATCGACGGTGCTAGCCAGCTCCTCCCGTGGGGGACCAAAGAGCGAGAGCTTCAGGCGCGCCACCGTCCTATTATCCGGTGGCAGTGTCCGTCATCCCACCCTCCGGGCAGCA
>DASZJR010000117.1:0-3869 GCA_035947855.1 Candidatus Dormiibacterota bacterium
AAGGCAGTCGTCGGTGCCAGCGCGGCATAGGCCACGGCGGCGGCCACGATAACGACCGTGGCCCCCAGCCCGATCAGCGTGGCTTGCTGGCGCGGCAGCGTGTGATTGAGGATCAGTTGCAGTCCGAGAATGACGAGCAGCAACGGCCACAGGTCAGCGAGCCGCAGCAGGGCGTCCGAAGAGAGGACGCCGGTATTGGATAGCAGGACGACGACGCCGATCGCGATCAGGACCAGCGGAAACAGCAGGCCGCGGTTCCTGTACATCGGTCGCCTTAGCGGCGGCGAGCCAGAAACAGGAGCCCGGCGGCGATCAGGATGACGGGACCGACGATCTCCCAATGGATGAGCCGGAACCATCCGAGATTGTTGATCAGAAAGTAGGCGCCGATCACGATCAGGATGATGCCGAGCCACAGCCCCCTCGGTCGGTCGCGATGGGCGGATCCGGACCAGTGGCCCTCCGTGGCAACCGGCGCACCAGCGGGCGGGGACGAGGCAGCTGGGTCCCCGGTCGATGATGGCGGAGTCGCGGCGCCGCCCGGCTGCATGCGGAAGCCGGTGCGAAAGTCCTCCCGGAGCTCGTCGCTCATCGCGCGCAGACGAGCACCGATGTTCCGCGTGGCCGATGTCGGCGCACCTTCCGGTGGCTCCATCAGGAACCAGAGGGCCAGGTAGAGGAGGACGCCGATGCCGATCCCGGGTGGGATCAAGGCAAGGATGACGAAGACGATGCGGACCAGCAGGGGGTCGACACCGAAGTAGGTGGCGAGGCCCGAACAGACGCCCCCGACGATGCGATCCGATCCACGCCGCAAGACGCCCCCTGTCGTCTCACCCATGGCCCCGGCAATTATCCCACGTCGTGTGAGCGCGAAAAAAGAGGGCGCGCCCGGCGCGCCCCCGTCGAGTCCAGTGTCGCTAGACGGCTCGCCGGCCGACCAGCAAGTTGTAGACGATGCCGATGATCGCCAGGATCAGCAGCAAGTGGATGAGGCCCCCGGCGACATGCAATGAAAAGCCGAGCAGCCACATGACGAAGAGGACGACGACGACAGTCCAGATCAAACTAACCATGAAAAACCTCCCGCATGGGATGCCGTGCTACTTGATAACAGCGATATCATATTACCGCACGGCGATCATGGTGTCAACCTGGGTGGTCGTGACCCGGACCCGGGCCTTCCGCCGGCTCTCAGCAGCCGGGCTCGCCAGGGTGGCCGCAGCAGGGTGCGGGGGGAAATCGCAGGCGGTTCCGGATGAGGAGCCGGAGCTTGCGACCGAGCGGCATCGGCTGGCGAAGGTTGGCCATGAACGCGTCGGGCGAGCCGCGGTGTTGACCCATGCTCAAATCCTATGAAAGCGTCAGCCGCCGCTAATCCAGGTTTTTGACGACATCTCCGCCGCGGACCACCATCCGCACGTGGTTCGCGTCGGCGAAGACCCCGGGGTCCTCGAGTGGGTCGGCGTCGAGGACGATGAGGTCGGCGCGTTTGCCCTCTTCGATGGTGCCAACCTCCTTCTCGATGCGCATCAGGGCGGCGTTGGTCCGGGTGGCCGCGATGATCGCGTTCATCGCGCCCATCACACGCGCCTGGCAGGCGATCTCCTTGCCTTTCTGGCCCTGCATCTCGGCCAGCACATCGGATCCGGATCCGATCCGCAGTCCTTTTTCGTAGGCAAGGCCCAGGGAGTCGTAGGCGCCCGTCAGTCCCTGGCGGATCTTGCGCACCATGTCCGGGGTCCAGCCGTCGCCCGCCTCGCGGGCCGCGAGGAGTTCGTAAGTGATCACGGTCGGCACCAGGTAGACATCGTGGGAGGCCAGCATCTGGTCCGCGGTCGCCTCGTCGAGGAAATTGCCGTGCTCGATGGAGCGCACCCCCGCCTTCAGGCAGTTCTGGATCGCGCGCGGCGCGTAGGCATGGGCCAGCACGTAGGTCCCGGCGGCGCCGGCCACGTCGACGGCCGCTGTCAGCTCCTCGACAGAAAACTGGACATGGTCCAGCTCATCGGTGGGTGACGCAGCCCCGCCGCTTGCCATCACCTTGATTTGGTCGGCGCCGCGACGGAGGACTTCGCGGGCGGCCCAACGCACCGCATCCGCGCCGTCCGCGAGGATCGACTCCGAGGCCAGGCCGGGCGCGACCGGAAACGTCGCCCGCGAGGTCCGTGGCCGATGGTCGCCGTGTCCGCCCGTCTGCGAGATGAACGCGCCACTGATGAAGATGCGCGGACCGCGGATCAATCCAAGGCGCACGGCTTCCTTGAAGCCCCAGTCGAGGCCGCCCGCATCGCGGACGGTCGTGAAGCCGGCGTCGAGCGTGGCTTCGATCACCTTCGCGATCCGCAGCGCCAGCACGGCGGGTGGAAGCGCCACCTCGGCGGCGGCATCGAGGTCGATGATCGCCAGGTGCACGTGGGCGTCGAGCAGTCCGGGCATCAGCGTGCGCCCCTGGCAATCGATCACTCGAGCATCGCGGGGCCCTGCGGGCCCGCTCGAGGCGCCGATCCGCCGGATCCGCCCGTCCTCCACGACCACGCGGGCGTCCGGTTGTGGGTCGCGACCGGTGCAGTCGAGGACGGTGGCGTGCTCGAAGACGGCGTTCACGGCCTGACTAGTTTATCTACGATCCGACGTACGTCAGAAACAGGTCGGTGCCGTAGGCAAGCAGGAAACCGAACAGGAGTCCCCAGGCCATGGCAATCGGGGAATTGAAGCGGCGGCCGAGGTGGAACATCTCGCCGATGACGTAAAAAAGGGCCCCGGCGGCGAGTGCCAGGAAGAGCACATAGACGTAGGTCGAGGTGAACGCATAGCCGATGACGGTGCCAAGGAAGGTGGGGCCGCCGCCGATCAGCCCGGCCGTAAAGAGGAAGCGCCAGGACGGCATCGCCTCCTCAGCCGCCAGGGGCGCCGCGATGCCGAAACCTTCGGTCACGTTGTGGAGCGCAAAACCGATCACCAGCACCACCGCGAAGGCGACCGCGCCGCTGGCGGCAGACTGGCCGATGGCGAGTCCCTCCGAGAGGTTGTGGAGCCCCAGTCCGGTGGCGATCATCAGCGCCAGCGTCCTGGGAGGCGGCGGCGCCGCGTCCTTCGTCCGTCCGAAGAGCCGGGCGTTGACATAGATCAGGCTGAGCAGCCCAACGGCGAGGCCGGCCCCGAAGATCAGCACCAGCGCGATGAAGCGGCGATCGCCGTGGTGCAAGCCCGAGAGCGCCGTCTGGGCAGGTTCCAGGGCGTGCGCGAGGATATCCCAGAGCAGGAACAGCAAGACGCCGGTCGCCACGGCATTCAACAGGCCCCGAACGGTGCGCGACACACCGCGGATCCGGCCGACGGGGAGACCGATGAAGATGGTGGCGCCGGCGATGGCGCCGAGCAGCGCAGCGGTGCCGTGACTCACGGTTTAATCGGGGCGTCGCCCCACGCGAGCCGCGCTTCAGTGCGATGCGAGCGTTTGAGACGTATAGTGTTAGTAGGTGCGAAGCTCACAATTAGATAACGCTAACACACGCTCCCGCCCACCCTCGGAGGTCATCGCCCACTACCTGGAGGCGATCTATTACATCCGGGCCGAAGGCGAGGCGGTGCGCAGCGCGCGCCTGGCGGACTGGCTGTCCGTCAGCCGGCCGACCGTGACGGTCGCGCTTCGGCGGATGACCCGCGACGGGATGGTCCGCCTGAATGCCCACAAGGAGATCGAGCTCACAGCGCGCGGGGACGATGCCGCGGCGGCCATCGTGAGGCGGCACCGCATCGTGGAGCGCTGGATGACCGACATCCTGGGGCTCGACTGGGTCGCCGCCGACGCCGAAGCCGAGCGGCTGGAGCATGCGGTGTCGGAGGCGGTCGAGGAGCGGCTCTAT
>DASZJR010000118.1:0-12061 GCA_035947855.1 Candidatus Dormiibacterota bacterium
CCGGCAAACACGGCAATGAAGGACAGAATGGTCGCCGGATTGCCCAGCGTAAGTGCCACCATCGAGCCATACTGCATGGCGAGGCCGCCTATTTGGTTTCCCTCTTGCGGGGGAGAGCCAGGGTAGGGGTCTGAGCGAATCGTCCGCACGCCGATCAGGGCGATGGCGACGCCGCCGACGAGGCCGATCCAGCGCCGCTGCCCGAGCAGCACATTCGTGACCGCAGCGACACCGAAGGCGGCCAGCCCCGCATAGATGGCGTCGCCGGTCGCGACCCCGAGTCCGCCGACGAGGCCGCTACGCCAGCCGCGCGAGAGGGTGCGGCGCAGGACCAGAAAGAAGATCGGGCCCGGCGACGCGGCGATGGGAAACCCGATAAGGAATCCGAGGGCCAGCGCCCTGGCCATCTGCGCTCACGGGTCCAATCCTATGGCAAAGGACACACAGGTCTGCCGAGCTCGGGAAGGCAAAGCTGGCAGAACCTGTAGAAAATTGAAGCGACCCGTCGTTACGGTTGATAACCCGCCGGTGTGACCCAACGAGCCCTTACCGCCGCCCAGTCCACCCGTTTCCGAGAAGACCTTCGCTCCGTACTGATCGGGTCCTTGCGGGCCCGGGGTTCGGGAGCCGACCGATGTCGTTTCCTTCATCGGCTGGCTTTCTGACAGGTCGCGGGCGTAGCGTAGAGTCCGGCGTTATCTACCGCAACTCCGAACTGCGGTTCGCAAACGGATGATCGTTGCTACCCTGAGCGCGGGTTCGCCGGCGGAGGTACTGACGCGAGCTGCGGCTCGATGACCTTGAGACCGAAGAGCAGTCCATCCCAGAAGAGACGACCACCATGTCCTCCACCGGGAATGAGCTCGAAGTCGGTGGCGACTCCCAGTCGGCGAAGCTGTTGCACCAACCCTTCCGTCGACGCGCGGTACGGATCGCCCGCGCCCACCGTCAGGATGTAATGCACGGTGCGGGCCGCGGCGCTCCGCTGGACGACGATGGTCGGGCTGTTGCTGTCGGCATAGGCGCGATCGACGCCGAAGACGGGGCCGCGCGCGACGTAGTAGCCGGAGAACCCCATCGCCACACTGAAAACGTCCGGATGGCGCGCCGCGATGTTGACCGCGCCATAGGCGCCGGACGAGAGCCCGCCGATGATTCGGTACTGCCGATCCGCGGCCGTCCGATACTGCTGATCGACATACGCGACCAACTCGAGCGTCGCATCCTCGATCCGGTCACGACCATCCCGGCGGTTGGCCCATTGGGTTGCCACCGTCACGTGACCATTTCCATCGGGCATCACCAGGATGGCCTCGGACAGGTCGCCGTGGGCGAAGCCGGCATCGAACACAGCCGGCGTGCCATAACGAAGCCACTCACCGGAATTCGACGGATCACCGTGCAGCAGGTAGATCGTCGGATAGCGCCGGTGGGCCGCCGAGCGCAAGCCGTAGCTCGGCGGCAGATAGATGTAGAAGTGACGAGACTCCCGCATGGCCGCGCTGTAATAGGTCCCCTGCGCAACCACGCCCGCGCTCGGGACGGGCTCCGCCGGGACCGGTTGGCCCGAGGCGCTGACCGGCCGCGCGACGACCGGTGCGGGGGAATACACACCGGCGTCGGGACCGACCCGGAGCAGTGGATCGACGCCGCCGGCCAGCAGGACCGCGAGGATCAGCGCGCCGGCCAGGACCGCGGAGCGGACGGCACGGGTGCGCGACTGCTGGTCCCGAAGGTGACGCCGCACCTCTCGACCGAGTAAGTCGGCGACGGCGGCGGCGACCACGGCCGCGAGAAACGCCACGGCGAGGGCGACCACCTGGTTGTGCTGGATCGCGCCGGCGGAGACACGCTCGCGCATGCCGAAGAGCGTCGGTGTCTGTTCGACAAGCCTTGCCCCTAACGGCAGGATGTACGTCAGGCCGACGAAACCGAGGGCGAAGACGCTGGATAACCACGGGCGGCCGGTGATGAGCGCCCCGCCGAACGCGAAGAGCGCACCGGCGAGCCATGCCTCGATCAGTTGCGCGCGCTCGGGATCGAAATCGAGCGAACGCAACCCACCATCGAGATTGGACCAGGTGGCGCTGCCCTCGAAGATGGCGACGGCAATCGCCACGAGCAGCAGGGCGCCGAGCGGCCACACCCTCGCGATGGATCGCGGCCGGATGCGGCTCGCGCGCGCCCGGAGGCTGGTTAGGCGGTGCGCAACCATTTGACCGGCGCAATCACGCGCCCGGTGACATGCTGGGCCAGCCGTGGGTAATGCAGGAGCAGCGTCGCCGCGGCCACGACCGGCCAATCGATCAATCGTTCTGCCACCATGTAGCGTGGCTCCCAGGTGGGCCGGAATTTCGTCTTGAACGCGGAGAGGCCGCAGGCCGACGGACCGCCGGCTGGAGCCAGCCCAAGGCTCGCCCAGGTGGCCGTGCCCTTGAAATGCGTCAGGCCGGTGTAGAGCAGGAGGTCCATCGTGCCGCCCGGCGCATCGGCGCGACGCCGCATGGCATCGAGCGACACCCCGCGAGCGGCCGGTAGCGAGAGCCAGGTGACATAGGCGACCAGTTCGCCGGCGCTGTCGTGCGCCAGGCCGACGGTCGTCGGGACGGCCGGGACGTCGTCGCCGCGGCCTACGGAGAATCCCATCTCGCCAAAATGCCGGTTCTGGATCCGCATTTCGGTGAGGCCGCGCATGGCCCGTCGGGTCTGCGGCGGGATCGCGGCGTCGGGAACGATGGTGACGGTCACGCGGTTACGCTGTGCGCGGCTGATCTCGTGGCGGAGCTTCGCCATGATGGGGCCCTCCAGGGTGAGGCCGTCGAGGTCCACGATCGCCTCGGACCCGATGCGGTAGCCATGGCCCCAACCGAACTCGTCGGCCATCGCCTCGGGGACCTGGTAGAAGCCGACGCGCCATCCGCGCCGGTGACTCTCCGCCCGGAATTCGGCGTAGAGCGAGGGAAGGTCCGGCGCCGGCCCGACCCCAGGACCGAGGACGACCGCGGCGCCCGACCTGGCCGCATAGGCCAGGTACGCCGTGCCCTCGCGGTTCCAGAAATAGCGCTTGTCGTGCATCAGCGTGAACGGGCTGATCCCGGCCCGCGCGTATTCCTGGTAGACGGTCGCCAGCGGGCCGATGCTGCTCGGCAGCGGAGCGTTGCGGACCAGGAGCAGCAGGCCCCAGAGCCCCGCCCCGAGGGCGATCAGGAAGATGAGCGTAAAGAGGGCGATCAGGGTACCCTTCGGCCGCTCGAGCAGGAACAGGGCCACGACCAGCCCGGTCGCGGCGAGCAGAACGAAGCGGCCGAGGCGACTGGCACGAGTGTCACTCAGCTCCCACCAGAGGGGACGGGCAATCACGACCAGGGCGAATCCGATCGCCCCGGCGAGTGCCAGGACCGGCCGGCCGGTCACCACGCCCAGAAAGACATTGGCGATGGCGATGACCAAGAGGGCCTCTTGCACCGTCCGCTTGGGCCGCATCGCAACCAGCACGCCGGCCACGACGAGCACCAGGACCAGGACGATGGCAGCCTTGGTCAGCGCCGTCGCCGCCACAAATCCCGCCGTGCGCCAGACGTGCCGGTTTGAAAGCCAGGCCTGAAGCGAAAGCGTGGCCGCGCCCAGCACCATCACGGTCAGCCCCATGCGCAGCGGTTCGCGAAAAGCTCTCACCGAGGAGCGCATTTCCTTCTTACCGATCATTTAACCCCATCTTCCCGCTCGCGGTAACGCCTGGCGCCAGCAAAAGGGCACGTTCCAGCTGAGGCACCGCACCGTTCGAGTCTGGCCCGCGCAGTTAAACAGCCGCTAACGCCCTTGTTAAGGTTTCGTTCCCTTAGCGGGCCTTATGTGCAGTGACGAGGTTCGACACCATTTCGGTGCGAACCTGCCCCTGGGCGAGTAGCGGGCGCAGCCGCCGTTCTGCGGCGTTCCAGAGCCGGGCACGCGTGTCCGGGTGGAGTTCGGCAATGGTGGCCGCGATCGGCGATGCGGCCAGTGCCGAGAGGGCCTGCGTGATGCCACCTTCGAAGGTGAGCGGGTGGCGCAGCTCGACGACCGACAGACTGGTGAACCCCTCGTTACGGAAGGTGGCCTCCAGCTCGGCGGCCCGCGGCCAGCGGAACGGCATTCCGTACGGCTCCGCCTGGTCAGTGGGCAGGCACTCGCGCAGCGCGGCATCCATGGCGGCAAAGTACGGCTGGAAGTCGATCTCGCGCCAGACCGCGGCGGCGACTCGGCCGCCAGGCTTGAGCGCGCGATACATCTCGCGGGTGGCCGCCGCTCGGTCCGGAAAAAACTGCAGCCCCTGCTGGCAGGTGACGACGTCGAAGGCCCCGTCCTCGACCGGGAGCGGTGCGGCAGGCGAGACGAGATATTCGATGGTCGCGGCGCCCGCTGATGGCGCCTTCGCCTTCGCGATCGCGATCATCGCCCCGCTGAGATCCGCACCGACCACGCGCCCCCGGGGGCCGACCTGCTCGGCCGCGAGTCGGGCGACGGTTCCCGGGCCGGTCGCGATGTCGAGCACGGCTTCGCCAGGTCGAAGTGCAGCACGCTCGAGCAGCAGCCTCGCCCAGGGGATGAAGATCCTCGGCAGATAGATGTCGTCGTACGCGCCCGCGACGCTACCAACCGAAAAGAAGCTCACCGCGCGTGGGTCATCCATGCCTTTCCGCCCTGGCTCGATCAGTACTTGCTGGCTTCGAAAAAGCTACCGCAGGCGCGGCATTTGCACTGCATGGTCATCACCTGGCTGCCAAAGAGCGAGATGACCTCGGTATCGACTGACTTACAGAACGGGCACGGCGCCGAGGGCTTATCCACTGGCCGGCATGTAGCGCTTTTCCGCGAGGCCCTGCAACATGTCGAGCGTCGCCTGGTCGATGCCGCCAGCCTGGGTTCGCCGGCGGATCGGTTCCCAACTGCCCCACTCGATGGCAGGCTGTGGCGCGCTGGTGTCGAGGCGCTCTTCCAGCAGCCGTCGCAGGTCGCGCACGCCGTGGGCCAGCTGGCCGCTGCGATGCAGCTCATCGACGTCACCGTTTTCCGGTCCGATCCATTCCAGCGATTCCCGCCACGCGCGGCCGATCGCCGAGCCGGCCTCCACCTCCTGCATCCAGCTTCGGCCATGGAGGGTGTGATAGCGCTCTTCCTGGAGCATCTTCTTGAGCCGGCTGCGCAACGTTTCCACGTTGCCGTTGGCCAGCGCCTCGATCATCAGGGTGAAGGCATTATCGAGGACGGCGTTGGCGGCGACGAATTCAGCCCATTCCGTCCAGGGACGGTCGAGGTAGGGCACATTGGCGTAGCTGGTGGCATCGTCGACCGCACCGTCCGGGGTTCCGAGCTCACGCAATGACCCATAAAGGACCCGGCTGTGGCCGATGTCGTCGAGACCCATGGCGGCCGCCGCGATATCGGCTTCGAGGGTGGGCGCCGCGATGCACCACTCCGCGTAGCGCATCCCAAGGAGCTGTTTGTTGTCCGCGAGGCTCTTGACGAGCGAATAGAGACTCAGTTGTCCCCGCCCGGCGCCCAGAGCGGGATGATGGCCGCTTTCGGCACGATCATCATCTCCACCCAGCGCTCTTCGTCGTAGGTCGCGCGGGCATAGGCCATGGCGAGATCGTCGTCAGGTGCGACCACCGAGCCGACCTGGTGCAGCGGCTCGACCCTGGTCTTGCGGGCAAAGACGTCGTACTCGTGCACGTCGGCGTGAACGCGCGTGTAGCGCATCAGACGGAAAGCCCCCAGGCGCGCAGTGCGTCGCGGCCGTCGGCGGTCAGCCGGGCCGATGTCCAGGGTGGGTCCCACACGACGTCGAGGCGCACCTCCTCGATGCCCGGTTCCGCGAGCAGCCGCTCGCGGATGTCGGCCATGATCATGTCGCTGGCCGGGCAGCCCATGGCCGTAAAGGTCAGCCGCACCGCGGCGCAACCGCGGTCCACGCCGACGCTATAAATCAGGCCAAGGTCGACCAGGTTGATCGGCATCTCCGGGTCGTTGATCTCCGCCAGCGCCGACCAGATGCGCTCTTCCAAGGGCCCCGCTCCGGCATGAGAAAGCGGGGAGTCAAGGGGCCCCGCTCCGGCGTGAGAAAGCGGGGAGAAAGTCATGTACGGACCTGGAACTTCGAGAAGCTCTCCTGGAAGAGGGCGACCATCTCCGCATTGCGCGGTCCGCGCGCGCGCCAGCGCTTGAGGACCGCGTCCCAGCTGCAGGGGTCCTTGAAATCCCAGTGCTTCTCGTCGGCATCGAACGTACACGGGAACGGATAGTCAAGCACGTACCCATCCCCCTCCTTGTGTGCCGGCACCTGGATCCCGATCGATTCCATAAATGGAACGACCGTCGCGAGCCACTGCTGCCGCAACTGGTCGTTGGTCAGGCCCTTCAGTCGATAGTCCAGCTGCGCCGAGTGCTGTTTGAGGTTGTCGG
This sequence comes from Candidatus Dormiibacterota bacterium, assembly GCA_035947855.1. Classification (GTDB taxonomy): domain Bacteria; phylum Chloroflexota; class Dormibacteria; order CF-121; family CF-121; genus CF-13. The sequence continues at coordinate 6,442 of DASZJR010000118.1, forward strand.
GCAAGCCAAACCATTCGACCGTCAAGGGAAACATCCAATCGACCGCCCGCTGCAACTCGTCCCTGGCGTCGCCGCCCGCGAGACTGATGCGTTTTGACCAGTTGCGGCCATTGCGCAGGTGAAAGTTCTCCTCCGCCATCACTTTCACGAGCCCCCGCTTCCATGGACCATAGGATCCGTGCTCGTGGATGTCGCCCAGTAGGCAGAAGCCCGCCTGGTCGTACATCGCGTTGGCGACCACCAGCTCGGTCCAGCTCTCCAGCGGCACGTCAAATGCGTACGGATAGCGAAAGGCCTTGGGATCCCGCTTGAAGATCAGCGCCTCCTGGCTTTCGCCCAGCTCTTCGAGGATGTGATAGGCGATGTGCGCGTGCGCCAGCTCGTCCTGGATGATGGCGATCCCCGTCATGAAGGCATTCACGCTGGGCGCCTTCCGGGCCGCCAGATAGTAGGCCGGCGCCGAGATCAATTCCGTGTCGCCGGAAACCAGCAGCGTGTGCTTCAGCTCGCGCAGATAGTCGGGCGTCATTTCCGACGTCGATTCGACCAGCTCGCCTCGCTTGAGCAGCGCCTCGAGCGCCCCCGAATTCGCCGGCTCCATCCGGCTTGATTCTAAGATGGTGCCGGTTGACCGAGTTGATCGAGGCCAACGGGCTGCAGTTCTACGTCCGCGATCAGGGTTCCGGCACGCCGGTCATTCTGCTGCACGGCTTTCCCGATACCGGCGATCTCTGGCGCAACCAGGTGCCGGCCCTCGTCAAAAGCGGCTTCCGCACGATCGTGCCCGACATGCGGGGCCGTGGGCGAAGCAGCAAGCCAGAGTCTGTCGCCGATTATCGATTGTCGTCGATCGTCCGAGACGTCACCGGCATTCTGGATGCGCTCGGCATCAAGCGCGCGCATGTCGTCGCGCATGACTGGAGCGCCCCGGTGGCGTGGCTGCTGGCAGCGTTAGCGCCCGACCGCGTCGATCGCCTGGTCGCCATCTCGGTCGGTGCACCCGGAGCCGCCGCCAAGCCGACGCTCGAGGAACTCCAGAAAGGCTGGTACCGCCTCCTGTTCTTGTTCGAAGGCGTCGCCGAGGAGCTGCTCCAGCGCGACGACTGGTCCCTGTTTCGCCTCTTCCTCGGCGGCGCGAAGGACACGGACGCTTACATCCGGACGTTGTCCGAGCCCGGCGCGCTGACGCCGGCGCTCAACTGGTACCGCGCGAACCTTCCGGTGCAGGCGCTCCTCGGCCGGACCGGCGGTCCGCAGCTCCCGATGATCAAGGCGGACACGCTCGGGATCTGGAGCACCGGCGATCTCTATCTGACGGAAGACGCCATGACACGCTCCGAACAGCGTGTGCAGGGGACCTGGCACTACGAGCGTTTCGAGGGCTCGCACTGGGTGCCGGTCGACCAGCCGGACCGCCTGAACCGGCTCCTGGTCGACTTCCTCAGAAAATAGAAATGCGACCTGACGTTACGGTTTACAACTCGCCGGTGTTATCCAGCGAGCCTTCATCCCGCCGCCCAGTCCAAGCCCTTGCGGGCCGGACCTTCGTCGCCGGCAGAACCGGTCGTCTTGCGACAACCGACTCCCCAGCCCTTGCGGGCCGGGCCCCCGGGCCTCACGGCTCGAGAGTGGGGGCCTTGCGGTCCCCTCGCCAGCAACCGATCAGAGTCGTTTCCTTCTCTGACTGGCTTTCTGACAGGTCGCAGGTGGAACTTTACCCACCCACCTGATCAGCCGCAATACGGAACGTTTGTTCCCAAACAGCCGCTCGTTTTCCTTCATGCCGCCGAGACAGCCGGGGTATCAAGTCGTAACGGGACTTGTAAGAAGCCGTGATCGAGTCTGACCCTCGGGAACCTTACCGTTTGCGTTATCTGCTGTAGGGAGTAGGCCTTTCGGCGACCGACCCCAAGGAAGAACGGATGACACCCACCGTGTTAGATCAACGCGCCCCGGCCGGCGCCCAGCAGCTGGGTCGCCGGCGAGGCAAACGTGCCCAGGGGACCGCTGAATTCGCCCTCTGCGCCCCCATCGCGCTGATCATGCTGCTCGGCATCGTCGAGGCCGGCTTCCTGATGTTCGGCGTCGGCACATCCGCCTATGCCACCGGAGAAGCCGCGCGAGTTGGGGCCGAGGCGGGCAACGCGGCGAACGCCGATATGCAGGTTATCGGCACCATCGACGGGACGGGGCTTGGACAGAACGGCATCGTCCAGGTGACGGAGGTCGACATCTATCGGCTGATCGAGGATCCCAATACCGGAGCCCTGACCGTCGATACCAACGGGTGTGGCGGCGGCGGCTGCATCAACAAATACGACCTCTTCGGTACCCCCCTGGTCACACCCGAGCCATGGACCGCCAGCTTGCGCGACGTGAGCAATGGATCGAGCGACTTCATGGGCGTCACCATCAAGTATCAATACGCGTGGAAATCCGGGGCCCTGATCGCCAGCGGTCCGCTCGTCCTGTCGTCGAAGTATTACGTGCGGTTGGAGCCGCAAACCTACTGAGATGCAACGCGTTCTTCCCACCACGACGCCGATGGCGTCCCATCGGAAACGAGGCCAGTCCCTGGTGGAGCTCGCGGTCACGATCCCGGTGATGGCGGTTCTCCTGCTCGGCGGGTTCGACTGCACCATGTTGGTCTGGGACAAGCTGGTCGCCAGCTACGCCACCCGCCAGGGAGTGCGACTCGCCTCCGAACTCGGGGGGCGACAAACGAACCCGACCGCGACCCAGGCCGCCATCGATAAGAAGATTGTGCGCAACGTGCTGGCGGTGACGAAGACCTGGGGCTACGGTACTTTGCAGGAGCTCGACATCTATGCGGCCACCCGCACCGATGGCGTCATGCAGGCGAGTGACTACCAGGATCAATTCGACGGCAACGGCAACCCGCTGGGCGGCGGTCAACAGACGTTAACGCTGGAGCAGCGCTACCAGACCCCACCGGATGAGACCGCGATCGGGATCCGGCTGGTTTGGACCTTCACGGTCCCCGCCGGGACGTTCGGCAACATGACGTTCACCGAGTACTCGGTCATGAAGGTTGCGCCGGTGCTGAACTGATGGGCATCCTGATCCGGCGGCCACGAGCAAACCGAGGCCAGGCCATCGTGCTGATGGCGCTGATGCTCATGTTTGTGCTCGCGGGCGGCGTCGGGCTCGGGGTCGACGCCCTGATCGGCTACGTCTCGAGCCTCGCGGCCGAGCGCGCCGCCGCCGCGGCCGCCCTGGCGGGCGTCGTCTACATGCCCAACCAATTCAACTCGCCTCCGGGCCAGAACGCCACCGACAAGGCGATCGCCATCGCCAAGCAAAACGGTTTCGACACGACCGATGTTGCCCACGGGGTGGGGGTGGATCCGGAACGGGTTCCGATCGCCGGTAGTAATCCGCCGGCCTATTACTTGAACAAGTTCCAGGTGACCATCACCAAGAACGTCCAGGTCTATTTCATGCAGCTGCTCGGCTTCAATACATACCAGGTCTCGCGGACCGCCATCGCCACCTACCTGCCTCCGATCACGCTGGGCCAGCCCGGCGGGCAGATCGGCTCGACGACCTCCCAGCTGGGCACCAACGGCAGCTTCTATTTCATGCGAACCGAGGGTTGGGGCGTCGACCGCCAGCAGGGCGACCCATTCACACCAAACCCGGCCTACGAGTACAACGGCCCGCTCAACCCGGCGTCGACGGACGTTCACCAGATCAGCACGGCACAGGGCAGCGAGCCGGCGGACGCCTCGCTACCGAGCCGAGGCGGCTACAACTACCTGATCACGATCCCCTCGGGCGGTGGATACATCCAGGTCTATAACGCCGCCTTCGCCCCCGACGGCGGTCCGAACGGGTCATCCGGGCCGCACAACAACTGCGACAACGTTAAGCCGATGGTGTGCTCCAGCGGCGGTAGCTACTACCTGCACGAGCAAGACAGCATCGGTGACTTCACGAACAAACAGCTCTTCTCGGCGAGCCGCTACACGCTGTTCTCGGTCGTGAACCACTTCATCCGGGCCAACGACGTCAAGCTGACCCAGACGACGGTCTACCCGGTCGACGCAACAAACTGGAACGCCAACCCACCGACCTACAAGAACGTGAATACCGGCGCGACCATCACCCAAACGTACGACGCGCAAGGCAACCCGACGAACATGTCGATTTACCACAACTGGATCGACGTGCCGACCTACACCGGCACCAACGACAGCGGGCTCGTCAGCCTCAACCAGTACGGCAACCCCGGTTCGTACCTCACCGGTGGCATGCTAGTCGCCGGCACCTACCGGCTGCGGGTCGACAACCTCGAGCACGACGGGGACCTCTCCGGCTCGAACAGCACGAACAACTCCCACAAGGCGTATGCCGTCCGCGTGCTGGACTCGAACCGCAACCTGTGCACGGCGAGCTGCTCGCTGGGGGCGTGGAACGACATGTGCTGGTACACGCCGATTGCGAGCGCAACCTTCAAGATGCCACTCTTCCAGCTCCCGCCCTACTACGCCGGCAAGACGGTCACCGTCGACATCTTTGACCCGGGCGATATCAGCGGCGTCGGCAATGTCTACATCGACATCATCGACCCGGTGACGAACGCGATCGCCACTTCGCCAACGGGGGTCAAGATCTATGACCTGGGCATTCAGCGTAGCAACGCGGGCACACTCGTGAGCGCGCCGGGGAACACGCAGGCGACCATCCTGGCGACGAGCAACAATACCGTCTACTACAACGGGCATTGGCTCCATTTCGAGCTGCCCGTGCCGGCGAACTGGAACCCCGGCAACAACCCGGCGAACTGGTGGTGGTCGCTGCAATATCGGACCAACCTCCCTCCGGGCACGGTCGCGATCGACACCGTCGGGATCGCCGTCGGGCTGAAGGGCAACCCGGCGCACTTGCTCCAGGGCTAGTGGCCGCCGAGCAAACGCTGACCTAACAGGACGATGCCCAGCGCGGCGAGCACGATGCCCGCGAGTTGCTCGGCCCGTTCGCGGATGGCTTCGCCGATCCTCGATCCCAGCCGCAGACCGGCTTGCGTGACGATCAGCGTCTGGATGCCGATCAACGCGATCACCAGGACGACCGGAAAGTGCAGAAGACCAAGGGTAAACCCGATCGCCAGTTCGTCGAGGCTGATGCTGATGCCGAGCCCAATGGCGGCAAGTCCGCGCGTCCGAGCGAGTAACCCCGCACGCTCGGATTCATCAGGCGCATCACGTCGCGGCCAGAGCATGAAGATGCCGAGCCCGATCAGGATCACGATCGCGAGGTAGTCGGCGGCCTTTCCCACGACGTTCCCGGCGACGGCCCCCAGCACGAGGCCGACCACCGGCATGCCCATCTCGAAAGCCGTGAACAGCACCGTGACTCGGATCCGATCCTGCCGCGTCAGGCCGCTCATGCCCAGCGCGGCCGCAATCGCAAAGGTATCGAGCCCCAGCGGGACCACCAGGCCAATGAGCGTGAGCCACATGGGGCATGATTATTGGTCATTGACCGCGATCGACGTGATCCGAGATAAGCGCGATGGCCGGGTTCTGAGCGACGACGCCATCGAGTTCGTCGTGCGCGGTGCCACCGACGGATCGATCCCGGACTACCAGCTGGC
>DASZJR010000119.1:0-25598 GCA_035947855.1 Candidatus Dormiibacterota bacterium
GTACATGCGCACCGACTCCTTCCGCATCTCTGACGATGCGAGCACGGCGACTCGACGCTTCATCACCGAGCAGTACGGGCCGACCTATGCTCGCCGCGACAAGGTGGAGTTCAAGGCCAAGGGCCCGGTCCAGGATGCGCATGAGGCGATCCGGCCGACCGATGTCGAACGCACGCCGGATTCGCTGCGCGCCTTTCTCACGCCCGACTTGCTCAGGCTGTATCGGTTGATCTGGCAGCGTTTCACAGCCAGCCAGATGTCCGCGGCGCGCTTCGCCCAAACGCGCGTCGATATCGGCGCCGCCGATTACCTGTTCCGGGCGACCGGCTCGGTGCTGGTCTTCGATGGCTTCTATCGCGTCTGGGAGCGCGATAGCGACAACGACGAGGAGAAGGAGCTGCCGGCGCTGGCCGTCGACGAGGCTCTCAACCTGCGGGAGCTGAAGCCCGAGCAGCACTTCACGCAGCCGCCACCCCGCTACACGGAAGCCTCCTTGATCAAGGCGCTCGAGGAGCTGGGCGTGGGCCGGCCGAGCACCTTTGCGCCGACCGTCGAGGTCATCCAGACGCGCCATTACGTCAAGCAAGAAGAGCGCCGGCTGTCACCAACCGACCTGGGCACGACGGTCAACGCCTGGCTGGTGGAGCATTTTCCGGACATCGTCGACGTCACCTTCACCGCCGGAATGGAGGAGGAGCTCGATGACGTCGAGGAGGGGCGGCGCAAGTGGGTGCCCATCGTCCGCGAGTTTTACGCCCCCTTCTCCAAGACGCTGACCAAAGCCGAGGCCACGGCGCGCGTCAAGGTCCCCATGCGGGAGACCGGCGAGGACTGCCCCAAGTGCAAACAAGAAGGGCGCAACGGCCGTCTCGTCTACCGCATGAGCAAACTCGGCGAATTCGTCGGTTGCTCTCTCTATCCCGAGTGCGATTACATCCAGGGCCGCGAGGGCCAGGAGAAGGCGCCGCCCCCGGAGCCGACCGGCGAGATGTGCCCCAAATGCGGCAAGCCGCTGGTCACGCGCACCGGAAAACGTGGCCCCTTCGTCGCCTGCTCGGGCTATCCGAAATGCCGCTACGTGAAGCGCGAGATCAACCCGGCCGACGTGATCGAGGGCCGCGTCTGCCCGAACTGTGGCAAGCCGCTGCTCAACCGCAAGGGGCGCTTTGGGAGCTTCGTCGGCTGCTCCGGCTATCCCGACTGTCGTTTCATCGAAGGCGGCAAGCGAGTGATCACGCCGCCCGCCCCCAGTGAGCTGCTGATGGACGATCCCTGCCCGCGCTGCGGGAAGCCGCAGGTACTGCGCCAGGGGAAGTACGGGGAGTTCAAGAGCTGCTCGGACTATCCCGCCTGTAAACCCGAGCGGGCCGCCCGCACCCGCACGGCCGCCCGTCCCCGCACCCCGCGGGCGAAGAAGCCGACGGTCCCCGCCGCTTAGCCCCGGGTTTCAATCTCGCGCGTAGCGGCTATACTCTGGCGAGCAAATAAGCACGTCTCTCGACGGCCACGGGTTGCCTGCACGCAGGTCCGGCGGCCGGATGACGGAGGCGGAAGTACAAACAGGAGGTCGTTTTCGCATGCCACTCGTCACGCTCAAGCAACTCCTCGAGGCTGGTGTCCACTTCGGCCATCAGACCAGTCGCTGGAATCCGAAGATGAAGCGGTACATCTTCACCGCTCGCAACGGGATCCACATCATCGACCTTCAACAGACCGTCAAGCTGCTCGACGACGCCTCCAACTGGGTCAAGGAGGTCGTCGGCGGTGGCCGCCTAGTGCTCTTCATCGGCACCAAGAAACAAGCCCAGGAATCGATCGAGCTGGAGGCCCGGCGCTCGGGCATGCCCTTCGTCAACCACCGTTGGATGGGCGGCATGCTGACCAACTTCACCGTCATGCGGCGCCAGATCGACCGCCTCAACAGCCTCCGGGCCATCCGCAACAACGGCGGATTCACCGGGAGCAAAAAGGCGATCACCCAGCTGGAAGAGGAATACCAGCGGCTGGAGCGTTTCTTCGGGGGGATGGCGGAGATGAAGCGCCTCCCGGGGGCGGTCTACGTCGTCGATCCGCGTAAGGAACACATCGCCATCACCGAAGCACGCAAGCTCGGCATCCCCATCGTCGCGATCACGGATTCCAACTGTGACCCGGACGAGATCGACCACGTGATCCCTGGGAACGACGACGCCATCCGGGCCGTCAAACTGATCACCTCGAAGATTGCCGACGCGGCCCTCGAGGCGCGCCAGCTGATCAGTCCCGAGGAGCTCGCCGCCGCGCCCGAGGTGCCGGTCAGCGAGTTCGAATTTGGAGCGGAAGAAGAGGACGAAGAGGAAAAAAGCTTCGCGGGAATGCCAACCGTTAACGAGGCCGAGTTCTACGAGGACGAAGCCCTGGACGACGAGAAATAGCCATGGCCACCATTCCGGCAGAGCAGGTCAAGGCACTCCGCGAGGCGACGGGCGCGGGGATGATGGACTCGAAGCGCGCGCTCGAGGCGACCAACGGCGACCTCGAGAAAGCCAAGGACTGGCTGCGCCAGAAGGGCATCGCCAAGGCCGGCGCCAAGGCGACCCGCACCGCACGAGAGGGCATCATCGCCACCTACGTCCATCACAACCACCAGCTGGGCGTTCTGCTGGAGCTGAACAGCGAGAGCGACTTCGTGGCGCGCAACGACGAGTTCCGCCACCTGGCGCACGAGGTCGCCGTCCACATCGCGGCGGCCGAGCCGCACTACCTTCGCCGTGAGGACGTGCCGAAGGACGTGCTCGACCGAGAGCGCGCCATCTTCGAGGGGCAGGCCCGGGAACAGAAGAAGCCGGAAGCCGTCATCGAGAAGATCATCCAGGGCAAGATCAACGATTTCTACAAGCGGGAGGTCCTGCTCGACCAGGCGTGGGCGAAGGATGACAAGCGGACGGTGGACCAGATGCTCAAGGAAGCGATCGCGAAGCTCGGCGAAAACATAACGATTTCCCGTTTCGCCCGTTTCAAGGTCGGAGAAGCCAGCTAGTCCAACCACGTCATGCAGTGATCAAACCGTCGGCTCTGCCGCGCTACAAACGGGTGCTCCTCAAGCTCGGAGGCGAGGGTCTCGCCGGCAAAGCCGCCTTCGGCATCGATCCCGATGTCGTCAACGAGATCGCTGAGGACATCATCGCCGTCAAGAACCTGTACAACACCCAGTTCGCGATCGTGGTGGGTGGTGGCAATATCATTCGCGGCGATGCGGCGAGCAAGCGCGGGATGGACCGGGTCACCGCCGATTACATGGGTATGCTCGGCACGGTGATCAACGCGCTGGCGCTGCAGGACGCCCTGGAGAACAGGGGCCAGCCGACTCGGGTGCAGACGGCGATCAGCATGCACCAGATCGCGGAGCCCTACATTCGGCGGCGCGCGGTCCGCCACCTGGAGAAGGGCCGCGTTGTCATCCTCGCCGCCGGCAGCGGTAACCCCTACTTCAGCACCGACACGACCGCGGCCCTGCGCGCGGTCGAGATCGAGGCCGAGGTGGTCCTCAAGGCGACCAAGGTCGACGGCATCTACGATGCCGACCCGGTCACCAATCCCAAGGCGAAGCGCTTCGCCCGACTCGACTACCTCGATCTGATCAACAAGGACCTGCGCGTGATGGACCACACGGCCGTTACCCTCTGTCGCGAGAACAACATCCCGATCATCGTGTTCGACCTGTCGCATGCCGGCAACCTGGAAGGCGTGGTCGGCGGCAAACCGATCGGCACGATCGTGGGGGCACCGGAATGATCGAAGCGAACGTCAAGGACGCCGAGACCAAGATGCAGAAGAGCCTGGAGGCCCTTGGCAAGGAGATCCTGACCATCCGCACCGGGCGAGCCAGCCCCTCGCTGGTGGACAAGATCCCGGTGGAGTACTACGGGAATCCGACACCCCTGAACCAGCTCGCGACGATTACCGTCCCCGAGCCGCGCTTGATCATCATCCAGCCATGGGACCGGACGATCATCGGCGCCGTCGAGAAAGCGATCCAGAAATCGGAGCTCGGACTGAACCCAGGCAACGACGGCCAGTTGATCCGTGTCCCGATTCCGCCCCTGAACGAAGAACGGCGCCGCGAGTACGCCCGACTGGTCAAGCGTTATGCCGAGGGCGCGCACATCGCGATTCGCAATATTCGCCGCGAGCAGATGGATCGCATGAAGGCGCTCGAGAAAGAGAAGAAGGTCTCGGCCGACGAGGCGCGGCGCGGGGGCGAGCAGCTGCAGAAGGTCGCTGATCGCTACATCGGTCTGGTCGACCAGATGGCCGCCCGCAAGGAAGCCGAGATCATGGAGGTCTGACGCCCAAGAACCACTCGTGAGCCAGTTGCCCCCGCCCGAGCACGTCGCGATCATCATGGATGGCAACAGCCGCTGGGCGCGCGAGCGCTTGCTGCCACGGGTCATGGGGCACAAGGCCGGCATCGAGACCATCCGCCGCGTCGCGGAAGCGGCGGATCGGCGCGGCGTCCGGGTCCTGACGCTGTACGCCTTTTCGACAGAGAACTGGTCTCGGCCGCGCGATGAAGTCGATGCCTTGATGAGCCTGTTCTCAGAGACCATCCGGCGCGAGGTCGACGAGCTGGCCCGCCGCGGGATCGAGCTCCGCTTCTCCGGCCGGCTGGAGGAGCTTTCGCCCGCGCTCCAGGACCAGATGCGGCAGGCCAGCGAACGAACCCGGGTCAGCGCCAAAGCGATCCTCAATATTGCGATCAACTACGGCGGCCGGCAGGAGATCATCGACGCCATCCGAGAACTGGCGCGCGAGGGCGCGGACCTGACCACGCTCGACGATGCCAGCCTGGCGAGTCATCTCTACACACGAGGGCTGCCCGACCCGGACCTCGTGGTCCGCACCGCCGGCGAGATGCGACTCAGCAATTTCCTGCTGTGGCAGTCGGCGTACTCCGAGTTCTACAGCACCCAGACGCTCTGGCCCGATTTCGCCGATGCCGACTTCGATGAGGCGATCGCCTCCTACCAGCGGCGCATCCGTCGCTTCGGCGCGCGGCCAGAGGAGGTCTCCAATCGAGGTCGCTGACGCGACCAAGCCAAACGAGCCGCCGCTAGCCGCGGCGCGGCGCTCGAACATGGTGGTCCGCATCGCGACCGCGGCCGTGCTGATCGCCGCCGTCCTTGCGGTCCTGATCCTGGGTTCTGTCTGGGTCTACGCCGCGATCGCCGTCATCCTTGGTGCCGCGCTGATCGAGTACTGGAACCTCACCCGCGCCATGGCCGCGCCCGCGCCCCTCTGGTTGCTGTTCCCGCTCAGCTACGGCCTCCTCCTTCGGGACCGGCTGCCGTCCTGGGCCGATGTCACCTTCCTCCTGGCGGCCGCCACCGTGCTCGGCCTCGCGACCCTGGTGTTCGTGCGCGACTGGCGAGCCAGCCTCACCCGCTGGGCGCTCGCCGTCGGCGGAAGCCTCTACCTGGCACTCACGCTGAGCTTCTACCTGTCGCTGTACTTCTTACATCGCCCGGATCCCAACCATCTCGGGTTCGGGTACGTGATCGCCGTCTTCGGCGCCATCTGGGTCGGCGACACCGCCGCCATGATGGCCGGGTTGCGCTTTGGCCGGCACCGCTTCTTTTCCCGCATCAGCCCCAAGAAGACGGTGGAAGGGGCGGTCGCGGAGCTTGTCGCCAGCACCGTGTTCTTCGCCGTCGTGGGTTTGTTGTTGAACATCAGCTTTCCGCACAACGTCATCCTCGGCCTGCTGATCGGCATCTTCGCCGAGGTCGGTGATCTTGTCGAGTCGCAGATCAAGCGCACCGCCGGCGTCAAAGATGCGAGCCACCTGATCCCGGGTCACGGTGGCGTGCTCGACCGTATTGATTCACTGCTGCTGGTGGGAGTGGTCGTGTACTATTACGTGACGTTTCTGCACCTCGCCTGAGTTGGTGGGGTGCATGACTCAGGTTGACAACGCGTTTCAGCTGATGCGGGAGCATTCCGCGAACCCCAACTAAAGACATGAGATCCCCTCGTCTGTCGCCCCGGCGCCTCGCGCTGCTGGGTGCAACCGGGTCGATTGGCCGTCAAGTCTGCGACCTGGTCGAACGGCATCCCGACCGATTTGCGCTGCATGCGCTGATTGCCGGGAGCGATGCCGCCGCGCTCGACACCGTGGCTCGCCGTCATCCAGAAGCCCATGCGCTGCTGGCGAATCCCGCCGGAGCCGATGCGGCGCAGGCGGCTCGGGCGATCGATGAGGCCGTGCGCGATCCCGAGGTCGACCTCGTCATCGTGGCGGCCGCCGGCAGCGCCGCGCTCGCGCCGACCCTGTCCGCGCTCGAGGCGGGCAAGGACATCGCCCTCGCCACCAAGGAAGTCCTCGTCATGGCCGGTGAACTGGTTCGCGAACGGATGCGTCGTCACGGGTCCCAGATCTATCCGATCGACAGCGAGCACAGCGCGATCTGGCAGTGCCTCTGGGGAGAGAAGGAGCGTGGGGTCCGCCGGCTGATCCTGACCGGGTCGGGCGGCCCGTTCCTGCGCCGCCCAGTCGACACACTGGAGAGCGTGACGATTGCCGAGGCGCTCGCCCATCCTCGGTGGAAGATGGGCCCGAAGATCAGCGTCGACTCCGCCACCATGATGAACAAGGGGCTCGAGGTGATCGAGGCGCACTTTCTCTTCGATGTCCCGTATGGCGGGATCGATGTCATCATCCACCCGCAGAGCGTGGTCCATTCGATGGTCGAATTCATCGACGGCAGCATCAAGGCGCAGCTGGGTGTTCCGGACATGCACCTCCCGATTGCTGTCGCCCTCGGCTTTCCCGACCGGCTCGACGGTGTCGCGCCGGCACCCGACCTCGCGGCGCTCGGTCAACTCTCGTTCGAAGCGCTGGATGCCGTCCGCTACCCGGCGGTGGCACTCGCCCGCGAAGCCGGAGAGCGGGGCGGCACCGCGCCTGCCGTGCTGAACGCCGCCAACGAGGAGGCCGTCGCCCTCTTTCTCCAGGGCCAGCGACGGTTCGTCGACATCATCCCCTCGGTCGCCCGTGCGGTTGAGGCCGCTGAAGCCGTAAAGGAAGTGACGCTGGACGCGCTCATCGCCGCCGACCGCTGGGCGCGGGCCCATGTGCGGGCCTCAGCGAAGGGGACCAGCCGGCTCTGGAGTCAGCTGCCGGCATGAGCCCAGTCCTGCTCGTCCCGCTCGTCATCATCATTTTCAGTCTCCTGGTGATCGTGCACGAATCGGGCCACTTCTTCACGGCCAAGCTCGCCGGGATCAAGGTGGAGCAGTTCAGCGTCGGATTCGGCCCGCAGCTGCTCGGCTGGCAGCGCGGCGAGACGCTCTACGCCGTCCGGGCCATCCCGCTCGGAGGCTTCGTCAAGCTGGCCGGCATGGACGGCAGCATGGACGCTGGCCCTCGCAGCTTCAACGCGCATCCGCTCTGGCAGCGGTTCATTGTCATCGTCGCCGGCTCCGCGTTCAACCTGGCGCTGCCGGTGCTGATCTTCTTCGGCGTCTATACCACGGTCGGGGCGGCCCAGGTCCAAACCCCAATCGCGGTGAGCGCCGTCGACTCCGGCACCCCGGCCAGCAACGCCGGGCTGCAATCGGGTGACGTGATCCGCTCCGTCAACGGTCGGCCCATCAACAAGTTCGAGGACCTGCGCAGCGCCCTGGATGCTGCCAAAGACACCCCGGTGACGGTGGTCGTCGACCGTCAGGGTCAGCTGGTGACGCTGACCATCACCCCCAAGCTCGACCCCGCGTCGGGGAGTTACATCCTTGGCTTTCATCCTGCGATCTCCACCTGGAAGCCCGGTCCGGTTGACGCCGCGGGCATGGCGCTCCGCGACACGGGCGATTCCATCGTCGGGATCGTCGGTGGGATCTACCAGCTGGCGACCGATAAGAAATTGGGCGGTCTGCTGGGTCCACGCGGCCTGGAAGGGCCGGTTGGCATCGTGAAGACCACGGCCAAGGCCGCCCAGGCCGGTCCGCTATCGCTGGTCGGCGTGATCGCGCTGCTCAGCCTTAGCCTTGGGCTGGCAAACATCCTGCCGTTCCCCGCATTGGATGGTGGACGCGCCGCCTTCCTGGTGCTGGAATTGGTCCGCGGCCGGCCGGTCGACCCCGCCCGTGAGCAGGTCGTCCACTACGTCGGTCTTGCTCTATTGTTTGGTTTGATTGGTCTGGTGACATATAACGATTTGTTGAGATGAGGCCATGAAAGCACGCCGCAAGTCGGTCCCGGTTCGCGTCGGCGACGTCGTCATCGGCGGCGCTGCCGAAATCGTCGTGCAATCGATGACCAAGGCCGACACGCGAGACGTCAAAGCGACGCTCAACGAGATCGCACGCCTCAAGGATGCGAATTGTCGCATCGTTCGCGTCGCGGTCCCCACCAAGGAAGCGGCCCTGGCGATGGTGGAGATCAAGAAATCGTCGCCCCTGCCGATCATCGCCGATATTCATTACGATGCTCCGCTGGCGCTGATGGCGCTGGAGGCCGGCGTGGACGGGCTGCGGCTCAACCCGGGCAACATCAAGGACCCGGAGAAGGTCAAGGAGATCACCCGCCGCGCCAAGGCGCGGGAGATCCCGATCCGGATCGGCGTCAACGCCGGGTCACTGCCCGGCCGGCCCAAAGAAGGTGCGGGTGTGCGCCCGCCGATCGACGAGGTGGTGGCGGCCATGGTCAACGCCGCGCTCGGGCACATCCACATCCTGGAATCGCTCGACTTCAATCTGATCAAGGTCTCGATGAAGGCCTCGGATCCGCCCACCATGATCGCCGCCAACCGGGCGATCGCGGATAAGATCTCTTATCCCCTGCACCTCGGCGTCACCGAGGCCGGTCCGCCGCGCACCGGCGCGGTCAAGAGCGCCGTTGGAATCGGCGTGCTGCTCGAAGAGGGCATCGGCGACACCATCCGCGTCTCCCTGGCGGGCGACTCGGTGGAGGAAGTCGAGGTCGGCTACGGCATCGTCAGCGCGCTGGCCGAAAAGCTGACGGGGCCAAACTTGATCGCCTGCCCGATGTGCGGCCGCCTCGAGATCGACATGCTGCCGATGGTGGCCGAGGTGGAGAAGGCGCTCAAGAGGATCAAGCGGCCGATCAACGTCTCGGTGATGGGCTGCGTCGTCAACGGGCCGGGCGAAGGCCAGCACGCCGATATCGGCATCGCCGGCGGCAAGAACAAGGGCATCCTCTTCAAGCACGGCAAGATCGTCGGCACCTTCCCCGAAAAGGAACTGGTGCCCGCGTTGCTCCGTGAGCTCGACGCCATCGCCAAGGAAGACGAGCAGAAGCTCGCCTCGTAAGCGCACGGCGCGGGCCTCCGTATACTCCTAAGCCACATGGCTGAGGACGACAAGCCAACATCGGGCTTCGTCAAAGATATCCGCAAGCAGTCTCAGGATTTCCCGGGCTGGTACAACGACGTCGTCCGCAAGGCGCAGTTAGCGGACAACTCGCCAGTCGCCGGGACCATGATCATTCGCCCCTATGGCTACGCGCTCTGGGAGAACATTCGGGACCCGCTCGACGGCTTGATCAAGGAAACCGGACACGAGAACTGGTACTTCCCGGCGCTGATTCCCCTGAGCTTCCTGCAGAAAGAGAAGGACCACGTCGCGGGCTTCGAGCCGGAATTCCAGCTCGTCACCAAAGGCGGCGGCAAGGACCTCGAGGAACCGCTGGTCCTGCGGCCGACGTCGGAAACGATGATCGCGACCGTGTTGCGCGATTACATCCAGTCCTACCGCGACCTCCCGGTGCTCACCAACCAATGGAACAACGTCTTTCGCTGGGAGCTGCGCACCCGATTCTTCCTGAGGACCCGCGAGTTCCTCTGGCAGGAAGGCCATACCTTCCACGAAACGGCGGCGGAGGCGGAGGAAGAGGTCGCGAAAATGCTCGACTGCTATCGCCGCATCGCCGAGGAGTGGTGCGCCATTCCGGTGCTAACCGGTCGCAAATCCGAAAGTGAGAAGTTCGCCGGTGCCCAATACTCGACGGCGATCGAGGGCATGATGATGGACGGCAAGGCGCTCCAGATGGGCACCTCGCACTACTTTGGCGAGAACTTCACCCGCGCCTACGACCTGACCTTCACAGGGCGCAGCAACGAGCGCCAGTACCCACACTCGACCAGCTGGGGCATGTCCACGCGCATGGTGGGCGCCGTCGTCATGGCGCATGGCGACGACTTCGGCCTGCAACTGCCGCCCCGCATCGCACCGGTCCAGGTCGTGGTCATCCCGATCTTCCGCGGCGAGGCCGAGCGGAGCCAGATCGAACGGGCGCTCCAGGGAGTGCTCGCCGACCTGCAAGACATCCGGGTGAAGGTTGACTGGCGCGACGAGCGGCCGGGGTTCAAGTTCAACGAGTGGGAGTTGAAGGGCGTTCCATTGCGGATCGAGGTCGGTCCACGAGACCTGGCCAAAGGGGAGGCCACGGTCGTCCGCCGGTTGAACCGGGCCAAGCAAACGGTCCCGTTCAACGAGCTGGGCGTCGCCGTCCCGGCGATGCTCGAGGAGATCCAGGCCGCGCTCTTCACGCGAGCTCGCGAATTCCGCGAGGCGCACACGGTCAGGCTCGATTCGCTGGAGGCCATGGTGCGCTTCTTCGAGAGCTCGATCGGCTTTGTCGTGACCGCCTGGTGCGGCCGGGAAGAGGACGAGCGTACGGTCAAGGACCAGACGACCGCCACCACCCGGGTGATCCTGCCGGGGTCCGGCGGCGGCGACCAGCGCTGCGCAGTCTGCGGCCGTCCCGCGACCATGGAAGTGGCCTGGGGAAAGGCCTACTGATTCATTCCCCGAAGTTCGGGGATAATTTCGCCATCAACGAAATAGGGATTCAGTCATGCAATTCGCCGACCTTCTGAGCAAGGTCAGTTACCTGCCGCCGAAGGACATCGAGGTGCTGTCGCGCGCGTATGATGCCGCGGCCAGCGCGCACCACGACCAGAACCGTCTTTCGGGCGAGAAGTTCATCGAGCACCCGCTGAGCGTCGCCGGCATCCTGGCGGACCTCCAGCTCGATCGCGACACGCTGGCCGCCGCCATCCTCCACGACACGGTGGAAGACACCCACCTGACGATCTCCGACCTCGAGCAGAGCTTCGGGCCAACCGTCGGCAAGCTGGTTGCCGGCGTGACCAAGCTGGAGAAGATCTCCTTCCACAGCCCCGAGCAGGCGCAGGCGGAAAACGTCCGCAAGATGCTCGTGGCCATGGCGGAGGACGTCCGCGTGGTGCTCATGAAGCTGGCCGACCGGCTCCACAACATGCGCACCGTGGACTCCCTCCCGGAAGTCCGGCGGCGGGCGATGGCCCAGGAGACGCTCGACATCTACGCCCCGCTGGCGCACCGGCTGGGCATGTGGAACATCAAATGGGAGCTGGAGGACCTGTCGTTCGCGCAGCTCCATCCCGACGAGTACCGCGAGATCGTCAAGAAGATCGCGCGCAAGCGGAAAGAGCGGGAAACCTCCGTCAACGACATCAAGGAAATCCTCGAGCGCGAATTGACCAGCGTCGGCATCAAGGCCGAGACCAGCGGGCGGCCGAAGCACGTCTACAGCATCGCCAGCAAGCTCGCGATGGGGAAGGAGTTCGAGGATATCTACGATCTCTCGGCAATCCGGGTGTTGACCGACTCGATCAAGGATTGCTACGGCGCGCTGGGCGTGATCCACTCGCTCTGGAAGCCGATTCCCGGCCGTTTCAAGGATTACATCGCCATGCCCAAGTCGAACGGCTACCAGTCGTTGCACACGACCGTGGTCAGTCACAGCGGCGAGCCGATGGAGATCCAGATTCGCACCCACGAGATGCACCGGACCGCGGAATGGGGAGTGGCCGCCCACTGGACGTACAAAGAGGGCGGCAAGGATGACCGCAAGCAGGACCAGCGGTTCGCCTGGCTACGCCAGTTGATGGACTGGCAGAAGGAAGTGCTCGACGCCGAGATGTTCGTCGACGCCGTCAAGGTCGACGTCTTCCGGGACGAGGTCTTTGTCTTTACCCCGAAAGGGGACGTCCAGGCGCTGCCGACGGGCGCAACCGCCGTCGATTTCGCCTACCGGATCCACACCGAGGTGGGCCATCGCTGCATCGGCGCCAAGGCAAACGGCCGAATGGTGCCACTCGACTACCAGCTCCAGAACGGCGACATCCTCGAGGTCCTCACCTCGAAGGGCCCGCACGGG
The DNA here is from genome assembly GCA_035947855.1 of Candidatus Dormiibacterota bacterium. Taxonomy (GTDB): domain Bacteria; phylum Chloroflexota; class Dormibacteria; order CF-121; family CF-121; genus CF-13. The sequence continues at coordinate 12,203 of DASZJR010000119.1, forward strand.
CCCAGCCGCGACTGGTTGGGCTTTGTCAAGACCGCGGGCGCCTCGCAGAAGATCCGGGTCTGGTTCAAGAAGGAGCGGCGCGAAGAAAACGTCAGCAAAGGCAAGGAGCTGCTCGACAAGGAATTCCGGCGGATGCAGCAGCGCGCGCTCGCCTCGATCGGGGACGAGAAGATCCTGGAGCTCGCCCGGGAGTTTCGATTCACGGACCTGAATGATTTCTACGCCGCCATCGGATACGGCGATGTCAGCCCGCACTCCGTCTTGCTCAAGTACATGGCGGCCGGCCAGCCGCCCGATGGCAATGGTGAGTTCCCGCTCATTCCGCTGGTCCCGCAGTTCAAACCCACCGGTGAGATCCGCGTCAAGGGCGAGCGCGGTGTGCTCACTCAGATCGCACAGTGTTGCAAGCCGGTACCGGGCGACCTCATCAGCGGCTATATCACACGTGGCAAGGGGATCACGGTGCACCGAACGAGCTGCAAGAACATCGTCAATGTCTCCAACCAGGAGCGCGTCGTCCAGGTCGATTGGGACACCGGCGGCCGGCAACTCTACCCTGTCGGCATCAAGATCGAAGCCTGGGACCGTACCGGCCTGCTGCGCGACATCGCAACCGTCATTGCCGAGAGCAAGATCAACCTCACGGGTGCGGAAGTGCAGGTCTATGACGACAAGACCGCGGTGATTTCTACCACCGTGGAGATCAGCAGCCTGACCCAGCTCAGCCGGCTGATGGAGCGCCTCGAAACGGTCAAGGACGTCCATACGGTCGCCCGCGAGGGCAACCTCGCCCCCCACTAGCGACCTCGAAAGCGCGCTGCGAACTCGACCCTTACGACTCGCGTTACTGGACCTGGACGGGGGTCAATCCGGGAAACGGACGCCGTAACTGAGCGCCCCTACGATCGGAGCTGCGATGGGCACAGGTCTCCACGTTCGACGCACGCTTGCCGCCTTCTTCGGGCTGGCGGCGGTGGTCGTCGCACTCTTCGGCGTGATCGCCCTGGTCGCGCTGCAACCCCGCGAGGGGCTCGCCTGGGTCAATATCCCGCAACTCGGCCCAGACCTCGGCTTGGACGCCGGACTTCACACCAAACCGCTCAAGGAGACGGTCGTGGCCGATGCGATGAGGGACCTCACGCTCGAGGGCCAGGGCTCACTCTCGGTCACCGCGGTCTTGAGCCCGGTCTCGAATCCGATCACGGCGATGGGCCCCACCGCCAGGCCGGTTTCCCAGCCGACTCCGGCTCCAGCCGTCGTCCCGGACCCAACGCCAGCCCCGACGCCGGTCCCCACGCCGGTGCCGACGGCCGCCCCGACGCCCGTCCCGACACCCGCACCCACGCCTCGCCCCACGCCGGCACCCACGCCGCGTCCGACGCCGACGCCCACCCCGGCACCAACCCCCACGCCGACGCCGGCGCCCACCCCGACACCCACGCCGAGGCCCACGCCGACGCCCACGCCGCAGTCCTTCGCGATCGTCGCTGACGGCGACGTCCTGACGGCTCGGCCGGCCGATCCGAACCAGCCATGCGACCAGATCACCGTGACCTCCACCGGCTGGTTTACGACTAACGGGGTCGGCGGAACCGTGAGCTACGCCTGGATTCGGACCGACGCCCAGGGGAACCGACGGGTGATCGCGGAGCCATCAATCACGATCGCGCCGGGCGACACTTCGGTGCACGCGGTGCGGACTGACACCTGGACGCGGCCGCAGGACTCGGGCAGCGTGCAGCTGGTCTTCTATACGCCGACCGCCCCGGCGGTCGCCGCCAGGTCGTTCACCTGCCAGAACAACAACCAGGGCGGCTGAGCCCGCTCAGACCCCCGAAGGAGGGGGCAGGGCGTTGAGGCTACCCAGGCGTGAAGGTGTGCAGCATTCCGCCCGCCCACCGGTTATACAGGGGATGCGCCTGCCGCCACGCCTCCCGTTCCGGCCGAGGCTGAGGATCCGGACCCAGATCATCCTGCCGTTCCTTCTCCTGATGCTGATTCTGGGGGTGGTGGGGACCTACCTGACGACCAGCCTGGTCGCGACCTCGCTGGAGAACCGGATCGCGGACCAGCTCGCGCACGCCGAAGACGCGGCGCTGGACGCGGCGGTCAAGCTGCAGGGTCGCCAGGTGGCGGCGATCCGGCTGTTCGCCAACACGGAGGGGGTGGACCGGGCGGTGGCCGCCGGCGACGCCGCCGCGTTGCGGCAGCTGGTCGTTCCGCTGGAGGTCAACAACCGGCTCGGCACGGTCATGATCTTCGATGCGAGAGGCCACACCATCCTGGAGGTCAGTCAGCCCGACCCTGCCAATCCGAGCGGCCTGATCTTCGGCAGCGGGACGGACCTTTCGGCCGAACCGGTCGTCCAACCGGTGCTCAAGGGGCTCTACGATTCACTGGGCGACAAGTACATCGCCTACCTGGGAACCCCGCCGTCGTCGCTCGTCGCGGCCGGCCCGGTGATCTTCGCCGATCGGGTGGTCGGCGGCATCATGGTCGTGGCACCGCTGCGTGCCGTGCTCGCGGATATGCAGAGCCACTCGCAGTCGGACGTGATGCTGATGGCCGGCAGCGGACAGCTGGTGGGGAGCACGCTGACCGGGGTCAGCGGCAACCTGATCGACGACCGTGTCCGGTCGTACCTGGCCCTTGCCTCACCGGGGCGGGCCGTCACCCGGGCAGTGAAGGTCCGCGGCGAGGACTACCAGTTCCAGTTCACCAACTTCTACCTCCGTCAGCAACCCGAGGGGTACCTCGCCGTCGCCCTCTCCCGTCGCGGCGTGATCGACGCCGGGCTGCATTCCGCATTGCAGATGACCGTGCTCTTCGCCGGCGTAGTCCTCGTCCTGCTGCTCATCGGGTATTTACTCGCGCTTCGGCTCACGCGACCGATCGAGGCGCTGGTCGCCGGGACCCAGGCGGTGGCACGCGGCGACCTGACCAAGCGACTCGACGTCCGACGTCGCGATGAACTTGGCGAGCTCGCCCGGGCGTTCAACGCGATGACACAAGACTTACAGGAGCGAACCCGATCCTTGAACGAGCAGATGCGCCGCCTCGCCGCGCTGTCGCAGACGAGCCAGGGCCTCGGCAAGGAAACCGAACCCGGCGCCATGGCGGAGGCGATCCTCGGTGTCAGCCTGAAGGCACTCGGCCTCGAGACCGCACTCTTGCTGGCTCGCAATGAGGCGAATGGCCTCGAAGTCCGCGCAATGGTTGGTGCGGTCGGCAAGGCCGGGGGACAACTCATGCGCTTGAGTCCAGCGAAGCTCGCGGAAGGCTTTTCCAGCAACGCGTCGGTCGACGTCGAAACCGCGACCAACCTGACCGCCGATCCACGACGCTGCCTGCGGCTCTTCGCCGAGCTCGCCGGTGTCCAGCAGGCGCTGGTGGTCCCACTGATTCGCGGCGAGCGCAACGCCGGGTACCTCGTCACCGGCCTCGCCCCGGGATACACGCTGCCGAAACAGGACGTCGACCTGCTGCAAACGATCGCCACCGAGATGGCGTTGATGATCGAGAACACCGACCTTCGCAAGAAGACGCAGCTGCAGGCCCACCGACTCGATCAGGCCATCATCGCCCTGGAGAAGATCTCCCAGGCGCTGACCGCCGTCACGGTCGGCACCGACAACTTGCTCCGCGCCGTGGCGCATGCCACGTCCGAGATCCTCGACGTCCCCTACGCCTCGCTGCAGTTGCGGAAGTCCTCCTGGCGGGAACAGTTTTCGGATGTGATCGTTGGCTGCACCACGCGGCGCGAGCTCGCCGCGGTGCGGCAGAGCACCGACCTGGTCGCCGGCCGGGTCGAGCGACCGGAGCAGGTGCTCGAGCTCGATTTGGTGGATGACCGCGGGAAGCCGCTGGCGATCGCCCACCGCGTCGGCTTACAGCGGGTGGTCGCCGTCCCGATGTGCCTGGGCGCAGAAATCGTCGGCGTGCTCGTCATCCACATGAAAGAACCACGGCCCCTCGAACGCAGCGAAATCCGGGTTCTTCAAACGCTGGCAAACCAGGCCGTGATCGCGATCGAGAACGCCGCTGCCTACGAGCGCACCAAGCACCTTGCGACGACCGACGGTGTGACCGGCGTCGCGAACCACCGTGAATTCGAGGCCCATCTCGAGCGGGAACTGGTGCGCGCGCGAAAGACCAAGGAACCGCTCGCGCTCATCATGTGCGATGTCGACCACTTCAAAGAGATCAACGACACGGTCGGTCACCCTGCGGGCGACAATGTGCTGCGGCATCTGACGCGCGAGATCCTCGTGCCGGCGATCCGGCCGAAGGACCTGGTGGCGCGCTACGGCGGCGATGAGTTTGTACTCGTTCTGCGGGGCGCGGACAGCCGGGCGGCGGTCGCGGTCGCCGAACGGATCCGGCGAACCGTGGCCAGCCAGGCCGTGCTGCTCGACGGCAAAGCAGTCGCCAATCTTTCGCTGAGTCTGGGCATCGCGGTCTTTCCGCGGGACGGCGAGAGCCGGGAGGCCCTGGTGCAGGCCGCCGACCAGGCGCTCTACGTCGCCAAGCGAACCGGTCGCAACCGGGTGGTTCGCAGCGACGCCCCCGCCGCCGAGTCGCAAGTGGCGAGCTAGCCGGCGCCGGCGAAACCGCTCAAAGCCATTCGCTAAGCTTCGAGGCCATGGCTCCGATCGCGCAACGTCCTCGCGGCACGCAGGATCTCCTGCCCGCCGACGAGCCGTATTGGGACGTCTTGGAGGCCGCCGCAGAGGTCGTCGCAGGGCGATACGGATACCAGCGGATCGAGACGCCGGTCTTCGAAACGACCGACTTGTTCGTCCGTGGTGTGGGTGAAGGCAGCGACATCGTGAGCAAAGAGATGTTCACCTTCACCGATCGCGGCGGACGTTCGCTGACGCTCCGGCCGGAGGGAACGGCCCCCATCGTTCGCGCCTACTTCGATGCCGGGATGCAGCTGGAGCCACAGCCGGTGCGCCTCTACTATATGGGCCCGTATTTCCGCTCCGAACGCCCGCAGGCCGGGCGGTTTCACGAATTCCATCAGTTTGGGATCGAATCGATCGGTGATGGGAACCCGCTGCTCGACGTGGAAGCCATCGTGCTTGGCCGGGATTGGTTTGCCGCGCTCGACATTGGAGGCGTGCGTCTCCACCTCAACAGCATTGGCGACGAGGTCTGCCGACCGGCCTACCGGGAGCTGCTGCGCGAGTATTACCGGCCGCACCTGGCAGGGCTGAGCGAAGAGAGCCGGGCGCGCTTCGAGAAGAACCCGCTCCGGCTCTTCGACTCCAAGGATCCGCAAGACGAAGCGCTGAAGCGCAATGCGCCGCGCATCGTCGATCATCTGTGCGCGCCTTGCGCCGAGGCGTTTCGCGTCGTCAAGGACGCATTGGCCGCAGAAGAGATCCCCTTCGAGCTCGATCCCAATCTGGTGCGCGGTCTCGACTACTACACGCGGACGGTATTCGAGTACCAGCACGAAAGCCTGGGCGGGGCGCAGAACTCGTTGGGAGGCGGCGGCCGCTACGATGGGCTGGCCGCTGTGTTGGGGTACCGGTCGACGCCTGGGGTGGGCTTTGCCATGGGGATGGAGCGGACCGCCACGGTGCTCAAGCAGAGCAAGCCGCTCACGCCACCGGTCCCGGATGTCTATGCCGTGGCGCTCGAGGCGCGCGATGAGTCGTATGTCTTCCACCTGGCATCGACGTTGAGGGCCCGCCGGATCAGCGTCGTCTTCGACCCCGGCCCGGCGCGCCTGGACGCCAAGCTGCGCAAGGCGGCGAGGCGAGGCGCCCGCCTGGCGCTGCTGGTGGGTCCCGAGGAGCGTGAGAGAAGCCAGGTCGTGATCCGCAACATGCAGGAAAAGACGCAGACGAGTGTCGCGGAGCGCGACCTGCTGTCCACGATCAGTCAGATGTTGGGCGGCGGGTGAGCCTGACCCCGCGCATTCCGGCCGGTGCGATCCGATCGGAGCAGGCTGGACGAGACGTCGACGTCTACGGCTGGGTCCACCGGCGGCGCGACCTCGGCGGCCTGATCTTCATCGATCTGCGGGATCGCAGCGGAATCGTCCAGGTGAAGTTTGACCCCGCCAACGCGCAGGCCCACGCGGTCGGGAGTGAGCTCCGACCGGAATCGGTGATCCACGTGAAGGGCCCTGTCCAGCGGCGCCCACCAGGAACCGAAAACAAGGAGCTGGCGACGGGCGAGGTCGAGGTCGACGCGCGTGCCGTGACGATCCTCAACCGGGCACAGCCCCCACCGTTCGCCGTCAACGAAGACAGCCCGGTCGACGAGCAGGTGCGGCTTCGCTATCGCTACCTGGACCTGCGCCGGACGAGGATGGCCCGGAACCTGCAGCTCCGGCACCGGATGACCAAAGCGATCCGCGACTTCCTCGACGCCGAGGGTTTTCTCGAGATCGAGACTCCGGTGTTGATCCGCAGCACACCCGAGGGCGCTCGCGACTTCCTCGTGCCCAGCCGGCTGAAGCCAGGCCACGTCTACGCCCTGGCGCAGTCGCCGCAGCTCTACAAGCAGTTGCTGATGGTGGCGGGCATGGATCGCTACTTCCAGATCGTCCGCTGCTATCGCGACGAAGACCAACGGGCCGATCGCCAGCCGGAGTTCACGCAGTTAGACCTGGAGATGTCGTTCGTCGGCGAGGACGACGTCCTCGATGTCATCGAACGGTCTTTCGCCCACGTCTGGCAGAAGGTGCTGGGCGTCACCCTGCCGACACCGATCCGGCGCATCACGCACGCCGAAGCCCTATTGCGCTACGGCGTCGACAAGCCCGACCTGCGCTACGGTCTCGAGATTCAGGAGTTGACCTCGATCTTCACCGGGACGGAATTCAAGATCTTCCGCCAGGCGCTCGATGCCGGTGGTGTCGTCCGCGGTCTGCGGATCCCGCGGGCCGTTGGTGGAAAGGAGATCGAGGCGCTCACCGAGGTCGCCCGCGCCGAAGGCGCGAAGGGGCTCGCGTTCTGGCACCGGGAGGCCGGCGGCTGGCGTTCGCCGATCGCGAAGTTCTTTGACGAGCGAGCGCTCAGCCAGTTGCATGAGGCGACGCACGCCGAGCTGGGCGACGTGGTCGTCGCAGTGGCCGATCAGGTGGAGGTGGCGTCGGCCTCGTTGGGAGCTGTCCGCAAAGCGGCGGCTCGCATCCTCGACCTGGCAAAGGAGGGGGTCTTCGAATTTGTCTGGGTCACGGACTTTCCGCTATTCGAGCGCAGCAAGGAAACCGGCGAGATCACAGCCGCCCACCATCCGTTCACCGCGCCAAGGCCCCAGGACCTCGAGCTGCTGGCCAGCGACCCGCTCAAGGTGCACGCCCGCAGCTACGACCTGGTGCTGAACGGGACCGAGCTCGGCTCGGGCAGCATCCGAATCCACGATCCGGAGTTGCAGCAGCGTGTCTTCCAGGGTCTGGGGATCTCGCGCGAGGAGGCGGAAAAGCGCTTTGGCTTTCTCCTGACGGCGTTCCGTTACGGCGCGCCGCCGCACGGCGGATTCGCTTACGGCCTCGATCGGGTCGTCATGCTGGCGGCCGGCCAGGAGACCATCCGGGAAGTGATCGCCTTTCCCAAGAACCAGCAGGCGGAAGAGCTGATGACCGATGCGCCCGCTCCCGCGGATCCGAAACAACTCCGTGAACTCGGCCTCGAATTGGTTCGGCCGCCGTTGAAACCCTCCCGGTAACGTCCGGTTCGAAACGGTGACGGGCCTTTTGCGGCCTCGTCACGTAATGCAAGTTCGGCGCCACCGTGGGCGTAAGGTACGGAACATACAGTAGGGCCCATGAACGCCGCCCTCTTCACCAAATCGACGACAGGACTCATTCTCGCCTCTAGTTTGATCGCTGCTTCGAGCATTCTTGGCCATGCACAGGACGCACCCGTCGCCCTGGGCACGCAGGCCACGCTCTCGCTAAGCGGGTACTACAGCACGACTCCGACCGGCCAGGCGGCGCTGGGCGGCCACACGTTTGACATGACCAGCGGAAACGCGGTCAAGATGCTCAACGGTGGCACCGCGACCTTCACGGGTTCGTACCAGAACGCCAAAGCCGTCTACCTGCTGCTCAATACCGCCAACACGTACAACTGGTACGCGGGCAGCGTCGTGGGCACCGTGGTGCTGACCTTCAGTGACGCGACGACCCAGAGCACCGACCTTATCATCGGCGCCAACCTTCGCGAGTGGCGCACCGGTGCCGCCGGTGTCGTCAACACGCTGACCGACCCGGCAGCCGCCCCGGTGTGGACCACCACGGCCCAGCCGTCGATGGGTGGCGGCAACGCCGTTCTGGACATGCTGACGATCCCGGTCGCGACGACTGGGAAGACGCTGACCACCGTGACCGTGACCGATACCAACGGCTGGGGTGCCCTGCAGATGGACCTCGCCGGCCTGACCGCCGACTTCACGCCGCCGGCGCCCCCAGTTGTGACACCGCCGACCGGCACCGGCAACGAGACGGGCAACCACGACGGCGATCATAAGAATACCGACAAGACGACCAAGGCCGAGAAGGACGACACCACGGCCGACAAGGCCGAGGCGGCTGACCGCAAGGCCGAGAAGAACGACGATAAGACCGCAACCAAGCCGGTGGCGACCAAGCCGGTGGCGACCAAGCCGGTCGTCAAGAAGACCGACGCGAAGAAAAACAACGATCAGCACCAGCACAACGACTAACACGAAACTCGATACAGAGGCTCGGCCAGTCGGCCGGGCCTCTTTCGTTTTCAAGCTATCCGCAGGCTGATACACTCGCCGGGTTGCCTGTGCCGATCCCCCCGGTGTTCGTGCTGGCTACGCTCGTCATCCTGCTGGGCACACAGCTCGCCTACCTGGTGGCGCCCCGGGCGCCGCACTACCTGGTCCGCCTGGGTCTGAGCGCGCTGGCCGTGCTCGTCGGCGAGGCATCGGGGCTGGCCGGCGTGGGCGCCCCGCTAGCCCTCGGCGAGCTGCACCCGGTCAACGATCTGGTGGTGCTGGCCATCGTGCAGTGGGCGGTCACGGCGTGGGTGCGGCGTGCTCAGCCGGCGTAGCCCACGCCCGGCCACGTTTGACGCCTTTGCGAATGAGGTACAACATCGGCAATATCCCGCGGGTGGGGAACTCGAGAGGAGTTCGTGATGGTGTGGCAAGTCGGCGTGCTGCTGGTCGGCATTGGGTTTCTCCTGCTCAGCATCTTTGCCTCCTTCATCCTTCTGAACATGACGCGCAGCCTTCGGACAATCGAGGCCATCCTGACCCTGACGCTCGACGAGGCTCGTTTGGCACTCCCTGAGCTGCGGCACAGCCTGCAGCAGATCGATGACATGGTCAGCGGCGTCAACGACAAGTTCACGGCCGCCGACCGAGCGATGAACGCCACGGGAGCAGCGATCACCGGTTGGCGTGATCGCGTGCGCGACACCATCGGGGGAATCGGCCGCCGGCGCAGATCATCAGCCGGGCAGCATCGGGAGGAAGCATGAGGGAAAACCGAGTTCGCCACCAGCCCGCGACAACTGGCCACGAGGCGCCGACTGGCGGCGCGTACGTTACGGAACTGAAGCTCCCGGCCGTCCCCGACTACATCGTCGTCGCCAAGCGGGCCGCCGCCTCCCTCGGCCTCGTCGTCGGGTTCTCGGTGCAGGAAATCGACGACCTGAACATCGCCATCACGCAGGCCTGCGAGAGTGCCTGCGCCGCCGCTGCCCAACAGTGGGGGAGTGGCAACGGACAGCTCAAGTTGATCTTCAAGAGCCGGCCCCGGCGGCTCGAGGTCGAAGTGCGGAGCGTACCGCCGCGCGCGGTGGAACAGCAGACCGTGCGCCGTACCCGCCACGGGGCGGAGCTCGACTATGAAACCATTGGTTTGAACATGATCCGGCTGTTCGTCGATGAACTCCGCTACCAGGTAGACGACCAGACGGGTAGCTTGCGCATGAGGATGGTCAAATACCTGATCGAGTAGACCCGCCAGCGTCTTCGCGCCCCACCGTCCGACCCAATCGAGAGCTCGTTCGCCGTCTCTTCCTCCAGTACCAGAAAACGAAGGATCCCGAGGTGCGCCAGCAGCTTGTTGAGCTGTTCAACAACCTGGTGATCTTCCTAGCCAAGAAATTCAGCAACCGGGGCGAGCCGCTCGAGGACATCGTCCAGGTCGGCTACATTGGCCTGCTCGCGGCGATCGAGCGCTTCGAGCCGCAGCGCGGCCTGGAGTTTTCGACCTTCGCCACACCCACCATCGTCGGTGAAATCAAGCGGTATTTCCGCGACAAGAGCTGGGCCGTCAAGGTGCCGCGCCGGCTCCAGGAAACGATGCAGCGGGCCGATGTCGCGTCGCAGCGGCTGCAGGCAAAACTGGGACGCCAGCCTTCGGTGAACGAGATCGCCAAAGAGCTCGGGCTACCGCCGGAAGATGTCCTCGAGGCGATGGAGGCGAGCCCGGCGCAGCGCACCATCCCATTCGAGTCCACTGGACCTGCGCCCAAGGACGACGACGGCCTTCAGCTAACGGAACGCCTCGGGCGAGAAGACGAGAACCTCGACAAGGTGGAGCTGCAGGACCTGCTCGACCAGGCGATGCGCCACCTGACCCCACGCGAGCGCCGGATCATGTACCTCCGCTTCGTCGACGAGCTGCCCCAGGCAGAAGTGGCCAAGCGGCTTGGCATCTCACAGATGCACGTTTCGCGGTTGCAACGCGCCGCCGTCGAGCAACTGAAGCGGGAGATGCCCGTCTCGAGTTAATGCCGCGCCGCCGGGGCCGACGAACTTCGGCGTGGAAATCGCAGCGGGCTCCGAGGAGGAAAGCACCGCGACCGATGCCCCCATGGTTGGTATGTGCGGCTGCTTCCTTCGCTGGCCAGGCAAAGCCGGATTCTTTTCCGTACCATCGCGGGCAGGGACCGTATTAAATGGCATCGACCCAAGAGGCAGATCGGCTAGCCGCCTGGATTCTGAGCGCCTTCAAGGAGGTGTTCATCGCTCTTGACGGTGGGCGGGTGGAGGACAGAAATGGGTGTCGCCAATTCGTCTGTCGCTCGGTTCCACTTCCCGCATTCAACTCCCTATGGGCCATCCAGCACCCAGCGGAAGCCGCGGTGAGCGGGCTGGCGCCAGCGATGGCCGAGGTAGAGCGGATGGGACTACCCTTCGGCGTTCTACTCCGCTCGAGCAGAGCTCCCGAACTCGAGGCTGAAGCCCAGCGGCTCGGTCTTACCGCCGCTGAGCGTATACCGGCGATGGTCATGGCCGCGGACGAACTTCGCGACCCCGGCGCGCGAGACATTGAAATCACGAGGGTTACCGGTAAGGCAGACCTCGATCGCACGCTCTCGGTGATGGAGGCCGGGTTCGAGGTACCTCCCGGGCTTTTGCAAGCTCTCTGTTGCCCGGCCGTCGCGCAAGTGCCGGGTGTGTCCATCTACCTTGCGACGGTTGACGGCGAGCCGGTTTCGACGGCTACCAGCTGGCTCGGAGACGGAGGGATCGGCATTTTCAATGTCGCGACCCCGCCAGCGATGCGAGGACGCGGCTATGGAACCGCCGTGACAGCGCGAGCAGCCGCGGAGGGGTTTATGGCCGGTGCCGAATTGGCATGGCTTCAGTCGAGCCACCTTGGGGAGTCCGTCTATCGCCGGATGGGGTTCCGCCAGGTGGACAGCCATTTGCTGCTTAGTCGACCAACTGCTGTCGCCTGAAAACTGCTTGCGCTGAAGGCGATGGCTGGGTCAACTGGTCAGGGGTTGGCAACTCTGCTGTCCGACCTCGCTTTCGCGGCCACCCGGTTACTCGACCGCCTCCTGCCGATCAACAACTCCAACACCAACTATTCCCAAGGATGAGCTAAGAGACGGTCTCACGATCCGATCGCTCCAATGACCGCGATTGACGCGGTCGTCAGGTTTGCCCGGCGGGCTTCAGGACGTCGGGGGAAGCGCCGGACCGGAGGGATGGCAGAGTCACCCGGAAGACATGAGGGTGCAGATCTGGCCTAGCATTCACCCCGTGAGCGGGCTGTCGGAGATTGCACTTCTCATGCCTCCGCCGACCGGGCATGAGCCGGAGTACTTCGATTGGTCACAAATTGAGGAGGATCTGGGCATCCATTTACCTAGCGACTACAAGTGGTTCCTTGAACGGTACGGAATGGGAGAGATAGACGACTTCCTGCTGCTGTTTCATCCTACGACCACGAACCGGCACATCAATCTGAAGAACCAGATCGCCGAAACTCTATGGGCCTTGCGGGTTGTGCGGGATGACGGCGACCAGGTTCCGTATACGATATTTCCGGAGCCGGGAGGCGTCGTCCCATGGGCACGTACCGACAATGGCGACGTTTGCTACTGGCTAACCCACGAGCCTGATCCTGATAGCTGGATCGTGGTCGTCAACGAGAGCCGAGGACCGGAGTGGGAGGCATACGGCGGCTCTGCGACAGAGTTCCTGGCCGAAGTCCTGAGTGGCCGTCGGCAGTTTTCCATCTTTCCGGAGAACTTTCCGTCCCCACGACCGACCTTCACGGTGCTTCCGGAAGCCTGACGGTCGGCGCGTGCGACAGTGCTGAGATGTCACGCATTGCCGGAAGGCGATGGCTGGGTTGACTGGTCAGGTCTGGCAACTCTCGTGGCGACCTTCCCCGATCTCCGTGCCCCGAGGCTCGCTCGACTTCTGGCAAATTTGAGTAGAGACATTGGTAGAGGCAGATGAGTCGACCCGAAATCGAGCGCTGATCAGAGTAGAACCTGTCAGGGTGGAGTGGATGGAGGTGCTGGCTGCTGGGGATGACGCGTTCAGGGCACGGTTCGGCATAACAGTTGTCGAGGGCTGGGCCGGCTTTCCCGAAGCGATCCCCGCCGCACTTGAGCAAGCGCGAGCCAGCGACCGAGATCCCTGGGGATTTCATCTTTTTTTCGACAGTGACGGCAGCCTGGTCGGGCTAGGCGGTTGGAAAGGTCATCCCGTCGACGGGGTGGTTGAGCTGGGCTACTCAGTGGCTCCGGCTCGGCAGGGTCGCGGCATCGCTAGAGCGGCGGTCCATGAGTTCATCTCCCGTGCGCGAGCGGCTGGTGTCGCTTCGGTTGTCGCGCACACGCTTCCAGAATCGTCTGCGTCCACGACCGTGCTGAAACGATGCGGTTTCAGACACGTCGGGGAGGTCCCGGACCCGGATGGCCAGGTGGACGGAGTGGTCTGGCGCTGGGAGCTACCGCTAGGGGCAGACTACCGCCTGAAGTGAAGTCCGCGCCTGTCCTGGCTGAGGGCGATGGCTGGGTCGATAGGATTCGAACTCAGTAGAATGACTAAGCGCGCAGGCCAGATATGACGAGCGCGGACATCCGCCAGCGTTTTCTCAACTTCTTCAAAGAGCGGGACCACAAGGTGTTACCGAGCTCCTCCCTGATCC
>DASZJR010000120.1:0-17001 GCA_035947855.1 Candidatus Dormiibacterota bacterium
CGGCCAGGATATCCGCTTCTCCGAGGAAAAGATCAAGTCCTACCAGCTCTTTGCCAACAAACTCTGGAACGCGACCCGGCTGCTGGTGGCGAAGCTGCCCGACGGCGCAGCGGCGATGCCGATCGACGAGGCGACGCTCGAACCGGCGGATACCTGGATCCTCGGGCGGCTCAGCGGGGTCACCCGCCTGGTCACTGAATCATTCCAACGTTTCGAGTTCGGCCCGGCAATCGATGTGCTCTACGAGTTCACCTGGCACGAGTTTGCCGACGATTACCTGGAATTGATCAAGCCAAGGCTGCAAGCTGCCGATGCTTCGACGGCGACGGCGCTGGCGGTGGCGGTCAGCGTGCTGGAAAGCACCCTGAGGTTGCTGCATCCGATCATGCCGTTCGTGACGGAAGAGCTCTGGCAGCGGCTGCCACACGAGGGCGAGACGATCATGTACGCGGCCTGGCCGCTGCCCGACGAGACGATCGAAGATCGGGGGTTGATCGAGGAGATGGCGCACCTGCTCGAGGTGGTGCGGGCGGTTCGCAACGTGCGTCAGGCAGCGGAGCAAAAAACACGGCGGCAACCGGCCGAGGTGACCTCGGCGCGGCGCCTGCTGCGGGAACCGGTCGGCCGCGCCTACCTGGCCACGCTGGCCCGGCTGGAGCTCAACGGCAAGCTGCCTGAGGGGATGCCACAGTCAGTGGTGGTCGTCGGCGATACGACCGTGCGTCTCGGGCTCCCCGGCGATGGCGGGGCCGAGGCGGAGCGGCTTACGGCCGAACTGCAGAAGAAACGGCGCGAGATCGAGTCGATCGAGGCGAAGCTGAACAACCCGGACTTCACGGAGAAAGCCCCCAAGCCGGTCGTCGAGCGGGAGCGCGCCCGGCTCGCCCAGGCGCGGCAGGCCGCCGCCGGGCTACGGGCCCTGTTGGGTGAAAGCGCCGGATTAGGGTAAGGTATCTGAAGTCAAATTCTGTGAGTGCTGAGGAGGCGCATTGCCGAATCTAACGTCGCTGAAACCGCTGCTCTTCATCGTCGTCTTCTACCTGCTGGCGTTCTGGCTCAGCCTCTCCTACTGGGCGTTCCGGGATGCGCGGGAGCGCTCGAACAGCGTGTTGTTCCATGTGTTCGCCACCGGTCTCTCGCTGGTGCTCCCGATCTTCGGGCTGTTCATCTACATGATCATCCGGCCACCGCTGACGATGGCCGAGCGCCGTGCGCTGGAGCTCGAGACCCAAGCCCTGTCCGAGCCGGGCGGCCCGGCGCGCGAGCTGCGGCCCTGCCCCAGCTGTGGCGAGCCGATCGACTCCCAGTACGTCCTCTGCCCGCATTGCAAGACGCAGTTCAGCAAACTCTGCCCGCGCTGCAACAAGCAGCTGAAGCTGGGGTGGAGCGTCTGCCCCTACTGCGCCGAGGAAGTCCCACTCCAGGGTGGGGCCGTCCCCACGCCGCGCATCGCTCGCTAGTTAGCTTGAGCTAAGCAACCATGCCGCTTGCGGCGCAGGCGCTGCTCCCATTTCTTGCTCTGCTGGGTGCGTCGGCCATTATTCAGCGCCGGCCGCGCCACAAGTCCAATGGCTGGATCGCCGTGGCCGCGACGAGCACCGCCGGAATCATCGCCATGGTCGAGCTGGTGCGGCTGGCGCCGGGCGAGCACGTCGATGTTCCTTACCTGACGACGTTTCCCTATGCCGACCTCGCCGTCCGGCTCGACGGGCTCTCGCTGGCGTTTGCCAGCGTCACCTTGATCACCGCGGCGTTGCTGATGCTCGCGCGACTGGGGCTGCGCGGTGATCGCCGCGATCCCTGGTTTGGCTGGCTGCTGACCAGCGCGGCCGCGTGCGCGGTGATCTTCGCCCACAACCTGCTGCTGGTCTACATCACGCTCCAACTGCTCACCCTCGCCTGGAGCGGGGCACTCGACGAGACGGCGCGCCGGCGCCGCGGCCTTCGTCTCGCTGTCCAGGTCGCGGACATCGGGCTGCTACTGGCGGCCGCCAGCGCGATTCAGTCGGTGGGGACCAGCGCCTTCTCGGGCGTGCCGTCCGATACCTTCGGGCTCGCCACTTTCGCTCTCGTGCTGCTGCCGGTTGCCGTGCGGGTGGCGGCGTTGGCGCTAACCACGGGTGGCCCGCAGGCGACGGTGGCTTTCGAGCCCGCCATCGCCTGGGTCGCACCCGCGGGGTACTTGCTGATGCGCATGTTGGCCCTGATGGGCGGCCGGCTCCCCGACCGCCCGACGGCGGTCGTGCTCTTCGCGGTCGGCGCGCTGGTGGCGCTCGGGTTTGCCGGCCTTGCGCTCTTCGAGCGGCCGGGCCCACGACTCGCCGCGTGGTTGCTCGTCGCTCAGGCGGGGCTCGCGCTGGCGTTCTCGACCGGTAGCGACCCGCTGATGACGGTGGCCTGCACCTGGCTGTGGCTGCTGCTCGTCCCGCTCGCGGGGCTTGCCAGCGTCCGGGTTGCGACCGGGTCTGCCGCGGCGGGGCTCACCTTGCTCAACCTCGCCATGATCCCCGGAAGCGTCGCCTTCATCGGGCTATGGCTCGGCGGCCTCGCGCTCAGCGCCCGGGGGCTCCTCTTCGCGATGATCCCGGTCCTGTTGGCGATTGGCCTGGCGGCGATCGCGGCGCTCAGCCGGATGGTGCCGTTACGATCGGTCCGCCTCGAGATCGCCGCGGGATGGGGTGCCGTGCTCGTGCTGATCGCCGCCTTTCCAATTGTGGTCATGGACCACCTCGTCGTGCCGGCTGCGGCGACCGTCCGGCTGGTCCCTCGCGGAACCGTGGCGACGAGTCCGTTCGGGCTCGTCGCCGGGGGCGGGACCTGGCCGGCGTTCGTCGTCTCGCTCGCGGTCGTGCTGGGCCTCGGGGTCGCGGTCTGGGGGCTTCGCCTCAGCGCCCGCACCCTGCCCTTGGCTAGAGGGGCAGGGCATTTTGTAGCGTGGAAATTGCCCGGCGTGTCGCTCCCGTCAGTGCCGGAATGGAGTCGCTTCTTGCTCTGGGGCGCGTTTGGCATCGCGGTCTTCAACGTCCTGACACGCTCATGATCGTGTACCTGCCGGCGGCACTGTTTCTCGTGAGCCTGCTGGTGGCCTACGGCAGTGCCGGGCCCCGACGACAGGCGGCGACCATCGGCACGCTGCTGGCGGCCGCCTGGTCGCTGGTGCTGCTGGTCGAGCCCAGTTCGGCCACGTGGGCGATCGGACCGATCGCCGCGACTGCGCTGCTGCCACGCCCGGGTCAGCGCGTCAACTCGAGCTTCGAAGGATTGACGCGGCGTGTCATCTCCATCGCCCTGGCATTGCTGATCGCCATCTTCCTGGCCTCGCGGTTGCCGGTGGGCGAAAACCCACTCTTGCTCAGCGCGGTTCCCTGGTTCCTCGGCGCGCTGGGCGCCGCCTGGTTTGCGAGCCCGATCGACCAGTCCGAGCGGCTGCAGGGCCAGGTGCTGATGGTGGCGGCCGCGGCAGCCGTGATCCTCGCCGCCGTTCCAGCCGGACCGCTCACCGCAGGCGTGGCCGGAGCCATGGCGCTGATGCCGCTCGCCGGCGAGCGCTGGCGTCTGCCGGGCGCGCTCCGCTTACCGGTGAGCGTCGGGCTACTCGGGCTCGCCGGCGCCGCGGCGGTGCTGGCTGCCGTCGGTACGTCGATCGCGCGCGTCGTCCTCTTCGACCTGTCGGTCAACGTCAGCGGGGCAATCCTGCTTGCCATCGCCATCTTGCTGGTCGCCGGCGCGGCGATCGCGCCGGTCGGCTTCGAATGGGCGGCGCTGCTGGGGGTCCTGGCCGTGAGCGCGTCGGCGTCCAGCCTGCGTTGGGCCGCCCTCGGGGCGCTGATCGCGGTGGCCACGGTGCTGGTGCGGGACGCGGAGCACCCGGCCTGGATGGCCTTTGGCGTTCTTGGCCTGATTCCGGTGCTGCAGGGACTGGCGACGCCGGCCTGGAGCGGCCGTGTGCAAGCCGTGGCGCTCGCGCTCGGGCTCGTGCTCGTGGTGCTGGCCTCACGAGGCGGGATGCTTCGGGTGCTCGTGCTCCCCGCCGCCGGGTTTCTCGTCATCCTGACCCTCGCCACTGTGACGCCGCCGAACCTCGTTCGCTTCCAGTGGATCGCCGCCCTCGCCGCCCTGCTGTTGGTGTCGCGGATGGCGCTCGCCTGGCTCATCGACAGGAGTGGCCGTGCGGAGATCGTGCGCGACCAGCTGCTCTTCGCCCTGCTCCTGCTCGCGATCAGTGCACGTGACTCGCTGGGGCTCGGCGCGCTCGCCGCCGCGCTGCTGCTCGTCGACCTCGCGATCGTCCGGATCGAGGCGATGCCCGAGCGATGGTCGGGAACGGCCGCCCGGCTGGTGCTGCTCGCCCGCTCCAATTGGCCGCCGGCCGTGACCTTTGCGGGAGCCGCGATCGCCGTCATCGCCGCTCTCCAAGCCGGCCTGGCCCTCGGCTTGTTGGCCGCCCTCGTGCTCGCCGCGCTTCAGCTGGCGCCGCTCCTCGACCGCCATGCGCTGACGCCATCGTTGCAGCGACCCCGTTCGGCATTGGGCTGGGTCGGTCCGGCGCTCTCGATCGCCTGTGGCGTTGCGCCCGCCTTGCTGCTGCGTATGCTGCGGCTCTGACCCCGGGAGCAACGTCCTGCGACCCATCGTGCTCGCGTCGACGTCCCCGAGGCGGATCGACATCCTCACGCGGTCGGGTATCGCGTTTCGGGCCGTGCCGCCGGGGATCGAGGAGCGGCCGCCGGTGCCGCTCGGCCCGCTCGGCTACGTCGCCTGGGCCGCGGCCGAGAAGGCCAATGCGGTCGCGAGGCGAATGCCAGGGGCCGTCGTCGTGGCGGCGGACACCGAAGTCGTCCGCGACCGCCGCATCTATGGGAAACCCGGCGACCGCGACGAGGCGGCCGCCTTCCTGCGGACACTCTCCGGAGGCCGTCACCAGGTCTACACCGCCGTGCATGTCATCGACGGCCGCACCGGACGCCAGGCGCATGGGATCTCACGGACGGATGTCACAATGCGTGAACTTTCGCCGCGCGTGATCGCGGCCTATGTCCGGACCGGAGAGGCGCAGGATAAGGCTGGCGCCTACGCTATACAGGGCAAGGGCCAACGGCTGGTCGAATCGATCCGCGGGCCCTACGACAACGTCGTTGGGATGCCGATGCGCCTGCTGACACGGTTGCTGGGCGAATGTGGGATCCCGCTTCCGCTGAAGGATCCGGATGAGCCCAAAGTCACTCAAAAAGGCCGCAAACGCTCTCGCCGTCAGCCTGCTACTCAGCCCGCTGCTGCTGGCCGCCTGCACCGGTAGCGAAAGCTCGCGGCTGGTCATCACGCAGAGCACAGATGCCCCCACCGGCGCCGATCACAAAGGCCACCTCGCGCCCGGGGTCTTCACGGGGATCACGCTCTCGATCCGCAATACCGGCGCCGGCGCGGCGCGCGGGCTGGTCGTCGAAGACGTCCTGCCCGCCGGGTTTCATTACTACGAGCTGACGACGCTCGGCGGCAATGCCATCCGCACCGCCACCACTGATCCGGCGTCCAAGGGCAACCCGTCGTGGGGAACGTGGACGATCCCCGCGGGCAACGGCAACACGATCAGTTCCCTCGTCCTCAGCTTCACGGTCCAGGCGGCGCTGAACCCCGGCGATTACAAAAACCAGGTCACGATCACGACCGCAGTCCCCGGGGAGGTCGACCAGGGCGATCCGGTCGCGCTCGTCATCGAGCCGCGGCCTTCGCTGACCCTCACCGCGGCGGCCACCGCGGGCCAGGTCCTGACGGGCGGCATGGCAACTTATGTCATCTCGGTCGCGAACGTCGGCTCGGCGGTCGCCAAACGCGTCGTGGTCTCGGTGAGCCTGGCGCCCGGCTTCCTCTACAGCGCGACCACCAACTATGAAGGCAACGGGATCCGGGTGGCGACGGTCGATCCACCGGCGAACAGCCTCCTCCCACTGTGGTCGTCGTGGGATATCCCGGGGGCGAGCAATGGGGTGCCGGGCCTGCTGCGTCTCACCTTTCAGGCACGGGTCCTGCCGGCCGTCGCGCCGGGACTCTACAACCTGACGGCGGCGGTCACCAGCTCTGCCGATGTTCCACCGCAGACGATTGGGAACACCGCGCCCGTTTCGGTCGGCAAGGGAACCAAACTGCCGGTCACGATGACGGTCGCGCCGACCGCCCCCTACGCTGCCCAGAGCGGCACCGTGACTTACGTAATCACCCTGGAGAACGACAGCAACGACGCGGCCCAGGCGGTGACGGTGACCGACACCTTGCCACAGGGCTTTACCTACCTCCCGACCAACGGCATCGCGATCAGCGGGAAGCCGACCGGCTCGCGGCTCCAACCGGCGGCTGGCTCGGCGACGCCGCAGTGGGGCCCGTTCGTCGTCCCCGCCGGCGGCTTCAATGGCGCCATCCTGGTGATCACCTTCACGGCGAAGGTCAACGGCGCCGCGCTCGGGCCGCATGCCAACGTCGTCTCCGGGAACAGCAGCAACGCCCAGATCACAGGCGGGTCAGACCAGTCGCCTGTCATCGTGACGGCGGGCTAGCCGCTTCCGCCGTTTGGTCCGCGTAGCGGTTTGGGAGAATGAGGGGCAGTGTCCAGAACCCAGCGGGAGCTGAAGGCGCTCCGCCAGCAGCAACGGGAAGAGGCGGCGGCGCGCCAGCGCGCTCGTGAGCGCCGAAACCTGTACATCATCAGCGGCGTCCTCGGCACCGCCGCTCTCGCCATCCTGATCGTCGCGCTCGCCCTCAATCACGCGGCCCAGGTGACGAGTCAGAACCGACTTACGTTCCAGCCGGTCAGCACCACACAGGGCCAGCCGGTCGCCGATGAGGGGCGAACGCACGTGGACCCGTCCACCTCCCCGACCTACAACTCGTACCCGCCCGCCTCCGGGCCGCACTATTCCGCGACCGGCATCGCCCCCGTCCCCTGGCAGACGATCGCGACCTCCAGCGCCCCGCTGGTCGAAGGCCAGTACATCCATAACCTCGAGCACGGCGGGATTGCCATCCTCTACAACTGCCCGACGGGCGCCGACTGCACCACGCTCCAGAATTCGCTCGAGAACTACGTCAGGAACCTGGCGCCGGCCGAACCGGCGTTCAACGAGGTGAAAGTCGTGCTGACCCCCTATAGCAGGGGGATGACGACGCACAAGGTGGCACTGGTTGCGTGGGACTACATCGAGTTTCTGGATGTCTACGATCAGGCCGCGATCACCCAGTTCTACGAGAACCACGCCGACAAGGGGCCGGAGAACATCGCCTAGTGCTAGACTACGGAGTCGCGCCCGGGGGCGCTTTATCCATGTTTGCCATCGTAGCGACCAGCGGAAAGCAGTTCCGAGTGTCGGAGGGCGATCGAATCGTCGTCGATCGCGTGTCCGCCAACGTCGGCGAGACGGTGCGCCTGGACTCGGTGTTGCTGGTGGGCGGCGATGGCGGGCCGATGGTGGGCACGCCTTTTGTGTCCGGCGCCGCGGTCGAGGCGACGGTGGTCTCGCACCGGTCCGGCGACAAGATCATCGTATTCAAGTTCGAGGCTCGCAAGCGGAAGCGGCGCAAGACCGGGCACCGGCAGCAACTCTCCGAGCTCCGCATCGGCGCCATCCGGGCCCCCGACGGCACGAGCGGCGAGCGGCCGGCGGCGAATGTCCGTCCCGCCTCGACGGAGCGCCCGGCGGGCGCGAAGCCGGCATCGAAAGCCCGCAAACCCGCGGCCGCGCCCGCAGTAAAGACCACGCAGGAGTAAGACATGGCACACAAGAAAGGCGCAGGGAGCTCACGTAACGGACGCGACAGTGTCGGCCAGCGGCTGGGGATGAAGACGGGCGCGGGACAGGCGGTAAACGCCGGTACCATCCTGCTTCGCCAGCGAGGCACGGCGATCTTTCCCGGGACCAACGTTGGCATGGGGCGCGATCACACGCTGTTCGCGCTGGTCGACGGCGTGGTCCGCTTCGAGCGGACTGGTCACGGACGCAAGAAAGTCTCCGTCCTCGCGCAAGCCGGCTAGCCGGTCGAGCTAACGGTCGTCCGGCCCGGCCGGGCTGACACGGCTCGAATCATGCCCGCGGCAGGGTCCTCCTGATGTTCACGGACCGGGTCAAGATCTTCGTCAAGGGTGGCGACGGTGGCGCCGGTGCCTTGAGCTTTCGCCGCGAGAAGTTCGTGCCGCGGGGCGGCCCCGACGGCGGGAACGGCGGACGGGGCGGCAATGTCGTCCTCGAGGTCTCGCGGCAGGTCAACTCCTTGCAGGACTATCGCTTCAAGCATCACTTCCCCGCGGGCCGCGGCGGCCGCGGCGGTGGCAGCCGGCGGCACGGAAAGGATGCCATCGATATCGTCCTCCCGGTTCCTCCCGGGACCCTGGTCAAGGATGAGGAGGGAAAAACCGTCGCCGACCTGGTTGCCCAGGGGCAGCGCCTCGTGGTCGCCAGGGGCGGGCGAGGTGGCCGTGGCAACGCCAGCTTCAAGACGTCCACCCGCCAGACGCCACGCTTTGCTGAGCTGGGCGAGCCTGGGCAGTCCACCTGGCTCTGGCTGGAACTGCGGCTGATCGCGGATGTCGGCCTGCTGGGGCTGCCGAACGCCGGCAAATCGACGCTCCTCTCCGCCGCCAGCGCCGCCAAACCGAAGATCGCCGAGTATCCGTTCACGACCCTCGAGCCGGTGCTCGGCGTCGTGGAGCTCGCCGAGGACGTCACCTTCGTCATGGCAGACCTTCCCGGACTGATCGAGGGTGCGCACGCCGGGGCGGGCCTCGGCCTGCAGTTTCTTCGGCATGTCGATCGCACCCGCGTGCTGATCCACGTCATCGACGCCGCTGCTGGCGATCAGCACCAGTTGTGGAGCGACTACCAGCAGGTGCGCACCGAGCTCAAGAAATACAGCGTGGCGCTGGCGCGCCGCCCGCACCTGGTGGCGCTGAACAAGATGGACGCCGTCACCGACGCGTCGGAGGTGCTCGCCTTTCGACAGCGCCTGGTGAAGCTTCGCCGGCGCACCTTCGCGATTTCGGCCGCCACCGGTGACGGGGTCCAGGACTTGCTCTGGGCGGGGTGGCGCATGCTCGAGAAGCGCAAGGGTGAACCGGCGCCGCCACCATTGCCCGCGCTCAAGGTCTATCGCGGTCCCACCTCCGCCGAGCCGTTCACGATCGAGCCGGTCGAGGGTGGGTTCTTGGTCTCCGGCGACCAGCTCGAGCGTCTGCTGGCCATGACCGACATGACGAACCCCGAGGGACTGGCACATTTCCAGCGCATGCTCGATCGCTGGGGGTTGAACGACGCGCTGGCGCGCCACGGCGCCCACGGCGGGGAGATGGTGAGAATTTCCGACGTGGAGTTTGTTTACGATCCGCAACGCTGACATCGGCATTTTGGGCGGGACCTTCGACCCCGTGCACAACGGCCACCTCGCCGCGGCCCGCCAGCTGCGAGGTGTCGCGGACCTCGATCAGATCTGGCTGATGCCCAACGCGATGCCCCCACATCGCACCGCGGCGCCGGCCGCGCCTGCGCCGGATCGCATGCGCATGGTGGAGCTGGCGGTCGCCGGCCACGAGGGGCTGGTCCCTTCCCACATCGAGCTGGACCGCGGCGGCGTCTCCTACACGATCGATACCGTTCGCGAGCTCGCCCGTGCGTACCCAGGTCAACGATTCGTGCTGCTGATTGGATCCGATGCCGCCCTGCAGATCCGCAGCTGGCACGAAGCCGAGGCGCTGCTCGATACCGCGAATTTCGTGATCTTCAACCGGCCCGAGACCGCGCTCGCACCGCAGACACTGCACGAGCTGGGGTTTGCGCCCGCCCGCACCCGGATCGTCCACCTCGACACGCCCGCGATCGCCGCCCACCAGGTTCGCGATCGCCTCGCGCGCGGGGCGTCGATCGACGACCTGGTGCCGCCCGCGGTGGCCGACTACATCCGCGTGCACCAGCTCTACCGGGCGTGATGCACCGGGCTCACTGATGTCACGCTCGCCTTTCCACGCCGGGGCTCGCTGATTGCGATAATTACGCCGGTGACCCCCCTTCAGCTCAGCCGGCTCATCGCGAACGCGGCTGCCGACAAGAAGGCTCGGGGCATCGTCCGGCTCGACATCCGGCAGAAAAGCTCGATCGCGGATTACTTCGTGATCTGCGAGGGCGACACCGACCGACAGGTGCGTGCGATCACCGATTCCATCGTGGAGGCCTGCCAGGCGAAGGGCGTGCGGCCGTTGCGCACAGCCGGCTACGACGACGGATCCTGGGTCGTGCTCGACTATGCCAGCGTCATCGTGCACGTGTTCCTTCCGGGCGAACGCTCCTACTACGACCTCGAGTCCCTCTGGAAACCCCCGGCGAAGGCCGCCTCCGCCACGCTGGCCGCCAAGAACGGCGCGAAGAAGGCCCCGGCGAAAGAGCGCGCGCGCCCCAAGGCCAAACCGACCCGACCCTCTCGACGCCGCGTCCGTACGGCCTAGACAGCCCCCACCCTGCCCCGCCCCACCAGTGGGGGAGGAGACCGTACGGGTTTGTGCACTGCGTCTCAAGGGGTTGGTCTGCGCTGTGGGATAATATCGCTCGTCGCGTTGCCGTAGGGCGCGGCGCACGAAGATGGCCCCCAGCAAATCGGCCGCTCCGCCGCACCCCCATGTCACGGTGGACGATGTGTGGCGCGGCGCCCTACCCAAGGACACCGATTTGGTGGCTGGGGCCGCCGGGAGCCGTCGCGAGGTCGTCTGGTGCACGGCGCTCCGAGCCCGCTCGCCGGCCTTCACCCCGCTTCGCGGCGGAGAGTTGCTGCTCATCAACCCGCAGGTGCTGACCGCCGTCGATCCGCGCCTCACGCTCGCCCGCTTGCTCGACTCGCTCGCGGGGCAGGGCGTGGCCGGGGCGGCGGTCCTGGGCCGCGTGTCCCCCGAGGCGCGCCGTGCCGCCGACGCCCACGGGTTGCCGCTGTTTTCGCTGCCGGCGACGATGCCGCTCGATCAGGTGGAGCAGCAGGTCCTGCGCTTCATCGTCGATCGCCGAGCCGAGCTGCACGAGCGGGCTCAGGATTTGCATCGGCAGCTGAGTGAGCTCGCGATGGCGGGACGTGGCCTGCCGGCACTGCTGGCGCGGCTCCATGAGCTGACCGGGGTGCCGGTCGTGCTCGAGCGCGATTCCACCGTCGAGTACGTCGGAAGCGGCCGGCTCTCCGAGAGCACCGCCGCCGCGATTGCCGCCGAACGCCCGGCGCTGGAAGAGTGGTTGCGGGAGGTCCCACTCAGCGCCTTCGATCCGCCGGTCGCGGTGCGACCGCTCAACGAGGGTCAGGCGCGCCTGGTCGCACCCATCCTGGTGCAGGGCAGCATTGCGGGGTTTCTCTCATTGCTGGGCTCCGACGGCGAGCTGGGCGAGATGCATCGGCTGGCGGTGGGCCGGGCCGCGCACGCGTGTGCCATCGAGCTGGTTCGTGTTCGCGCCGCCCGTGATGCCCGTGACGAGGTCGAGGAAGAGCTGCTCGACGTGCTCACCGCGGGCCGGCCAGGTTCGCAGCAAGCGGCTGGCGAACGGGCGAAGCGCAAGGGATTCGACCTCGATGCGCCCTACCTGGTCATCGCCGCCGAGCCCGCGGAGGCCGGCCGGGCGGCAAAGGTGCGCGCGGCGTGGGAGCGTCACCTCGCCACCATGCGGACCAGCGCGCTGGTGCGTGAGCGGGGAGAGTCAACCCTGGCGCTGGTCAGCCTTGCGGGCCGGCGAGCACTGGAACCGAACGCCGTCGTCGAGCAGCTCCATCGCGCGGCCCGCGCCGTCGGCGGCCCGGTCGCGCTCGGCTACGGCGCGGTGCGGACCGGAACGGCCCAGATCGCCAGTGGCGCTCGCGAGGCCGAACAGGCGCTGTCGATGGGCCGGCGCCTCTTTGGACCGGATAGCGCGACCGCGTTCAAGAACCTGGGTCTCTACCGGCTGCTCTACGCGCTGCAGCCGCTGCCGGAGTTACGACAGTTTCGGGACGACGCGCTGGCGCGGCTGGGAACAAAGGATCGCCGCGGCGTGCTGCGGCAAACGCTCGGCGCCTACCTCGCGACCAATGGCAGTCCGACCGATGCGGCGGACCGCCTGCACCTGCATCGCAACACGGTGCTCTACCGGCTTGGCCGAATCGAGGACCTGCTCGGGGTGGACCTGCGCAACGCCGAAGTGCGGCTGGCGCTGCACCTGGCGCTCAAGATCGGCGACGTCCTCGAGGCATAAGCCCCCACCCAGACCCTCCCCCGCCGGGCCCGCCGGCCCACGCGAGCCGCGCTTCAGTGCGATGCGAGCGTTTGAGGCGTTTTTACTTCGGATGGGTCCGAATGACGTCAGGGATCTGTGGTACGGGCGGCGGCGGACCGACCACGGGTGCGGGGCCGGCACCGAGCGCCGAGAGGACGGCGGCGGCCATGGCCGCGTGTCCCTGGTCACCGGGATGGAACCAGTCGGTACGGCCGAGATAACTCGAGCCACCGTCCTGGCCGTGGAAGGCGTTGACCGCGTAGAACCCGTCCAGGCTGACGAACGTCCCGCCGTGCTGCAGGCAGACTTGCTCGATGATCGCGTCGATGCTCGTGGATGGCAGCCAGCTGCCGATGCAGAGCACGCGCGTATGCGAAGCCGTCAGCGTACTGACGATGGTTTCGTACTCCGCCGCAAACTCGTCGCGCGGCGTGTTGAAGCCGACATCATTGGTGCCGAGCTCGATCGTCACCAACGCGGGATGGGCCGCGGTGACGGCGCCTAGCTGCGGGATCGCCCAGGCGGCCTTCGCGCCGCTGCGGGCCACGAGGACGAGCGTCATCCCCAGCTTGTCGGCGACCAGCGCGGGAAACGTTCCGTCCTGCGCGGTCGCGAAGCGGCCCGCGCTGATGCTGTCGCCCAAGGCGACATACACCTTGCCCTGGAGGCCCTCGTTGTCGCTTCCCGCGTGCACGCCGATGACCTCACTCGGTGCCATCACTGGACCCCTCACGGCCGGCTGCCCGATGGCGAGAACGAATAGCAATGCCCAAACTAGATATGTCACGACCCTCGGGGTACGCGCCGGTATAGCCGCTGACCCCATCCTCCTCCGACCATTGTGCCAGCCACGGCCCATGCGGTGCCCCCGCGAACGTCGCTCACGCCGCCTAAACCAGTCCCGACTCCAGGGTGGTGACCATCTCAGCCAGCGCACGCACGGCCCAGTTGGGACGGTCGGTCATGCCGAAAAGCTGCAACCGGGCTTCGGCGAGGTGCTCGGCCGCCTGGCGCCGGCAAATGGCCTCGGCGCTGGCCTGGGTGATGATGGCGCGCGCCGTTTCCATCTCGGCGGCGGTGAACCGGGCTCGGGTGAGCAGGGCCCGGAGCACGCGCCGGTTGCCGGCCGCCCCGCCTTTGAGGGCAACCAGCGTCGGTAGCGTCTTCTTTCCGTTCTTCAGGTCGCTGCCGACCGCCTTGCCGGTTTGCGAGCTCGAGCCCCAGACGCCGAGCATGTCGTCGATCACCTGGAATGCGACGCCCAGGTGGTAGCCGAACTTGCCGGCCTTGTCGAGCGACTCGTCGCCCACGCCGGCCGCGAGCCCGCCCAGCCGGGCGGCGCACTCGAAAAGCGCCGCCGTCTTGAGGCCGATCATCTCCAGGTACTCGTCGACCGAGACGTCAACGCGCTGTTCGAACTGCAGGTCGATCACCTGGCCGCGACAGAGCGCGAGCATCGCCTCGGACAGCAACGAGAGCGCCGGTCGCGTGCGGTCGGCATAGCGTGCGGGCAGCAGGTCGACAACGGCTCGAGTGACGAGCGCCTCCAGCGCGGCGCCCGCGTTGATCGCCTGACCCAGGCCCCAGACCTTCCAGACCGATGGCCGTCCACGACGAAGCTCATCGCGGTCCTGGACGTCGTCGAAGACGAGCGAGAAATTGTGGACGAGCTCGACGGCGACGGCCGCCCACATTGCGTCCGCGTAGCGTCGCCCGAACGCCTCGCAGGTGAGCAACGCGATGTTTGCCCGCAGCCGCTTGCCGGGGCGGTCGCCGGACTTGCGCAAGCCGAGGTGGTACTGCACCATCTCGGTCAGGAGCGAGCTCTGACTCGAGCCGGCCCGCTGCGAGAGGCGCGAGAGTTCGCGGTCGAGCGCCTGGTTCATCGCCTGCAGGCGATCGGTGCGGCTGGCGAAGCTCTTGGTCTTCAACCAACTTCCGTCGGCGGCGTCGTTTTGAGGGCGGCGATGGTGGGTGCCCCGGCGCAGAACATGGCGACGCGTAGCTGCCAGGCGAAGCCGTCGAGCAGCCGGCGTACCGGCTCTTCGCCCTCCGAGGCCGCCGCGAGCACGGCGTGGGCGAAACCGGTCAGGTCCGCCCCCAATCCGATCGCCTTGGCGGCGTCGAGACCGTGATGCAGTCCACCGCTGGCGATCAGCGGCAACTGCGGTGCCGCGCGGTGCGTCGCGACCAGCGCCTCGGCCGTCGGGATACCCCACTCGGAGAAGGCGAGGGCGAGCTCAACTTCCTCGGGTCGCTCGCGCCGAAAGGCCTCCACCCGGGCGAAGCTGGTGCCGCCCAGGCCGGCCACGTCGATGGCGGCGACGCCGGCTTTCGCCAGCAGGGCCGCGGTTTGCTCGGAGATGCCACAGCCGACTTCTTTCACGATCACCGGGACGGGCAGTTCCTGGCAGAGCATCGCGATCTTCTCGATCAGTCCCTTGAAGTTGTGGTCGCCTTCCGGCTGCAGCGCCTCCTGCAGCGGATTGAGATGGAGCACCAGGGCATCGGCCCCGATCATCTCGATCGCTTCCAGGCACTGTTCCTTACGCATGCCGTAATTCAGCTGGACGGCGCCCAGGTTGGCGAACAGCAGGACGTCGGGGGCGACGCTACGCACCTGGTAGGTGGGGCGCAGGTCCTTGTGGGTCAGCCCGGCTCGCTGGGAGCCGACGCCGAAGGCAATCCCGACGGTCTGCGCGACCAGCGCCAGCCGGCGGTTGATGTCACCGGCGGCCTGCGCGCCACCGGTCATGCTGGAGATCAGGAAGGGGAGCTTGAGCGGTTTGCCCAGAAAGCTCGTGCTGGTATCCATCGCGTCCAGGTCGAGGTCCGGGAGCGCCTGGTGGGTGAAGGCGAAGCGCTCGAAACCGGCGCCGCGCGTCGACTGGACGGAGGCTTCGAGAGATAACCGCAGATGTTCGAGCTTGCGCTGCGCGATGCGAGAGACCGGATGGCCGTTCGCGTCCAGCGCCATGGGCTAGCTCGCGGCCGCCGCGGCGTCTGGCGTGCCCGGGTGATCGTCGTGCACGTCGGCCTCGAGGGCGTCCGGGTTCTCCGCCTGGCGCTTGCGCATCATCTGGATGAAGTAGTCGACGATGATCGGGTCGAACTGCGTGCCCTTGCCGGCCTCGAGCTGCGCGAGCGCGAACTCCGGCGTGCGCCGCTGGCGATAGGGCCGCGTCGACGTCATCGCGTGATAGGCGTCGCAGACAGACACGATGCGCGCATGCAGCGGGATGTTCTGACCCGCCAACCCGTCCGGGTACCCGCTGCCGTCGTACCACTCGTGGTGATGCAAGACGACGTTCAAGATCTGGCGGAAGGCCTTGATCGGCTGCAGGATGCGCGCCCCCAGGATCGGGTGCATGCGCATGATCAGCTTCTCGTCCTCGTCGAGCTTGCCTTCTTTGAGGAGCACCTTGTCGACGACGCCGATCTTGCCGACGTCGTGCAGAATCGCCGCCAGGCGCAGCTGGTTCTTGTGCGCCCCCGAGAGCTGCAGCATGTCGCCCAGATCTTCGGCCAGCTTGGCCACCGACTGCGAGTGGCCGCTGGTATAGGGGTCCTTGGCGTCGATCGACGCCGCGAGCGCGTTGAGCGCCTCGAGCGTCGCCTCGCTGTTGGGCGACAACATGCCTTCGGCGAGCTCTTCCAGGTGGCTCGAGTTGGCGATCTGGCCCAGCCGTTTCTCGAGCGTCGCGACCATGCCGGGGCCGACCGTGTCGGCGCTCGCCAGCTGCGCCACGACTTCGCTGAGGACCGAGTCCAGGGCGGCTACGCTTTCCAGCTCGCAGGCGCCACAAATGCAGTTGCGACCGCGCTTCTTCGCCATGTACATGGCGAGGTCCGCTCGGTTCAGCAGCTCGTCGCGGTTGCGGGCATCTACCGGGTAGGTCGCCCACCCGACCGACGCCGTCAGCGGCGCGAAGATGGTCTTGGGGTTGTACATGAAGACTTTCGAGAGCGTGTCGCAGATCTCCTGCGCCCGGATCGGCGCAGTCTGGATGTCGACGCCCGGGAGGATGGCGACGAACTCTTCGCCGCCGTAGCGGGTCACGGTGTCCTCGCGCCGCATGGTGGACGAGATCGTCCGCGCGGCGGCTTTCAACGCGACGTCACCGGCCGCGTGGCCGAAGCTGTCGTTGTAGACCTTGAAGCGGTCGAGGTCGATCATCATCACGGTGATCGAGCCGCCGGTATCCTTCGTCTTCTCCATCTCTTCGTCGAACCTGGTGTGGAAATAGCGGTGGTTCGGCAGGCCGGTCACCGAGTCGGTCACGGAAAGCTTCTGCGCCTGGTCGAGGGCGTGGGCGTTGCGCATCGCAATGCCGGCGCGCTCGGCGAAGGTCAGCATCAGTTCTTGCTCGGTCTGACGAAGCGGTTGCTCGCGCCCCATGAAGCCGACGATCATGTCGGCGATGGCGCGCGCGCCGTGGAAAACGGGGATCCGGAACCACATGCCGGGCGGCAGCGGCTTGTGCTCGTTGGGCAATAGAAGGTTGGGGTCAGAGACGGCGATCACCTGCTCGCCGACCGCCGGCGTCAGGGCCAGCCGAGCCGTGGCCAGGTCGACGCCGGCGTGGTGTTCCTTCAGCTCGGGCGTCCAGTCGACGTAGAGCATCGAGGCCGGCGGCATCGACTCGTCCTGGCCGATCAAGGGGGGCATCTGCACCTGCATCAGGAAGGCGTCGGCGTTGAGCAACGCGCGGCCTTTCTCGGCCGTCAGCTGACAGGTCTGTTCGAA
>DASZJR010000121.1:0-2675 GCA_035947855.1 Candidatus Dormiibacterota bacterium
AAAACCGGCGATCTCATCGAGCTGCACTGTGTCCAGGCCGACCCGACCTTCGCCGCAGTCCTCGCCAACCCCCGGGTCACATTTTTCGTCTCGGACTTTCTCGCCTGGTCGCCCCACAACTGGGTCGATGAGCAGGACGCGGGCCGTGCCACACTCCATTTCCGAGCCGTGGCGTTCGAGTGCGACGTCGAACGAACATCGACCGATCCGGAGGACGTTGCCGGCGCCCTCAGCAGGCTGCTCGCCGCGTACGAACCGGGCGCCTCTTACGAGCCGATGAAGATGGGCGACTTCTACGGCCCTCGCCTTCGCCGCCTTGCCACCATGCGGCTGCGGGTGGTCCGAACCCACATCAAGTTCAAGACCGGACCGGCCGGCTCCGCAGAGAAGAAGCGTCGTGTTGCCGGCAGGCTTCGTGAGCGCGCGGAGCCGGGCGACCTGCGGGCCGCCGACGTAATCGAAGCCTCGCTGCGCTGAGTCCATGTTGGAAGCGGTCACTGAATCGGAAACGGCGGCTGCCACCAGTGAGGGAGGTCTTCGACCTCGACTGAGGTCACCCACTTGACCCACCAGAACCCTCGTCCCTCAGGCACGATCAGGCGCGCGGGAAACCCGTGACCGGGGTCCAACGGCTGGCCCCCGGCGCGCGTCGCCAGCAACAACGTACCGGCCCGATCAACCGGAAACCGGCGGTCGTAGCCGGTGGATGACACGACCCGAATCGACCCGCCGTTCGCCCGGCCGATCAGGCGGTCCAGTCGGGCGCCCGCCCACTCCTGCGTCGAGTAGAAACCCCCGGTGCAGTCCAGCGTCGCGGTCAACCGGTCGTCGAACGCGAAGAGCTCGTCATAGGACCACTCGCGGCCACCCGCTCGCAGGCGCCACGCCGTCTGGTCGATGCGCGGGATCGCGTCGAACAGCCATGAGCTCACGGGCATCAGGCTCGGCTGGAACGAACCCGCTTCATACGAGCCCGTGAAGCGGCGCGCCGCACCAGGCAGGCCGGTCGCCCTGACCACCAGCTCGCTCGCCGCGTACGCAACAGCGGCGCCGGCGACAACGGCCCCTCCGCGCAGCACGTTCCGGCGCGAGAGATCGGTCGTGCGCACACGGACGCGTCGCGCGACCACGTGCCAGATCGCAAACGGCACCGCCGCGATCGCCGCTCCCACGTGAAAGTCCATCGCTGTCAGCGGACCGATGTAAACGAGCACCCCTGTGGAATGGAGCAGGCCTGCCACCAGCGACACCAACACGAGCACCCCAAGAAGCACAGACGCCCACCGCCCCGGCTGCGTCCTGTGAAGCCCACGCCGCGCGATCATTGACTTCCACGGCAGCAGCGCGAGGATCGCAAAGCCTCCGACAGCGTGGACGGCCAGCGACCACCGCGCCGGCGCCGTCGCGTACGCGAACGCGAGCCAGCCCGTGAGGAACACAGCCGCAAGCAAAGCCAGCAGAGCCAGGTTCGTGCGCGCTCCGCGCGCGATCACGACCCGACTTCGAGCCGGCCTCAACCCGTTCATGAAACGAGCCTACGGGCCGGCAACACCGCTCGCAAATAGCGCGTGTTAAGACACGCAGCCAGGCCTACACTCATCGAGCATGGACACCCTGCCCGACATCGCATCACTCCAGCTGGCGGCGGTCTGGACGAGTGTCGTCGCGGGGGTGGTCGGGCTCGCGGCAATGGCGACTGGGTTGTTCTCGGTCCTGACCGGGAGGGATCACTGGCCTCACGCCCTGCTGCGCCTGCGGCGGCGGACACCCGCCTCGGAAGAAGACCAGCGCCGCAACGGGTTGAGCCTGGCTCTCAACGGAGCGGCCGCGCTCATCGTCGTTATGGGCACCTCGATCAATAACTTCACGATCGGCGATCACACGATCGGCGAACCACTCGGCACCCTTCGCTTCGTGCTCACCGTGATCGGGCTGGCCGGCGCCCTGGGATGCGTGGTCGGCTCGTATGCCGTCAGCGTCACGGTCAAGTACACCTACCGCAATCTCCCGGCCGAGGGGCCCCCGCCGAAACCGTCGATCTAGATTCCTAGCGCGGCGGCGGCAGGGAGACCACCACGGACGCGGCCGCGATCACAACCAGCAGCGTGGCCAGCTCCCAGCGGCGTCGGGCTCGCCACGCGAAGAACAACGCGATCGCCACGAGAGGCAGCTTGATCGCGAGCGCCGCCCCATACGGGGTCGTCATCAACTCCACTGGAGAGTTGAAATGAAGAATGGCCAGCGCCGCCCCGCTTACGACGAGCAGTCCGAGCGACCACCTGGCAACACGCCCGAACCCACCCGCCGGCGCGAGCGCAAACGCCGCCACACCGCCCAGCCACAAGCCCATCGTCGCCACGTGTAGGGCGTTCAACAATAGCCCCAGCGGCTGCGGCAGCGCAGGGGTGGCGTGAGCTGCGGTCGCGTCGACGAGTGCCAAAGCGATGCCCAATCCCGGGATCGCCCAGCGCAACCACGCCGCCTGCCGAAGCGCTCCCAGAACGGCCCACAGCAACAGCGCACCGCCCAGGCGGAAGCCCAAAACGCGACCGAACGGCGAGGCCAGCGCGCTGGTCAGCGCGTCGCCGTCGAACGTTTGCGACGGATCGAAGCTCGCGGTCTGTGCGAACAACGCCAGCGGCTCAGCGACCAAAAGCAGCGCAATCCCCGCGCCC
>DASZJR010000122.1:0-3399 GCA_035947855.1 Candidatus Dormiibacterota bacterium
GACCAGGTCATGGCCGGTGAAGTCACGACCGGACAGCTCGCCGGCCTGTTGATCGCGCTTAGATCCAAAGGCGAGACGGTCGAGGAGATGACCGGCTTCGTCGACTCCATGCGGGCGCACGCAACGCCACTCGACCTGCCGAAGGGGGCGATCGACACCTGTGGGACCGGTGGAGACCGCGCCGGGACGTTCAATATCTCGACGGCGGCGGCGCTGGTCGCGGCGGGAGCGGGTATCCCGGTGGCGAAGCACGGGAACCGGGCCGCGTCCAGCCGGTGTGGCAGCGCCGATGTGCTCGAGGCTCTCGGCGTCGACATCACGCTCGACGCCGGCGGCGTTCGGCGATGCATCGACGTCGCGGGCATGGGCTTCTGCTTCGCGCCAACGTTCCATCCGGCAATGCGTCACGCCGGCCCGGCCCGCAAGGAGCTCGGCGTCCGGACCGTCTTCAACGTCCTCGGGCCTCTGGCGAATCCCGGCCGGGTGCGCCGCCAGGCGCTGGGCGTTGGCGCTGCCTCACTGGCACCGTTGATGGTCCGCGTGTTGAAGGACCTCGGCCACGAACGGGCCCTGGTGTTCTACGGCGAAGATGGTCTCGACGAGCTGACGACCACCGGCCGCTCCCGGGTCTTTCAGCTGAAGGACGGCGAGGTCAGCGAGTACGAACTCGATCCCCGGGACCTCGGGCTCAGCCGGTCGCGGTCCGAGGACCTCCGCGGCGGCACCCCGCCCGAAAACGCCAACCTCTTGCGGCAGGTTCTCGATGGGGAGAGCGGCCCGCGCCGCGATGTCGTCCTGCTCAATGCGGCGGCAGCGGTGCTGGCTTCCGGGCGGGCGGACGAATGGGCCCAGGCGTTGACGGTCGCGCGGGAATCAATCGATAGCGGTCGCGCCCGGCAGGTTCTCGACCGCCTGGTCGAGACCTCGAAGACCACAACGAGGACCTCCCCCACCGCGGGAGGCTAGGCGCGAGCTTCTAGCTGGAAGCGAGCCCGGCGATGCCGCCGGCCAGCAGTAGGAGACAGACCAGGCCGACGAATCCCCACGCCGCCCAGTAGGTAAGCCCCGAGAGCCGTCGAACCCGGCGAAGGCGGCGCATCTTGCCCAGCGCCGCGCTCGAGGCCTTTTCTTCCGTCAGCACTATGTAGGTATCGGCCAAAGGGCCGAGAACCTTCTCCAAATCGCGGCCGATTATGCTGTAGCCGATGCCGTTTCGGATCGCCGTCATCCCCGGCGACGGCATCGGTCCCGAGGTCATCGCCCAGGGTCTGCGGGTCCTGGCGGCTGTCACGGCCGCCACCGGTACTCAACTGGATTTTGTCAACTATGACCTGGGGGCTGAGCGCTACCTGCAAACAGGGGAGATCCTCCCCGACGCCGTCTTTGCCGAGCTCCAGGCGGCCGATGCCATCTACCTGGGAGCGGTCGGCGATCCGCGGGTGCAAAACCCGCGGTACGCGGCCGGGCTGTTGCTGCGCCTGCGGTTCGAGCTGGATCTCTGGGTCAACCTGCGGCCCTCACGGCTGCTCGCGCCCGGTCTGACGCCGTTACGCGATGCCGGGTCGATCGACCTGGTCGTCGTCCGCGAGAACACCGAGGGTGCCTACGTCGGCATCGGCGGGCAGTTCAAGCGGGGGACCCCGGACGAGATCGCGATCCAGGAGGACGTGAACACCCGCAAGGGTGTGGAACGCATCGTTCATTACGCGTTCGAGCTGGCGCGGCGGCGCCGGGCGGCCGGCCATCGAGGCCGCGTCACCATGGTCGACAAAAGCAATGCGCTCTATCACGCGCACGACCTCTGGCAACGCGTCTTCGCGCTGGAGCGGCAGAGCGCATCCGAGATCGAGGCGGAGCATCTCTTCGTCGACGCGGCGGCGATGCAACTGGTGAAGGATCCATCCCGCTTCGACGTGATCGTGACGTCCAACATGTTCGGCGACATTCTGAGCGACCTGGCCTCCGAACTTGTTGGCGGACTCGGCCAGGCGCCCTCGGCGAACATCAATCCCGACAACCGCCGCGGCCTCTTCGAACCCGTGCATGGGTCGGCACCCAAGCATGCCGGCAAAGGCCTCGCCAACCCGGTGGGGGCGATCCTCGCCGGCGCCATGATGCTGCGCCACCTCGGCGATGAGGCCGGAGCCAGCCAGATCGAAAACGCCGTGATGGCGGCGGCGGCTGACCGGCGCACCACGAAGGACCTTGGCGGTGCGCTGAGCACGACGGCCGCCGCCGATGCCGTGCTCGAGCGACTTGAGAGAATTGGGTCATCGCGCCCCTCCTGAACACGATCCAGCCCCCTCGTCGTAAGCCGGGCGCCGCAGCACCGCTGAGCCCGGCCGCCAGGCCGGTCGACCAGTCCCGGGACAGCGGACACCTGGTCCGAGGTCGCGCGCTCATCTTCTGGGACCCGAAGATTCCGGGGAAGAAGCTCGACGCCATCGACACCGACCAGATCACACCAGCCGACGACTGCGTCTCGGAGAGCCTCGACCGACTCGACGAGCGCTGGAAGGTCGGCACCTTTCGTTACCTGATGCCCGACTTTCGGCAACGGGTGCATCGAGGCGAGACGTTCGTGATCGCCGGCGAGCGCTTTGGCATCGGGTCGTCGCGCGAGATGAGCCCGGCGGGACTCAAAGCGATCGCTGAAGAGGCCGGACTCGAGATCGTGATCGTCTGCGGCGACGGCGTGGGCGACATCTTCCGGCGCAACGCCCTCAACCTCGGCCTGCACGTCGTCCAGAGCCGGGCCGCCTCCGAGGACGCGCAGGAAGGCGATCTGCTGACGTTTGACTCGAAAACCCGCCGGCTGACGAACGAGACGCGTGGCAAAAGTTACGAGCCCGTGCCGCTGACGCCCGTCGAAGAGAACATCCGTCGGTCGGGCGGGATCATCGCGGTCGGACGGCGCGAGTTCGCCGAATCGATCGAACGCGTGCCCCGCGTGGAGTGGCCAGATCGTCAAACAGCGCGCGGTTTGTCCTCTACCGAACAGATCGTCTGGGCGCATCGTGTCGACAAAGATGCCGAGGTGCGGCCGGGTAGCACCTTGCGCGTCTGGTGCGACCTGCTGCCCGCCTCCGATGGCACGGCGCCGTTTACGATCCATACCTTCAACCAAATCACCGGCGGCGGCACGATCTATCCTCGGCAGGCCGCCATCGCGAACGACCATTTCGTGTTTTCCGGCCGCAACGCGGACGACAAGCAGACCTCCATTGGGCGCGATTTTGCGAAGCTGCACGAGATCACCAAGCCGTACTACGCCACGCCTGGCGATGGGATCTTCCACTTTTACTTTCCGGAGCAGGGCCTGGTCGTGCCCGGGTCGTTCATCCCTGGCGCCGACTCGCACAGTCGCGCCTACGGCGCGTACGGCGCCGTCGGGACCGG
>DASZJR010000123.1:0-1655 GCA_035947855.1 Candidatus Dormiibacterota bacterium
GTGGGCGCATCGGCCGGGATCAGGCCGAGGGCCTTGAGCTCCTGCCAGAAATCCGCCGGGATCGGCTCGCGAAGCGCACCGGCATTGCGGTCCAGTTCGGCGGCGGACCGGTTGCCCACGACGACGGAGGCGACCGCCGGATGCGCCAACGGGAACTGCAGGGCGGCGGATGCGAGGCTCACGCCGTAGCGACGCGATGCCGCGACGAGCCCGTCCAGCCGACGCGCCACATCGGGGTCCGCCTGGCCGTAGTCGAAGAGGCTGCCGGGATCGCCGGTTGCGAGGATGCCGCTGTTGAACGGCGATGCGATCACGACAGGGACCCCGCGTAGCTGCGACTCGGGAAACAGGCCAGCGAGGGGGGCGTGGTTGAGGAGGGTGTAGGCGCCTGCCATCATCAGCAGGTCGAGGTCAACATCGCTGAGCGCTCGCCGCGCGACGGCCGGTTGCCTCGTTGAGAGACCGATCGCGCCGATCACGCCCGACCGCTTGAGCTGGGCGAGCACTGGATAGCACCTGCCGACGGCGCTGCGATAGCTCGATTCGAAGTGCGGATGCATCTCGGTGTCTACGTCGTGGATGATGACCGCGTCGAGATGGTCCACCCGTAGGCGCGCCATGCTCGCCGCGACCGATTCCACGGTCGCTCGCCGTGAGTAGTCGAAGCGGCGTCTTGATCCGGTTGCCTTACTGCCAGGGGCATCGGCGACACGTCCGACCTTGGTCGACAGCACGATGTCCTCGCGTCTGTGGCCTGAGACGAATTCGCCGACGGCCCGCTCGCTGCCGCCGTCGAGGTAAAGCGGCGCCGTGTCGACGTAGTTGAGCCCGCGCCGCAGTCCGGCTTCGAGCGCGCCGATGAGCGCTGCGGGGCCATCGGAGCTGGACAGGGTGCCCGCGCCGATCCCGATCCGGGGAACGGTGACCGCCGACGATCCGAGAACCGAGCGCGCCACGGTGGAGGGGCTTTGCATGAGATCGCCTCATCGAGTCGGGTCCGGGAAACGTCAGTGTACGCATTGCGCACACTCTTGCGCTATTCGCACATCCATGTTTACCATGTCGAAGAGGGAAGTCAAGGCTCAGTGTCGAGAGCGAGGTTCTGGGACGTGACCGACGAGGGACGTATGGACAAGGATCTGGACGAGGGGCTATCAAGCCGCGACTTCGTGCAGTCACTTGAGCGGGGCCTTGCCATCATTCAGGCTTTCGACGCCGAACATCCGTCGCTGAGCTTGGCCGATGTCGCGCGGCGCACCGACCTGACGCGCGCGGCCGTCCGCCGCTTCCTGCTGACCCTCGTCGAACTCGGCTTCGTATCGGCTGACGACGGCAAGTTCTCGCTCCGCCCCAAGGTGCTCAGCCTCGGTTACGCGTATCTCTCGAGCCTCTCGTTGCCGGACATCGCACTGCCCCACCTACGGGATCTCGCGCACCGCACGAGCGAGTCGGCGTCGTTGACCGTCCTGGACGACGACAGCATCGTCTACGTCGCCCAGGTCACCGCGCCTCGGCCGATGGCGGTCCGCATCGACGTCGGAACCCGGTTCCCGGCCTACGCGACGGCGACCGGCCGCGTGCTGCTGGCGAACGCGCCAGCGCAATGGCTCGAACGCTATCTGTCCCGGGTGAACCTGCTGCCGCTCACCGAGCAC
>DASZJR010000124.1:0-5768 GCA_035947855.1 Candidatus Dormiibacterota bacterium
GTCGCCGGTCGAGGTGGTTTCTAATGCCCTGTTCCGCATCGAAGACGTCAACCCGAAACTGAACTGCTTCTGCTTCGTCTGGCATGACGAGGCCCTGGAAGCCGCGCGGACCGCTGCCGAGGCCGTGGCTCGCGGCGAGACCTTAGGCCCGCTCCACGGCGTGCCCGTCGCGTTGAAAGACACGACGCCCACCGCCGGTCACCGGACGACACTCGGCTCCTACACCCACGAGAACTGGATCCCGGATCGCGATGCCTATATCGTCGGCGCGCTGCGCCGGGCCGGCGCGATCATTATCGGCAAGACCACCACGCCGGAGTTCGCGCACACCTTGACAACCGACAGCCCGCTCTGGGGCATCACCAGAAACCCCTGGAACCTCGAGCGGACGCCGGGTGGCTCATCCGGCGGGAGCGCCGCGGCGGTCGCGGCTGGCTGCGTCCCGCTAGCGGAAGGCACCGACATGGGCGGGTCGGTACGGATCCCGGCCGCCTGGTGTGGCCTCGTCGGGCTGAAGCCCGGCCTGGGGCGTATCCCGATGGATTCGCTGCCTGGCCTCTTCGATCTGATGTCGCACCATGGTCCCCTGGCTCACACGGTCGACGACGTGCGGCTGTTCTTGAAAGCCACCCAGGGACCGGACGATGCCGACATCCTCTCCGTTCCCTGCCCGCTCGACCTGGAGTCGCCCGTTCCGGCGTCGGTTAACGGTCTGCGCCTCGCGTTGTCGATCGACCTAGGAATATGGGCCGTCGACCCGGCCATCGAGGCCTCGGTGCGCGCCGCGGCGGCCGCCTTGCGTGCGGCGGGCGCGCTTGTCGACGAAGTCGAGGTCAGCGTGACGCGCAAGGACGAGGACGTCTGGGTGGATCTGTGGAGCGTCTTCATGGCCGGCTATTACGGCCATCTGGTTGAGCAGTACGCAGCAAAGATGGATCCTGCTGTCCTGCGCCTGATCGAGCGCGGCAACAAGCTGAGCGCGGTGCAGCTCAAACGGCTGGAGTTGGCGCGGACCGATCTCTGGCGCCGGCTGGCGCCCGTCTTTGCGTCCCACGACGCCCTCCTTTGCCCCACCATGGCCAGTGGGCCCAGCCCAGCAGGCAAGGCCGACCGGCCAAAGGATCCTCCGGCGGATGGTCGCTATCACGCCGCCGACATGACGGGTGTCTTCAACCTGGTCTCGCCCTGCCCGGCGCTATCTGTCCCCTGCGGCTGGGACGCGGAAGGCCTACCGATCGGGTTGCAGGTCGTCGGCCGGCGGTGGCGCGAGGATACGGTGCTTCGGATCGGGCGGGCAGTCGAGCTGGCCATCCCGGGCGCCTTTCGCCGGCCGCCGATCTAGGGATGCACCGATCTTGGGACAGGATCGATGGTTTAGGCGCCGGCCCAAGCTGGTACACTTGTTCGTGACCTCCCAATTCTGAGGTCGCCCGCTCTCGGTTCTCCTCCCCGTTGCTAAACGGTGTCCTGAAGATCGGCCAACACAAAGATAGGTAGAGGGGACCGAGGAGTACCCTCTTGACAACGACGTTTGCCGACCTGGGCGTAAATGCCCACCTACTGACCGCCCTCGCGAAAAACTCGATCGACAGCCCAGTGGCTGTCCAGGTCGAAGCCATCCCGCCCCTGCTACGGGGACGCGATGTCGTCATCCAGGCCCCAACCGGATCCGGGAAGACGCTCGCCTTCATCCTGCCGATCGTCGAACGGCTGATCGCCGTCAAAGGACCCGGGCCGCGGGCGCTGGTCGTCACACCCACCCGTGAACTCGCCATCCAGGTCGACCGCGTCTTCCAATCCCTGGCCACCGGCCTCAAATCGGCCCTCGTCTACGGCGGCGTCGGCTACGCCACCCAGGAACGCGACCTCAAGGCCGGCGTCGACCTCGTGGTCGGGACGCCCGGTCGCATCCTCGACATGGTCTCGCGCCGGCGCCTGTCATTGAATCGGGTTCAGTTCCTCGTGCTCGACGAAGGTGACGAGATGCTCGACGCCGGCTTCGCGCCGGACGTGGAGCGCATCATCGAGTTGACCTACCAGCCGCAGATGGCCCTGGCGTCGGCGACGATGCCCGATTGGGTCAGCCGCATGATCGAGCGTCACCTCGACGACCCGGTCCGCATCGTGGTCGCCGCGCCGGCCGAGGATGCCCTCGAGCACGGCCTCTTGCGGGTCAGCCGTCCGGAAAAGCTGCGCACGCTAAGCAAGCTGCTGCAGCGTCACCGCGGCTCCGCCATCGTGTTCGGTCGCACCAAGCACGGGGTTCGCAAGCTCAGCCGTGACCTGCGCAATCTCGGCCACGACAGTGCCGACCTGCAGGGCAACCTCTCGCAGAACGTCCGCGACCGCACCATGGATTCCTTCCGTGGGCTCCGGACCAACGTCCTGGTGGCCACCAACGTGGCGGCCCGTGGTCTCGACATCAGCCACGTCGATCTCGTGATCAACTATGACCTCCCGGATTCGCCCCAGTGGCTCACCCATCGCGTCGGCCGCACGGCGCGCATGGGGGTCAAAGGCCGCGCCCTGACCTTCGTCACGCCTGAGGATGAGGCCGCCTGGCGCACCCTGCGCCGCCAGGGCGCGCCCGCGCTGCCCGAGCTGGACGTTCGCAGCCTGCTGGCCGAGGGCGATTGGCGCTACGTCGCCGCCTCGCTCGTCGAAGCAGAGCCCAGGGTGCGCACCGCGCGCGTCACCCCCGGGCCGTCCGGTGCCGCCCGTCCTGCCCAATCGTGGAATCGGCGGCGTCGCCGTCCTCGAGGGCGCGGGCCGTATCGGTCCGACCAGCGGCCGGCCTCGGCTGGCGCTTAATCTAAGCAAGAGGGGCGTCAAAAACTACAGCGGGGTGAGCTGATGGCAAAGAGCTCGGTCAGCGAGGTCCACACGACCCAGGGCCTGGATTTCATCCGGGAGCTCGGGCAGCAGCTGCGAGTCGACAGCATCCGGGCCAGCACCGCCGCTGGTTCCGGCCATCCCACCTCATCGATGTCGGCGGCCGACCTGATGGCTGTGCTCATCACCCGCTATTTCCGCTACGACTGGAACGACCCCAAGCAACCCAACAACGACCACCTGATCTTCTCCAAGGGGCACGCCTCGCCCTTGCTCTACGCCATCTACAAGGCGGTCGGCGTGGTCAGCGATGACGAGCTGCTCACCTTCCGCAAGTTTGGATCGCGGCTCGAGGGGCATCCCACCCCGATCCTGCCCTGGGTCGACGTCGCGACCGGGTCGCTCGGCCAGGGACTGCCGATCGCCGTCGGCGTCGCGCTCGCGGGCCGCAAGCTCGACCAGCTGCCCTACCACGTCTGGACCCTCACCGGCGATAGCGAGCTGGCTGAGGGATCGATCTGGGAGGGGCTCGATAAGGCGAGCTATTACGGGCTCTCGAACTTCACCGCCATCTTCGACATCAACCGCCTCGGCCAGCGCGGCCCCACCGAATACGAGTGGCAAACCGATGTCTACCGCGACCGGGTCCAGGCCTTTGGGGGCCGCGCCATCGTCATCGACGGTCACGACCTGGAACAGATCGATCAGGCCCTGCAGCAGGCTCGCGAGGCCACCACCAAGCCGACGGTCGTGATCGCGCGCACCATCAAGGGCAAAGGCTTCAGCGAGATCGAAAACAAAGATGGCTGGCACGGCAAGGCCTTGCCCCTCGATATGGCGGAGCGTGCCATCACCGAGTTGGGCGGCGTGCGCCACCTCCGCGTCGACGGCCTGAAGCCTGAGCCGGGTGAGCCCGCCATCAAGGACGCGAAAGTCGAGATCACGCTCCCCACCTATAAGAAGGGAGACAAGGTCGCGACGCGCAAGGCGTACGGGGATACGCTCAAGGCGCTGGGGGCGCGCCCGACCGTGGTCGCGATGGACGGCGAGGTGAGCAACTCCACCTTTGCCGAGGAGTTCGCCAAGGCCTACCCGGAGCGCTACTTCGAGATCTTCATCGCCGAGCAGCAACTCGTCGCCACTGCCATCGGGATGAGCGTGCGCCACTACATCCCCTTCGCCTCGACCTTCGCCGCCTTCCTCAGCCGCGCCTACGACTTCATCCGCATGGGGGCGATTTCGCAGGCGAACATCCGGCTCTCCGGGTCGCATGCCGGCGTCGAGATCGGGG
Organism: Candidatus Dormiibacterota bacterium; assembly: GCA_035947855.1. Lineage (GTDB taxonomy): Bacteria > Chloroflexota > Dormibacteria > CF-121 > CF-121 > CF-13. The sequence continues at coordinate 4,124 of DASZJR010000124.1, forward strand.
AGGATGGGCCGTCGCAAATGGCGCTCGAAGACCTGGCGATGATGCGGGCGATCCACGGCTCGACCGTCCTTTATCCGTCAGATGCCACCTCGACCGCGCACCTGGTCATTGCGATGGCCGACCAGCCGGGGATCAGCTATCTGCGCACCACCCGGGGCGCCTATCCCGTGCTCTATGAGCAGGGGACGAAGTTCCCCATCGGCGGCTCGAAGCTGGTCCGCAGCGATCCGAACGACCGGGTGACGCTTGTGGGGGCGGGCGTGACCCTGCACAACTGCCTGGCGGCGGCCGACGAGCTCGAACGCGAGGGCATCAAGACGCGCGTCATCGACCTCTACAGTGTCAAGCCGGTCGACAAGGTGACGCTGCAGGAGGCAGCGGCTCAGACGCGGGGCCGCCTGGTGGTCGTCGAGGACCACTACCCCGAGGGCGGCATCGGCGCCGCCGTCATGGAGGCCCTGGCCTCGGACATGGATCCGCCGCGGATCGTGCACCTCGCGGTGCGCGGGCTGCCCGGTTCCGGAAAGCCGGTGGAGCTGATGGAGAAAGCGGAGATCTCGGCGCGGCACATCGTGGCGGCCGCGAAGCGACTCTACGGAATATAGGAGGGAGCAATGGCGGTGCTGAAAATCCTGGAGCTGGTGGGGACCTCGAAGCAGAGTTGGAGCGACGCCGCGCGCGAGGCCGTCAACGAGGCGGCCAAGACGGTGCGCGGCATCGAGACGGTGGAGGTGGTGTCCTCGAAGGCGGTCGTCCAGAACAACCGCCTCACGGAGTATCAGGTGCAGGTCCGCATCGGCTTCCGCATCGAGCGCGCCGCCCCCAGCACCTCGAAGAAAAAGGCTTAGGGCGCCCCCCCAATGCTGCGACGCCTCTTCGGCTCAAAGGCGCAGGCGCGCGTCTTCATGCCGCTCGGCCTGACCCTGCCGGCGAGCGCGGTCCAAGCCCACCAGCGGCGGCATCCGGCGGCGCTGGGCCAGGCCAAGGCCGGGCAGACGCAAAATTTCATCGTCTTCTCTGATGGAACCGCGGATGGCGATGCCGCCGCGCAAGCGATGCTCGGGAGCGCCGAGGCCGACTACGCGGCGACCCAGGTGTGGTTTGGCGGGCTCACGCCACCGAGCTTGCCCTTTTATGTCTACGCCGATCCCAACGCCGGCGGTGCCTACCACATAACCTGTGCTGGCACCGATGTCCACGTGCTCTCAGACCCCGTACGCGCGCCTGGCTTCCTGACGGCGGAGATCGTCGAGGTTTTCCAGGCGGCCATCAACAACGGCTGGGACTGCGCCGTGACCAACGGCGAATCGCTGTCGCGTGTGCTGGCATTCGAGCGCCATCCAGAGATCGCGTCGGAGTTCAATCCGACCGAACAGGACTGGTGGGCGCAGGGGCACCGGGATTACGTCAACGATAACTCCGCGGGCGATACGGATCAGATCGCGGCTGGCTGCGGTGATCTCTTCCTCTACTACCTACACTCTCAGCTGACGTTCGATTGGACGACGGTCTGCGGGGCGGGGGGCCCAACCCTGGGCGCGACCTACCAGTCCTTGACCGGCTACGACCCGCAGCAGGGATTCAACGACTTCATCGCGGCACTGACAAAGATCGACCAGGGGGGGACGCTCACTCTGCCCCCCTC
>DASZJR010000125.1:0-5216 GCA_035947855.1 Candidatus Dormiibacterota bacterium
AATCAACGAGCCGAACGGGTCACCGTCGGCGAGGCGGAGGTTGACATCACATGAGCGGACGATTCGAGGGGCAGACCGCGTTGGTGACGGGCGGTGGGCGAGGGATCGGGGCCGCCACGGCGACGCGCTTCGCTGCCGACGGCGCGCAGGTCGTGGTCTCCGACCTGGATCTCGAACCGGCGGAAGCGGTCGCCGGGCAGATCCGAAGCCAGGGTGGAGCGGCGCTGGCGGTCGCCTGCGACGTGACGGATCGCCTCTCGGTGGAAGCCCTCGTCGACCGCGCCGTGAAGGCGTACGCGCGCCTCGATATCCTCGTCACCTGCGCGGGGATCCTCCGCGACAACCTGGTTCACAAAATGACCGACAACGATTGGGACCTGGTCGTCGACACCCACCTCAAGGGAACGTTTCTCTGCGCGCAGGCGGCGCAGCGGGTGATGGTTCCGGCGCGCTCGGGCAAGATGGTCTTCCTGTCGTCAAATTCGGCGTTGGGCAACCGCGGACAGGTCAATTACTCGGCGGCCAAGGCGGGCATTCAGGGAATGGCGCGGACGCTGGCGATCGAGCTGGGGCCTTTCAACATCAATGTCAACGCGGTCGCACCCGGGTTCATCGAGACTCGGATGACGCAGGCCGTTGCCGAACGCACCGGGATCGACTACGCGGACTTGAAGAAGGCGGCCGCTGAACGCATCCCGTTACGGCGAATCGGCCAGCCCGAGGACATCGCCGGCGTCATCGGTTTTCTCTGCAGCGACGATGCGAGCTTCGTCACCGGGCAGACGATCTACGCAACCGGCGGACCCTAACTGGGAGAGGAGCCTCTATGAGCATCGCGGCGGCCAGCCTCGTGGTGACCACTCGGCATGGCCGGGTTCGCGGTCATGTCACGGACGGCGTGGCGGCGTTCAAGGGAATTCCCTTTGCTGCGCCACCGTACGGAGCGAATCGGTTCCAACCTCCACGACCTCCGCAGCCGTGGGACGGCGTGCGCGACGCTCTCGAGTATGGCCCAGTCCCACCGCAACCACCCTACACACCACCGTTCGACGAGCTGCTGGGTGATCAAGGCCGCCCGGGAGAGGATTGCCTCAACCTCAACGTATGGACGCCGGACCCGGGCAGTGGAAGTCTGCCCGTCATGGTGTGGATCCACGGCGGCGCATTCATGAGGGGCTCCGGCGCTCTTCCAACCTACGACGGCGCCCGCTTTGCTCGCGACGGCGTGGTCTGCGTCACCATCAACTACCGGCTGGGAGCAGACGGCTTTCTGTACCTGGAGGGCGGGACGGGGAACCGGGGGCTGCTCGACCAGATCGCGGCCCTGGAGTGGGTCCAAGAAAACATCCGGGCATTCGGCGGCGACCCGGCTCGGGTCACGATCTTTGGCGAGTCGGCGGGCGCGTTCAGCGTCGCCACGCTCCTTTCGATGCCACGGACGTCAGGCCTGTTCCGGCGAGCGATCGCACAAAGCGGGGCGGCCCAGCACACGAGCTCGCAGGCGACCGCGCAGCTGGTGGGACGCAACCTGGCTGACAAGCTGGGCGTGGAGGTGACGATGCGGTCGCTGGCGCAAGTTCCACTGGTTCGGCTCGTCGAGGCGCAGGCCGAGTTGGCGTTGGAGCTCGCCATTCGGCCAGACCCGGCACGGTGGGGCGAGGTGGCAGCCAACGGGATGATCTTCGAGCCGGTCGTCGACGGGAACGTGGTACCAGCAAGGCCCATCGAGCGGATCGTCGCGGGAGCAAGCGCCGCCATCGATCTGATGGTCGGTACGACCACGGAGGAGTGGCGCTTTTTCCTCGTTCCCGGGAGCGCGATCGATCGTGTCACCGAGGATCGCCTGTCGGTCACTGCTCGCGTCATGGGTCTCGAGGTTGAGCAGGCTCTGCAGGTGTACCGCGCATCTCGGCCGCAGGCAACAGCCGGTGACCTTCTCGCCGCGCTGATCACCGACTGGTTCTTTCGAATTCCGGCGATCCGGCTCGCCGAGGCGCACGCCAAGAACGGGGGGTCGGCCCACATGTATGAGTTCGCCTGGCGCTCTCCCCTCTTCGACGGTCGCTTCGGGGCTGCCCACGCGGTTGAGATCGGATTCGTCTTCGATAATCTGCGACGCGAAGGCGCCATGGGCCTGACCGGCGGCGAACCGCCACAAGCGCTGGCTGACGCCATGCACCGAGCCTGGGTCGCGTTTGCCACGAGTGGAGAGCCGGGATGGTCGCCGTACGATTCAGCCACGCGGTCGGTGATGCGCTTCGACGAGGCGGGCGGGAAGGTCGTGAACGACCCGGCGGCTGAGGAGCGCCAACTCTGGGACGGGATTCGCTGAATGTCGCTGACAACCGTTAAGAGCGGCTATAGCGTACCGGCAACCGTTGACCGGTTGCTGGCCGCGCTCGGCCGGCGCGGCATCACGGTCTTCGCGCCTATCGACCACGCCGCAGGAGCCCGTAAGGCCGGCCTCGAGCTGGCAAACGAGGTGTTGGTGATCTTTGGCGATCCCCGGGTGGGGACGATGTTGATGCAAGCTGATCCCGCGGTTGGGTACGAGCTCCCACTCCGGCTGCTCGTATGGGACGCCGGCGGCCAGACCATGATCGGATACCGGCGGCCAACCGAGCTCCGTGACGATTTTGCGCTGGGTGATCAGCTCGAGGTCCTTGAGCGAATGGAGAATCTGCTCGAGCAGATCACCGCCGAGATAGCCCGTCCGGCTTGAGCCTGATCGAGATCGGCAGTTGAGATTCGCTACGGTAGTTGCTATGAGTCAGACGTGATGCCAACCGCCACCCGACTGCGGAAATCCCATCCGGCGCGAGATCTCTGCCTGGCGCCCGGCCGCACCGTCGATGCGCCGGTCACTGCCGGAGGACGTTACGGGCGCATGTTCCCCGACCTACCGCCCGCAACCTTCGATGACGATCGGTTGCTTGCCCTCGGTATCGAAGGCAGCCTCTGCGACGGTGGCGCCTGCGATACGGAAGGCCACGTCGAGGCAGGCCAGCCCTTCTTCGGCCAGTACCTGGCGCACGACTTGACCGCCGACCGGTCTCCGCTCCGAGCGCATACCGACATCGATGCCCTACGCAACATTCGCTCGCCGCGAGCCAATCTCGAGTCGCTGTACGGCGGCGGCCCGGTCGGCTCGCCCTATCTTTACGACCAGACAGATCTTGCCAAGCTGCTTCTTGGCGTCGATGGTCGCGATCTGCCGCGCAACCAGCAGGGCATCGCGCTCATCGGCGACCCGCGGAACGATGTGCACGCCTTCATGACAGGGCTCCAGGTGGCCTTCATCCATGCCCACAACCGGCTCGTCGATCGACTGCGGGCGGACGGTGTCCCCGAATCAGAGCTCTTCGACGATGCTCGCCGGGCCCTCACCTGGCACTACCAGTGGGTCATCCTCCATGACTTTCTCCCGAACCTCGTCGGCATGGCGATGGCGAGCAGCGTCTTGCGCGATGACCTCCGCTGGTATCGCGTCACGGGCGAACCGTTCATCCCGGTCGAGTTTGCCGACGCCGCCTTCCGCTATGGCCACTCGCAGATCAAGGGCGACTACCAGCTCCGGCGGGGCGGCCCACGCTTTCCCGTTTTCCCCGATCTGGCAGGGTTCCGGCCGCTCACGCCGGACCATGTGATCGATTGGTCGCTTCTGTTTGACGTACCCGGGCAGCCCTCAGCACAACGCGCCAAACCGATCGATGGACAATTGCCCACGTCGCTCATCCGACTCCCGGAATCGATCACCGGCGTCGTCGAAGTCGCCGCCTATCAGTCGCTTGCCGCACGGGACCTCCAGCGCGGCCTGGGCACCGGCCTGCCATCCGGCGAAGCGGTCACCCGCGCCGTCGGCGCCCAACCGCTGACGCGTGAGGAGCTCGGGCTGGGTGACTGGCAGGACGAAACGCCGCTCTGGCTGTATATCCTCCGCGAGGCCGCGGTCCGCGGCGCGGGCGACCATCTCGGTGAAGTCGGCGGCCGCATCGTCGCGGAGGTCATTGTCGGCATCATCCGGAGTGACCCGGAGTCGTATCTCAGCAACAATCCGGCCTGGCAGCCGACGATGCCATCCCACCGGGCGGGTAGCTTCAGAATCCGCGATCTGCTGAGCCCGCCCCTGTAGAAACGACCCGTCGTCTTGACAATCGAGCATAGTTAGTGAATAATCACTACATGGCTCGGCTGGCGACCGCAAAGAAGGGTGGCGACCTCCGGCACACCGCCGACGAGCGGCGGGCCGAGGTTCTGAAAGCCGCCGTCGCCGAGTTTGCGCTCCACGGCCTCCACGGCACCTCGACCGAGGCGATCGCCAGGCGAATCGGCATCTCGCAGCCGTATATCTTCCGCTTGTTTCCCTCCAAGAAGGACCTCTTCCTGGCCGCGATCGACCAGTGCTTCGACCGGGTCGAGGCGGCCTTCCGGAACGCTGCCGAGGAGTCGCCGACCGCCGCCGAGTCCAACCGCCATACGATGGCATCACCAGTCGAGGCGCGCCTCCACGAAATGGGCCACGCCTACTTGCGGCTGTTGGCCAAACGCGAGCTCCTGCTCTTCCAGATGCAGGCGTACGCCGCCTGCTCGGACGAGGACGTCCGTCGCAAGGTCAAGCTTCGCTGGGACCGGCTGGTGAAGGTGACCGGCGAGATCAGCGGGGCATCGCGGGACGCGCTGACCGCGTTCTTCGCCCGCGGAATGCTGATGAACGTCTTCGCATCGATCGGATCCGTCCCCGAGAAGAGCGCGGACAAGTGGGGACACGAAACGCTCGGCTTGGGATGAAAAAAATTTGGCCGCTGAACTTAGTGAGTACTCAGTAATGAGGAGGAATTCGAGATGACAACGCCGACGCGCAACCCCTGGCCGGTCCTGCTGGTGACCGTGCTTGGTTTCTTCATGATCATGCTCGACACGACGATCGTCTATGTCGCGACACCCAGCATTCTGTCCAGCCTGCACGCCTCGCTCGACCAGGTGCTCTGGGTCTTCAACAGCTACCTCCTCATGTATGCCGTCCTGTTGATCACCGCCGGCCGCCTGGGTGACCTCTTTGGGCCGCGCCAGCTGTTCGCCGCCGGCCTGATCGTCTTCACCGCGGCGTCAGCCCTGTGCGGACTCTCGCAGGACGCCAATCAACTGATCGCGGCCCGCGTCATCCAGGGGGTGGGTGCCGCCATGCTCGCTCCGCAGACGCTGACGATCCTCATGGC
>DASZJR010000126.1:0-13381 GCA_035947855.1 Candidatus Dormiibacterota bacterium
GAACCGGATCGTCTCCAGGTAGAACCCGTTGATGATGCCGCCTGCCGCGGCCAGCGCCGAGCCGATAAAAAAGGTGATGGCGATCGTTCGATTGATGTTGATGCCCATCAGCCGGGCCGCGTCACGGTCCTGCGCGGTGGCCCGCATCGCTCGGCCAATCCGCGTGCGCTGGATGAACTGGTTCAACGCAACCATGAGGGCAACCGCAATCACGACGATCAGGATGTTGGATATGCCAATCGACGCCAGGCCCAGGTTGAGGCTACCTGTTGGAAGCAAATTCGGATACGAGATGTCATTCGATCCCTTGATCAGGAAAATGACCCCCTCGAGAACAAAAGACATCCCTACGGCGGTGATCAGCGGCGCCAGCCTGGGCGCGTTGCGGAGCGGCCGGTAGGCGACCCGCTCGATCGCGACGCCGACCAGACCGTTGAGTGTCATGGCAACCGCGAAAACCACGACAACGCCGGGAATGACGAGCGCAGGCGAGGCGTGGTCAAGGCCAAGCAGGCCGATGGCCGTCAGGCCGATGAGGCCGCCGACCGTGAAGATGTCGCCGTGCGCAAAGTTGATCAGCTCGATGATCCCGTAGACCATTGTGTAGCCGAGGGCGATGAGGGCGTAGATGGCGCCGTTGGTGAGTCCAAGGGTCATCTGCTCGACGAAGTACCGCATCCCTCCTCCCTGGCTGGCGTCGTGGTCGGCTGGCGAACAGTTTAGCCAGCCCCCGGGTCCAAAGGAAAGGGGCAGGGCGGCGGCCCTGCCCCTTGATCGATCGGAGAGTTAGGAGACGGTGACCTGATCGACGAAAGTCCCGCCGGTGTCGGTCGTCGAGGTCCACTTGTAGATCGTGATGATCTTCAAGGTCGTGTCGCCGTTGGCGTCGAAGCTGGTGGTCCCGATCGCGCCGTTGTAGCCCTGCGTCTTGGCCACCTGGGCACGCACCTGGTCACGGGTCGGCATGCTGCCGCCCGCGTCGTCGATCGCCCTGCCGAGTGCGGCAATGATGATCTTCGCGGCGTCGTATGCCTGGGCGCTATAGGCGCCAGGATCCGCGCCGTATTCGGTCTTGTAAGCCGCGTTGAACGTCGTCGCCGTCGAGAGCTTCAACGGATAGGGCCCCGCGACGGTGAAGTAGCTGTTCGTCGCGTTGGCGCCCGCATCCTTGGCGAACTGGTTGCCGGAGATGCCGTCACCGGCGACGTACGGAATGTCGGATCCAGACATCTGCTTGCGAATCTGGCCGCCCTTGGTCGCCGTGGTGCCGCCGAAGAAGATGACGTCCGCCTGCAGTGACGTTGCTCGGCTCAGGAGCGACCTGAAATCCGTCTGCGAGCTCGGATCGAACCCGCCCAGATCCGAGTTGAGCACGGTGCCGCCGTCCTTGGCGAACTGGGCCGCGAAGTTCTTCGCGATGCCGAGACCGTACTGCTGCTGGTCGTTGAGGACGAAGACCTTCTTCTTCCCGAGCTTGTTGTACGCGTAGTCCGCCGCAGCCGGTCCCTGGATCAGGTCCGTGGTGCAGACGCGGAAATAGTTGTTCTTGCCGGTCGCCGCCCGGATCTTGGCTGCCTGCCCTTTGCAGTGACCGTCGGCCGGTTCCTGAGTAAGGCACTCGCTCGTGTTGGACGGGCTGATCATCGCCAGGTTCGCGGCGTTGGCGATGGGGACTTCGCCGGCGGCCACGCTGCTATTGAACGGGCCGACCATCCCGAGAACGCTGTTGTCGGACACGAACTGCTGGACGTTCTTGGCGCCCTGGCCGACGTCGTGGACGCCGTTGACCGCGTCATCCAGCGGAAACGCCGTCAGGGTAAAGCACGCGTCAGTGTGACTCGAGGCGCCGCAGACCTTCCCCGCCAGCTTGATGGCCAGCTTCGCGCCGTTCTGGGTCGGCTGCCCGTCCGAGGCATCGGACCCGCTGACGGGCAGGTCGATGCCGACCTTAATCGTTCCCTTGATACTCGTGCCGCCCGTCGTACTCGAGCCGCACGCCGCCAGCCCCACGCTCGCCACGGCTAGCACGGCGAGCAATTTAGGCAATCTCATACGCGTCCTCCTCCAAAATTGAATACATCCCGAATTCGCGTCGCCCGAACGCGTAGCTCTTTATACAACCTTGCGCCGATCGCGGCAACAAAACGGGCAAGACTTCTAATACCGACTAATAATCGGGGGTGTTTGTAGCAAGCATCCGGCGGTGCCGCCGTTGTGATGCCCAGCAACTCGAACGCAGGCTTGACAACGCTTTTCGAGCGCGCGTAAGGTATGCGACGCATCTCAGGAGGGCAGGCGATGGCCGAATTCGCAGAGCGCATCAAACCAAGGGCTCAGTATGTCGACGAGGCGATCGAGCTCGCCCTCGCGAACCGCTGGGTCGAGGCCGTTCAGGTCAACCGAGGCATCATGGACCGGTTTGGCCCGGACGAGGACACCCTCAACCGCCTCGGCAAGGCCTACACCGAGCTCGGCCAGCTCACCGAGGCCACGGACGCCTACAAGGGCACCCTGAAGATGAATCCGGTCAACCCGATCGCGGTCAAGAACCTGAGCAAGCTCCAGGCGCTGCGCGGCGGACAGCCCGTCCCCACCTCCAAGGCAAAGGTCGACGTCGACGCCTTCATCGAGGAGACCGGCAAGACCTCGCTGACGGCGCTCCATGTCCACGCCGAGGGTGACCCCTGCAGCAAGGTTGCCGGCGGCGACCCAGTCAAGTTGATCGTGGCTGGCGACACCATGAACGTCGAGACGTCGCGTGGCATCTATCTTGGCCACCTGGAGCACGCCCTCGGGCGCCGGTTGATCAAGTTCCTCGAGGGCGGGAATCGCTACTCCGGAGCAGTCGCGGCCTGCGACGGTGGCGCCGTCAAGATCATCGTCCGGGAGACCTACCAGGACCCCAAGTTCTTCGGGCGCCCGTCGTTCCCAATCAAGCGGGGGCGTGACGAGTTCCGGCCCTACGCCAAGGAGTCGCTGCTCAGCCGGAACGCCGACGTCGAGGAAACCGAGGAGGATGGCGAGGAGCCGGCCGAAGAGCTGGACGGCATGCACACGGTAGAGTCGGCCGACGATGAGGTGGAAGTCCCCGAGGCCGACGAAGACAGCCGCAAAGAGGACATCTACTAGAGCACTTTCGACAGAAAGGCGCGCGTCCGCTCCTGCTGCGGGTTCCCGAGCACGTCGCGGGGATTACCGGCCTCGACGATCACGCCGCCGTCCATGAAGACCAGGCTGTCGCCGACTTCTCGGGCAAAGCCGATTTCATGCGTCACGACCACCATCGTCATGCCGTCGTCGGCCAGGCCCCGCATGACGTCGAGCACCTCGCCAACCAGCTCCGGGTCGAGCGCGGACGTTGGCTCGTCGAACAGCATCAGCTTCGGCTGCATCGCCAGGGCGCGCGCGATCGCCACCCGCTGTTGCTGACCACCGGAGAGCTGGTTGGGATAGACGTTGACTTTGTCCGCCAGGCCAACCCGCTGGAGCAGTGTGCGCGCCCGCTCGGCGGCGACCGCCCGACTTTCGCGCTTCACCCGCATGGGCGCCTCGATGACGTTATCCAGGGCCGTCATATGGGGGAAGAGGTTGAACCGTTGGAAGACCATGCCGATCTCGGAGCGCTTCTTGCAGACTTCCGCGTCCGGAAGCTCGTACAGCTTGTCACCCCGTTGCTTGTAGCCGACGAGTTCGCCGTCGACGGACAGCCGGCCGCAATCGATCTTCTCCAGGTGATTGATGCAGCGGAGGAAGGTGCTCTTGCCCGAGCCGGAGGGGCCGATCATGCACATCACCTCCTTCGGCTGGACCTCGAGATCGATGCCGCGCAGCACCTCGAGCCGGCCGAAGCTCTTGTGCACCGCCTCGGCCTTGACCATGGGAATCGGACTCACGTCGCTAGTGCCCCCTGGGGAGCAACACGGGCAGCTCCTGTTGGGCCGGCGGTGGAGCATGGAAGGTGAACAGCATCCGCCGGAAGCGCTGCCATGGTGTCGGGGGAAGCCCACGCTGGGTGCCGCGAGCGAAACGTCGCTCGATGTAATACTGGCCGACCGTAAGGATTGACGTCATCACCAGGTACCAGATGCTGGCAACGATCAGCAGTTCGAGAACGTCGTAGGTCGCGGTCGCGATTTGCTGCTGGCGAGTGAAAAGCTCAGTGACCGAGGCTCCGAATGCCAGCGATGTGGTCTTCAACATCGAGATCGTCTCGTTTCCGGTCGGCGGAATGATGACCCGCATGGCCTGGGGCAGGACGATGCGCCGCATGACGAGACCGCGATTCATCCCCAGAGCCTGAGCGGCCTCCGTCTGCCCATGCTCAACAGAGATCATGCCGGCACGGACGATCTCAGCCATGTACGCCGCTTCGTTCAAGCCGAGGCCCAGGAGCGCGGCCATGAATGGCGGGATCAATGTATTGGTGTTCGCGTGCAGCCATAGCGGAGTGAATGGAATGCCAATATCGAGACTCTTGAGCACAAGGTTCAGGTTGAACCAGAAGAAGATCTGGACCAGGACCGGTGTGCCACGGAAAAACCAGATGTAGAGCCAACTGACCCAGGACATGACCGGGTTGGGGGACAAGCGCATCACGGCGAGGATCACGCCCAGGACGATGCCGACCGCCATGGCCAGTGCGGTCAACTCGAGGGTGACGAGAATCCCTCGAAAGATGAGGCCATTAAAGAGATAGAAGCCCACGGCGGCCCAGCCTGAGCCGCGCGCCGTGTGATCGTTTTGGACGGCGGTCACCACCGTGTAGACGATGTAGGTGGCGACGGCCAGTACGACAATCGCCGCTGCCCAGCGCCCCGGGTGCCTCACCGGGACCGCTTCGATCGCCGCCGGGCGCGGCGCTTCTACCTCAGCCACACGGGCTCGCGCCCTATTCCCTTAGGGCACGCACGTCGGTCCGATCGAATTGTTGTCATTGATCTTGACGTCCGAGGTCTGAATCGCGCCATCCAAAACGCTCCAGTTCTGGAGGATCGTCTTGTAATAGCCGTTGTCGATCAGGTACTTGACCGCGTCCAGGATGGGCTTTTCCAGCGGACTGCCTTTGGGGAGCGCGATGCCGTAGGGCGCGACACTGCAGCCCTGGCCCGTCGTCTTCACCTTTCCGCTGGTCGCCTTGACCTGGTAGGCGGCAATCTGAGAATCGAGAAAGCCGATGTCAGCGCGCCCGGAGAGCAACGCGGTGTTCGCGTCGGTTTGCTTCTCGAAGTTGGAGACTTTGAGGTCCTGTTTGCCGGCGGCGGTGCAATTGTCTTTGCCACCTGCGAGTGCAGCGCCGCCGATTTGCTTGCCAATGTATGCCCAGGCGTCGCCCTCTTCGGTTGTTCCGGTCTCCACCGCGATCGTATGGCCACACATGTCCGCTGCACTATTCACCGTGATGGTGCTCGACCCCGCGACGACCCAGCCTTCTCCCGCCTTGTAGTAGCTGACGAAATCGATGCCTTTGGCCTCGCGATCGGACGTAGGCGTAAAGCTGGAAAGACTGACCAGATAGCGTGGATTACTGGCGGTGAGCTGAGGAATGATGTTGTCGAAGCTGACATTATTGAACGTGCACACGACCCCCATCACCTTGCAGATCGCCTTGCCCAGGTCGATATCCCAACCGATGATGTCGCCCGTGGTGGGATCGATGGACTCGTCGGGCGGGTAGGTCGCATCGGTCGCGATCTGAATTGGCGTCGGCACCGATGATGGGACCTCGGCCGCAATGGCGGCAACTTTGCTTGGTCCGCTCGAGGTTGAAGCCGCCGGCGCGGACGAACTGCCGCCGCAGGCGGCGAGCACCATGGCCACTGTGACCAGGATCATGGCTAGACGCTTCATGTTTCCCCTCCCACCGAATCTTCTAGAGCCTCAAACAGGCTGCCAGAATTGTAGGCGACCTAACTTACCGGGCGGCGGCGTCGTCCAGCGGCCCATCCCGCACTCGGCCGAAATCACGACGGCCTCGTATGCGGGTACAGGCCGCATCCGACGCCCGCCCTATTACGCGCTAAGGCGCGGCTCAGCCTGCGGCCTCGCTTAGCCGACGCGCCAGTAGACGCCGTCTTTCCGGTTCAGCAACTCGCGCTCGACGAGCGCGCGCCGGAGCTGGCAGTGGTCAGGCCAGAACTCGCGGAGGATGGCGTCAACGTCGGCCTCCGCCATTCGTTTTCCCAGGGGGAAGGCCCGCACCACTTCAGCCAGGAGCAGGCGGCGGCGGCTTTCCCGAGCCGGCCACTGGATGATCCGGCCCTCCCGCCAGAATGGCCGCAGCTTGCGCGTCTCCTCGGCCGGATTCCAATTGGCGGTGGCCACGTCATATTGTAGAAACCAAAGCCTCCCGATCTTGCGCGGGTAGACTGACGGCGTGTTGCTGGCGATCGACCTCGGGAACACGAACCTGACGTTCGGGCTCTTCGAGGGTGATCAACTCCGGCATGACTGGCGGCTTGCCACCCGCCGCGACAGCATGCCGGATGAGCTGGGCCTCTCGATGGTGCAGCTGATGCGCCAGGAGGGCTTCGATCCCAAGGCCGTGGACGCCGTCGTCGTCGCGAGCGTCGTCCCGCCGCTGAACAGCAGCCTGGTGCAGGCGATCGAGCGCTATTTCGGTCGAGAGCCGCTGATGGTGGGCCCGGGGATCAAGACCGGCTTGAAGATCCATTACCGCGACCCCAAGGAAGTCGGCGCGGACCGGATCGTGGCCGCCATGGCCGCCTTCAAGAGGTACGGCGGTCCACTGATCATCATCGACTTCGGCACCGGGACGACTTACGACGTGGTCTCCAAGGAAGGCGACTATCTCGGTGGCGCGATCGCGCCGGGGATGGGCATCTCGGTCGACGCGCTCTACGAACGGGCGGCGCGGCTCCAGCGGGTCGAGTTGAAGGCCCCGGCCACGGTGATCGGGCGGACCACCGCCGAGAGCATGCAGGCGGGCATCATCTTCGGCTTTACCGCCCAGGTGGAGGGGATGGTGGCCCGTATCAAGAAGGAGCTTGGCGAGAACCCCCGGGTAATCGCCACCGGGGGGATGGCGGGATTGATCGCCGCCGAGACCCCGGTGATCGAGCTGGTCGATCAGCGGCTGATGCTGGAAGGACTGCGGATGATCCATGAGCTCAATGCCTGACGAGACCCCGCTGGCAAAGCCCGAGCCAACCCCACCGCTGAAGCGGGAATCAAGTTCGCCGATCAGCGATCCGGCGGCCATCTTCATCGCCGCTGCCACGCTCTTCGCGATCTTCATCAACGCGCAGAACGTCGGACCGATCCTGATGCTGGGTGTGATCGCCCTGCTGCTCGAGCTCCGCCTGCGCCCGAAGGAATGAGCAGCCCCGGCGTGGAAAGGCTGCGAGGAATGAGCAGCCCCGGCGTGGAAAGGCTGCGAGGAATGAGCAGCCCCGGCGTGGAAAGGCTGCGAGACTGATACGCTGGTAGCCCCGTGAAAATCGGTCCTTACACGCTCGTCTCCCCGGTCTACGTCGCGCCCATGGCGGGCGTCACCGACGCGCCCTTCCGCAAGATCGCCCGCGAGTTCGGCGCCGGTCTCGCATGCACCGAGATGATCAGCAGCGAGGCGCTCGTCCGCCAGCACCGCGAGTCGTTCCGGCTGATGGACCTCCAGTGGGACCAGCGACCCGTCTCGGTCCAGCTGATGGGGGGCGCTCCCGGTGTGATGGCGCAGGCCGCCCGAATGGCGGAGGCGGCCGGTGCCGACATCATCGACATCAACATGGGCTGCCCGGTGCCAAAAGTCGTCAAGACCTCGGGCGGGTCGTCGCTGCTTCGCGATCCCGACCTCGCCTCCCGCGTCGCGGAAGCTGTCGTCGGTGCGGTGTCAGTGCCGGTGACGGCCAAGATCCGCCTCGGCTGGGACTTCGCCACGCGCAACTATCTCGAGATGGCAACGCGGCTGGAGGCGACCGGCATCCAGGGCCTGGCCGTGCATGGCCGCACGCGCTCGCAGCGCTACGACCCGTCCGCCGACTGGATCGCGATCGCGCAGGTCAAGGCGGCGGTCAAGATCCCGGTGGCCGGCAGTGGCGACCTGCGAACGCCCGACGACGCGGTCCGGCGCATCCACGAATCGGGTGTCGACGCCGTGATGTTGGGCCGCGGCATCCTCGGCAACCTCTGGCTGGTGCGCCAGACCGTGGCTCGGCTCACGACCGGCGAGTCGCTCCCCGCGCTCTCCTGGATCGAGCAGATCGAACTGGTCCGGCGGCACTGCGACCTGGTGCTCGACTATTACGGGCCGGAGCGGGGCCCGCGGCTGCTCCGCAAGTTCATCGCCTGGGGCCTCCGGGGCTTCCGAGGTGCCGCCCGGCTGCGGACCATGGTCCAGTCCGTGGCGAGTCCCGCCGATGTAACGGTCGTCCTCGATGCCGCGCTGGCGATCGATCCGGGCCCCTTCTCGCTCGACGGCGAGATCGAGGATGCTCCGCTATCCTGCGAAGCCGCCTGACCCAGGAACTTTTCCGACTCCGCCGCGTCGTATGGGCATGGAACGTATTGGGCTGCTCCTGTTCGCTCTCCTGCTTGCCGGCTGTGGCGCACAGGCGGCCGGGCCGGGCCCAAGCCCTACGCCCAGCCCATCCGGAATCGTCTCCGGGGTAAATGGCCCGTTCTACGCCGTGGCATCGCCCGCCCAGCTGGCGGCCGGCGGTACCGTTCACCTGACCCTGACCGTGACCGGACCGATCGACTATGAGATCGGCTGCGTCCAGACGCTCCACATCTGGGCCGAAGACAGCCAGCACCGGCAGATCTGGCAACAGCCGGTACCGGCGGTCATGTGCATGGCCCTTGGCCACAAGGCGTTGAAGGCCGGCGAGACCGCGACCTTCACCGCGGATTGGCCGACTTCGAGCACGCTGGCGCCCGGTTCCTACACCCTCCACGGCCTCTTCCTGGTGGTGCTTCCGATGGGTGCCGCGATGCGGGTCCGAGAGAATCTCGCGCCGCTGACGATCCAGATTCTGAGCTAGCGAACTCGCGGCGGGAATCCCGTATAATACGGCGGCTTTTGATGGCTACCATGGAAAACGACAAGGTCGTATACCTCACGCAGGAGGGTCTCAACCGCCTGCAGGCCGAGCTCGAGGTGCTTCGCAACAAGCGCCGTCCCGAGGTTGCCGAGCGCATCCGGCAGGCGAAGGAATTCGGCGACATCAACGAGAACGCCGAGTATGACGACGCCAAGAACGAACAGGGTTTCGTCGAAGGCCGGATCCTTCTGCTCGAGAAGCTGGTGCGGAACGCCAGCATCATCGAAGGCAAGCACGTCAAAGGTGTCGTCGAGGTGGGCTCGACGGTGAAGGTCCACGACGAATACGGCGACGAGGCGTTCACGATCGTCGGCTCCGCCGAGGCGGAACCGAGCAAGGGTCGGATCTCGCTCGAGTCGCCGGTCGGCAAGGCGCTCCTTGGCAAGCACGTCGGCGACGACGTTTCGGTCGTCACGCCGGGCGGCTCGACCAAGATGCTGATCATCGAGGTCCGCTAGCGACCGAGAGCGCCGATCTCGTCATCGTCGGCGGCGGCATCATCGGCTGCGCCACAGCCTTCTTCGCCCAACGTGCCGGACTTCGGACGATTGTCCTCGAAAAGCGCCCCGCGCTCGCGACACTTACGACGCCGGTCGCCACGGGTGCCTTTCGGTTGCAGTTCGACAACCCTGAGGAGGTCGAGCTGGTCCGCGAGAGTGTGGCATTCTTCGACGACCTCCAGCAGAGGGTCGACCTCGGGCTGCGCCATCAGGGGTATCTGTTCGTCGCTCGCACCGACGACGGCGCGCGGGCGCAGCGCGATCTCGTCGCGGCCCAGCGTGCGTGGGGACTCGATGATGTCGAGCTGCTGGACGGCCCGGAGGCGAGACGCCATTTCCCGTACCTGGCGGGCGACATCCTGAACGCGCGCTTCCGCCAGGGCGATGGCTGGCTCGAACCGCGACGCCTGGCCCTCGAACTGGCACGGGCGAGCGGGGCACGCTTCGAAACGGGCAGCGCGGTGACTGGCTTCGTGCGGGAGGGCGATCGCGTTCGTGGCGTCACGACTCCGGCCGGATCGATCGCCGCGGAGACCGTCGTCATCGCGGCCGGTCCGCTCTCCGGGCCGCTCGGCCGGCTGGCGGGCCTCGACCTGCCGCTGGCCACCGTGCGCCGGCAGAAGCTGATCATCCCCGACGTGCCGCAGGTGCCGCCCGATGCGCCGATGACAATCGAGTTCGAAACCGGCGCCCACTGGCGGCCCGCCGGCCGCGGAGCTCACGCACTCTGGACCGCTCCCGCGCCGGCCGAGCCGCCGCTCGACGATGTCCCAACCTCCGCCGCCTTCGCCTTTGGTCTCCTCGACCCCACGAGCGATCACGCGCTGGCGCGCATCGTTCCCTTCTGGAGGGACGTCTGGAGGTCGTCGCAATTGTCCTGGTGGTTGCAGGCCGGCCAGTACACCTACACTCCCGACCGGCGACCGTTGTTGGGACCGACCGAAATACCCGGACTGGCGGTCAATACCGGCTACAGCGGTCACGGCATCATGGGCAGCATTGGCGGCAGTCGGCGAGCGGTGGACGCGATGACCGGGCGGCTGAAGCCGGCCGATAATCCGTTCCGGCCGGATCGGCCTATGCACAGTCGCTCCTTCGACATCCTCTAGCGGTCCGAAAAGCGCGACCCTTTAGACTTTCGCGGAATGGAAGCTGAGCGGAGCGAGCAGGAGCTGCAGCGAAGACAGAAACTGCAAGCGCTTCGCTCGCAGGGCATCGAGCCGTACCAGAGTCGCTTCGATCGCACCCACAGCTCGGCGGAAGCGCTGGCGTTGTTCGAGCAAGCAGAGAAGTCTTCGGGTGCGGAGGCCCGCAGCGATCGCGTCGCGCTCGCCGGCCGCTTGGTCGCGATCCGGGTGATGGGGAAGGCCACCTTCGCGCACATCCAGGACTACGCCGGACGGATCCAGCTGCTGGCCAAGGTCGACAAACTCGGCGAGGAAGCCTACAAGCGATTTACCGACCTCGACCTGGGCGACATCATCGGCGTCCACGGCACGCTCTTTAGGACCAGACGTGGGGAGATCACCTGCGAGATCGAGGATTTCGTCCTGCTGGCCAAAGCGCTGCGACCCTTGCCCGAGAAATATCACGGTTTGAAAGACAAGGAACTTCGCTACCGGCAGCGGTACCTGGATCTGATCGCGAATCCCGAGGTGATGGATGTCTTCCTCAGCCGCAGCCGCCTGGTGGACGAGACCCGGACCTTTCTCCGCGGCCGCGCATTCGTCGAGGTCGAGACGCCGGTTCTGCAGGCGTTGGCCGGCGGGGCGGCGGCGCGCCCCTTTCGGACCCACCACAACGCGCTCGACATGGATCTCTACCTGCGCATCGCGCTCGAGCTGTACCTGAAGCGGCTCATCATCGGCGGCTACGACCGCGTCTTCGAGATCGGCCGGATCTTCCGCAACGAGGGGATGGATCAGTGGCACAGCCCGGAGTACACGATGCTCGAGCTCTACCAGGCCTACACGGATGTCGAGGGCATGATGGAGCTCACCGAGTCCTTGGTGATTCACCTGGTCGAGCGGGTAAAGGGCCATCCCACGATCCAGTACCAGGGCCAGGAAATCGCGTTCACCCGGCCCTTCAAGCGAGTCGAGATGGTGGACGCCGTCAGCCAGGCGGTCGGTCAGGACGTGAGCAAGGCCGAGGTGCCGGCCCTCGAGGCGCTGATCAAAAAATACAACATCGAGCCCAAGCCCGGCCTGGGATGGGGCGGGCTTATCGCCGAGCTGTTCGAGGAACTCGTGCAGGACACGCTGGTGCAACCAACCTTCGTTCTCGGGCACCCGGTCGAGGTTTCGCCACTTGCGCGGCGCCGCACCAGCGACCCGCGGCTGACCGATCGCTTCGAGCTCTTCATCGCGGGCGAGGAGATCGCCAACGCGTTCTCGGAGCTCAACGATCCTGATGACCAGCGATCCCGCTTCGAAGACCAGGCCCGTGCTCGCGCCGCGGGCGATGAGGAGACGCATCCGATGGACGAGGACTTCCTCACCGCGCTCGAATACGGCTTTCCGCCGACCGGTGGGATGGGGCTGGGCATCGACCGCCTGGTTGCGATCCTCACCGACCAGCCGTCGATCCGTGACGTCATCCTCTTCCCAAGTCTGCGGACCCGTCATGCTGAGCCTTAGCTTCATTCGCGAGCACCCGGACCTCGTCAAAGAGGGTGCGCGTAAGAAGGGTGAGCCGGCGCCGGTCGACGAGATCCTCCGGCTCGATGCGGAGCGCCGCGAGATGGTCACCAGGCTGGAGCAGCTGAAGGCCGAGCAGAACCGGCGATCGGCCGCCATGGCGAAGAGCCGCGACGAGGCGGCGGTTGAGGAACTGCGCCGGATGCGGGACGAGGTCAAGGCCCTCGAACAGAAGGTCGCGCCGATTGATACGAGGCTGAACGCCCTGCTGCTTGAAGTCCCGAACCTACCCGATGACTCCGTGCCCGAAGGGAAAGATGCAACAGGCAACGTGACGGTCCGGACCTGGGGTCACGAAGGCCGCAAACCGGCCGGTTTCAAGATGCGGCCCCACTACGAAGTCGCCGAGCGGCTCGGGATCATCGATTTCGAGCGCGCGGTCAAGGTCACCGGCTCTCGCTTCGTCTTTCTGAAGGGTGCTGGCGCACGGCTCGAGCGCGCGCTGATCAACTTCATGATGGACCTGCACATTCGCGAGCACGGGTATACGGAGATCCTGCCGCCGCAGCTGGTCAATCGAGCTTCGATGACCGGCACCGGCCAGCTTCCGAAGTTCGAGGAGGACGCCTTTCGGATCGAGAAGCGCGATCTCTTCCTGATCCCGACGGCCGAGGTGCCCGTCACAAATCTCTACCGCGATGAAGTGCTCGACGCAGCGGATCTGCCCATCAAGCACGTCGCCTGGTCTACGAACTTTCGGAGCGAAGCGGGCGCCGCCGGCAAGGATACCCGTGGCTACATCCGGCTGCATCAGTTCAACAAGGTGGAGCTGGTGAAATTCGTCGAGCCTGCGACATCGATAGACGAGCTCGAGTCGCTGGTCAAAGACGCGGAGTCAGTGCTGCAGCTGCTCGAGATCCCCTATCGAGTGCTCCTCATGTGCACCGGCGACATGGGGTTTGCTCAATGGAAGAAGTACGACCTCGAGGCCTACGTCCCCGGTGACGACCGCTACCTCGAGGTGTCCTCCTGCTCGAACTTCGGCGACTTCCAGGCGCGCCGCGCCAATATCCGGTATCGAGAGAAGGGCGGCAAGCCACAATTCGTGCACACGCTCAATGGCTCCGGTCTGGCCCTCCCGCGCACGGTGGTCGCGATCATCGAGAACTATCAGCAGGAGGACGGC
>DASZJR010000127.1:0-12204 GCA_035947855.1 Candidatus Dormiibacterota bacterium
CGGTACCCGCGTTGCCGTCGAGGGCCCCTACGGTCTCTTCACGGCCAAGCGGCAACGTCGCTCGAAGGTGCTCCTGGTCGCCGGCGGCATCGGCATCACTCCCCTGCGAGCGCTGATCGAGGAGATTCCGCCAAAGAAGGACGCCATCACGCTCATCTATCGCGCCCGTTCCTGGGAGGACGTTGTCTTCCGCGATGAACTGGAAAAGCTCATTCGCGATCGCCGGGGTTCGATTCATTACCTGATCGGTCAGCGAGGCACGCCGGAGCTACCGGACGACCCGCTGTCGGAGCAGACGCTCCGTCGGCTGGTCCCCGACGTGGCGTCGCGCGACGTCTTCGTCTGCGGGCCGGCATCGATGATGGAGCGAGTGCAGGGGATCCTTCGGGCCTCGGGCGTGCCGGACCAGCAAATCCATTTTGAGCGCTTCGCGCTGCTTTGAGACCGATCATGCCAACCCGAGCGGCCGTCGCCATCGTCGCCACCGCGATCGCGGTGGTGCTGCTCTTCAGCTTCAAGACGCCGGCGCAGGCGCGACCCAAAACCCCTGCCGCCGACGTGTCCCAAGCGAGCCCAACTCCCAGTGCCTCACCGTCGGTCAGTGATTCGAGCGCGCCGACGCCGACGCCTTCGCCCACCGGTCCGACTTATAAAGACGGGCAATACACCGGTCAGGACTTCCCCAACCAGTTCGGCGATACCCAGGTCAAGATCACGATCGCCGGCGGACGGATCACCGACGTGCAGGCGGTGCAGCTGCCGTTCGACCGGCCGCGTTCGGCGGAGATCAGCCAGTACGCCTCGCCCCGGCTGCATGACGAGGTTTTGCAAGCGCAGAGTGCCCAGATCGATAGTCTTTCCGGCGCAACCTATACCAGCGACTCGTATGCCCAGTCGGTGCAATCCGCGCTCGACCAGGCCCATGCTTGAGACGATGACCCGCCGCATCAGGGTCGAGCACATCATGGGAACCGCGATTTCGATCGACCTGCGAGACGCTGACATCGACGCCGCATTGATGGAGCATGGGTTCGAATGGTTGCGTCAGGTCGATACCCGCTTCAGCCCGTACCAGGCGGCCAGCGAAATCAGCCGGCTTGGACGCGGCGAGTTGATCCTCGACGAATGTCATGCTGACGTCGCCGAGGTGCTATCGCTATGCGAGGACCTGCGCCGGGAAACCGATGGCGTCTTCAACGCATGGAATTGCCGGGCAGACGGCCGCCTCGATCCATCAGGCGTCGTCAAGGGCTGGGCGGTGGAGCGCGCCGCCGGGCTGCTCGAAGAGGGAGGGGCGCGCAACTTCTGCATCAACGCCGGTGGCGACATCGTCGCGCGCGGCAAGCCCGAGCCAGGGCGAGACTGGCACATCGGGATCCGGCATCCCCGCGATGCGTCGGCGGTGGCCACGGTGCTGCAGGTGACCGACCTCGCGGTTGCGACCAGTGGGAACTACGAGCGAGGTGACCACATCGTCGATGCGCGGACTGGAATGCCCAACGAAGATTTGCTCAGCCTGACCGTGGCCGGCCCAAGCCTGACGCTGGCCGACGCCTATGCGACGGCCGGCTTTGCGATGGGCAGCGCCGGTGTCGCATGGGTCGCCGGTCGAGCGGGCTATTCGCCCTATGCGGTCACGCGCGAAGGGCGCGTGCAGTACACGGATCTGTTCGCCGTGTTACTGGCCCCCACCCGGCCCTCCCCCACAGGGAGAGGCGAAAGGGGCTAGCGCCACCAGGGCGTGCGCGCCGCATCCGCAGCGCGAGCCACCGGCTCCTCGAGGTCGTCCTCGAGTCGCGCAAGGTTCTGCGACCATTCGCCGGCCATCACCACAGCCAACGCGCCACGGCCGGCGCGCTCATCGTTCCGCCAACGGCGCAAGCAGTCGAGTGCCGCGGCCCGCAACGCCGGCAGAGAGACGTGGTCGACGTCCCCCTTCGGTGGCTGTAGCGCGAGCCGGTCGGCCAGACGAGCGAAGCCATCCAGGAGGATGCCCACCTGGGCGCGCACGGCGCGGGCACCGTCCGGGCAACCGCCGGCCTGATACCGCAGCCGCGTGGAAATGACATCGAGCAAGTCGCCGGCCAGAATCGCGTGGTTCCCGGCGGCGAGCAGGAAGCCGGCGGTCTGCGGGTCGAGCGGGGTCGCCGACCGTTCGTTGAGGAAGGCATCGAACGCTTCGCCAGCGCGCTCGGCGGCCTCGATCACCGCCCGGCGGGCCGGGTCGGGGCCGGCCGCCCGCTCGAAGCCGAGGACCCGGTCGAACGTCCGATCCAGGTACGCGATCACGAGGCGGTAAAAGCCGGCGACGCTTTTGGCCAGCTCGCGCCGCGCCCCGCGCGGCCAGAGCAGCACCCCGACGACGACGCTGATCGCCGCGCCGACGGCCAGATCTTCGATGCGTACGAGCCCAACCTGCCAACCCGCGGGCGAGATCAAGTTGAAGACCACGATCAGATTGATCGTGAACGCCGCCTGGCTCGCCGCAAACCCGACCGAGGTGGCGGCATAGGCCGCGACAAAGATCGCGATGGGCAGCGCGGCCCACATCACGAGCGGATGGTTACCGGCCAGGAGCGCGAAGGCGCCGCCGATGACGACGCCGATCACGTTGCCGATCAGCGCTTGCACGGTCGTGCGCCCGGTGCCGAGCGCGGTGGATCGCAGGACCTGGAGTGTGCCGAGGACAACCCAGAAGGCGTGCGACAGCCCCAGCATGCGGGCGAGCAGCACCGCGATTGCCAGGCCGACGGCCACGCGCAGGCTGTTCTGCAGCACCGTCGAGGTCGGTTCGAAGTGTGTACGGATCGTTCGTGCGACGCGGATCACCGTCCCATTGACGCCCTCGAGACGCGGTGCCGTCACGGGCAGGCTGACCGCCTCATCGGGTTGTCGGCCCGCGGCGATGACGGCGTTGGTACCCAGCGCGACCGTGAGATATCCCACGACGCGCAGTGTGTGATCAACATCGAGGCCGTCGAGGACCTCGTCGACGGGCCGTCCGGCCCGAAGTTGCTCCGCGGCCCAGCGATCGAGCGCGGCCCGATGGCGCTCGCGGGCTTGGTCCACCGCGCGCAAGTCCGGCGGCGCCCCGCCGGTGAGGACGTCGGCGCTGGCGCGCAACGCGGACACGATCGCCGCCGCGAGGCGGTCGCCTTCGGCGATCTCGGGCCGCAGAGAAACACGCGGTTGCTGAAAGGGTCGCTCGATGATGTCGACGACCCGCTGCAGCTCGGTCAATAGCTGGACGAACGCCCGGTCGCGGCGGGTGGGGCCGGCCGGACGTTTCGCGGTCGCCGTGTACGCCTCCCGCGCGGCCCGCTCCGCCTGGCGCGCCGCCTCGAGCAAATGCGGCAGCTCGCGGTCGTTCTTCCGTAACGCCTCCACCAGGTTGGCGATGGCGAGGCAGGCCTTGGCGGCGTGCTTGCGCAACATGACGCGTTCGAACCGCGGCCAGAGGAAGACGCCGGCCAACGTCGAGATGATGCCGGCCATCACCCAGCCGCCGACCCGAGCGGGAATTGCAGAGGCCGGCGCTGGGATCGACACGGCGATCACGAAGGAGAGGAGCATGCCCGTCTGCGCCGCGGCGACGTAACCGCCGAAGACCCGGGTGAACGCGATCGCAAAGCCGACCACGAACATGACCGCGGCGGCCACGACAGTCGACGCCGACGCCAGGGTCCCGATGGTGACCAGCAGCGCGCCCACGAACGTGGCGCTCAGGTAGGCGATGGCGCGAGCCGGACGCTGGCCGCCGAAATCCGACATGACGAGCAGGGCAAAACACCCGAAGACGGCGAAGATGACGTTCTGCCCGCCGTGGAGGACCAGGGTGCTGAAGGCGAGAACCGGCGGAATGATGATGGCGGCGCGTGCGGCGCGCCGCAGCGCGGCGAAGCCTGGATCGGCCGGCGCCGCAACCGAGAGTTTCGGACGTCGCGACCGGACTGGCGTCTCGCTGGTGGCGATATCGGTGCCTTTTGCGCCCACTCTTTATTCGTACACCAGTTGGGCGATGCGGGGGCTCACTCGAAAGTAGGGTGACGCACACGCCTCAAACCGCTAGAGTCAAAACATGACGGGCCTTTGGGCTGTCCTCCTTACGACGTTCCTCGCCTCAGCCGTGGAGGCGATCGAGATGGTCACGATCGTGGTCGGCGTCGGGGCGACGCGCGGCTGGCGATCGACGCTGATCGGCGCCGCGTCCGGCTTTGGGGTGCTGGCCGTGGTGGTAGTCGTCGCGGGGGCCGCGCTCAGTCGCGTGCCGATCGGACCGTTGCGCTTGATCGTCGGCGCCCTGTTGCTCACCTTCGGACTCCAGTGGTTTCGCAAGGGCATCATGCGCGTGGCCGCGCGAGGGCTCGCTGGCATCGGCGGCCAGGACCCGCATGAGGCTGCCGAGTGGACGGGGCCCGGTATGGACTGGACCGCCTGGTTTCTCGCCTTCAAAGGCGTTGTGCTGGAGGGCCTCGAGGTCGCCTTCATCGTTGTCACTTTCGGTGCGGGCGCGAATCACCTCATCGGTGCGGCGATCGGCGGCGTCGGCGCGGTGATCATCGTCGGCGGGATCGGGCTTGCCCTGCACCAGAGTGTTCGACGGATTCCCCGCAGCCTGCTCCAGTTGATCGTCGGGATCCTTCTCACCACCTTCGGCACCTTCTGGGCGATCGAGGGTCTCGGGATCGACTGGCCGGGTAGCGATGCCGCGATTCCGGGGCTGCTGGTCCTCTACGTGGCGACGGCTATCACCTACATCACGCTCGAGCGGAACCGCGCCCTGGGCCTGCGGCCGGCGGCATAGGCAATGCCTCCACCGTTTTCCTGGATCGTGGCGGTGGTGCGATTCTTGTACGACTTCATCGTCGGCGATGACTGGACGGTGGCGGCCGCCGTCGCCATCGGACTGGTCCTCTCGGCCGTCCTGAACGTCAACCACATCGCCGCCTGGTGGCTGATCCCGGTGATCGTGCTGGTGATGCTCGGCGTCAGCCTTCGACGGGCGAGCTCAAAAAAGCGGTGAGTGTCATCGCCGTCGTCGGGCTGGCGACGATGGGCATGAATCTCGCTCGCAACCTCGCGCGAAATGGGTTCGGCGTTTCCGTCTACAACCGCACGACATCACGGGTTGACGACTTCATGAGGCAGTTCGGCACCGAAGGCCGGTTCACGCCGGCCCACACGCCACAAGAGCTGGTTACCCAACTCGAGAAGCCGCGCAGGATCCTGATGATGGTCAAGGCCGGGCCCCCGGTCGACGAGACCATCGATCACCTTGTGCCGCACCTCGACGCCGGCGACATCCTGATCGATGGTGGCAACTCGTATTTCCTCGACACCGTGCGGCGCGGCAAGGCGCTAGAGGCACGCGGTCTTCGGTTCATCGGTACCGGCGTCTCCGGCGGCGAGGAAGGAGCGCTGCTCGGGCCCAGCATCATGCCGGGTGGCGCGCGGGACGCCTATCAGCAGGTGGAGCGAATGCTCACGCAGATCAGCGCCCACGTCGACGGTGAACCGTGTTGCACCTACATCGGTCCGGGCGGCGCCGGCCA
This sequence comes from Candidatus Dormiibacterota bacterium, assembly GCA_035947855.1. Taxonomy (GTDB): domain Bacteria; phylum Chloroflexota; class Dormibacteria; order CF-121; family CF-121; genus CF-13. The sequence continues at coordinate 5,553 of DASZJR010000127.1, forward strand.
TTACGTGAAGATGGTCCACAACGGGATCGAGTACGCCGACATCCAGCTGATCGCTGAGGCCTACGACCTGCTCAGCCATGCGCTTAATCTCGGCGCGGAGGAGCTCTCGCGCATCTTTGCCGAATGGAACAAGGGCGACCTCGAGTCGTACCTGATCCAGATCACCTCCGAGGTGCTGGCCAAGCGCGACCGCGCGACCGGCCGGCCGCTGGTCGACGTCATCCTCGACGAAGCGGCGCAGAAAGGGACCGGCAAGTGGGCGTCGCAGTCGGCGCTCGACCTGGGGATCCCGGTGACCGCCATCACCGAGGCGGTCTTCGCCCGATTCTTATCGGCGCTCAAGGCCGACCGGCAACTCGCCTCGCGGACCCTTGCCGGCCCCAACGGCGCGATGCGGGCGGCCGCGCCCGGCTCGCTGGTTGACGACGTGCGCAGCGCGCTGTACGCCTCGAAGATGGTGGCCTACGCGCAGGGATTCGAGCAGATGCAAGCGGCATCCAACGAGTACGGCTGGGACTTGAAGTTGGGGGCGATCGCACGGATCTGGCGCGGCGGCTGCATCATTCGAGCTCGCTTCCTCAATCGGATCACGGATGCCTACGCAGCCGAGCCCGTGTTGAAGAACCTCCTCCTGGCGCCCTACTTCCGCGATGCGATGGCGTCCGCGCAGGACGCATGGCGGCGCGTGCTCGGCGTCGCGGTCGACCGCGGGATCCCGGTGCCTGCCTTCTCGTCGTCGCTCGCTTACTACGACGCCTACCGGCGGGACCGCCTCCCCGCGAACCTCGTGCAGGGCCTGCGCGACTATTTTGGGGCCCATAGCTACAAGCGGGTCGACCGGGAGGGGTCGTTCCATACGCGCTGGGCCCAGGATGGGGAGGAAGTGCGGATCCCGTAGGTGAAGGTAACGCCGGTTCCGGTACATATACGGGTCGCGGGGCTACATGGGTTCATCTACGGGAACGGAGGGCCCGGATCGGGCCTGGACTCGACAGGCTTGCTGCCTCGTCGCCGCCGCGGTAGTCGGCCTGGTGTTGCTGCTGCTAGGGATCTTTGCCTTCATGTTTTGGGCAGCGGGATAACCTGCCGATCGCCGCAGCAACGCTGAAGTCAAAACTAGACTCGAGCCTGGACACTGTTCGAACACGCCCTGTCAGCGCGGGAGAGTCCAGCTGATCCATCACTTTGCGCTCGAGCGCAAGGTGCGACAAGCTCAGTGGTATAGATGAGTCGCTATGTCAGTGGGCGAACGTGTCGTGGCGCTCGCCGCCGTTCTGACGGCCGGCGGGGCGCTTGTTAGCGGGTGTAGCCCAAGCGCGACGACAAGCTCGAGCCCATCTATCAGAGTTTCCACTGCGCCGACGGCGCCGTGCAACACGTTCACGGCGGAGACCACCAGGCTAGTCGTCGCCGCATTTCTTGACGCCTACAACGCCGGTACGCCTGACGTGACGGATCGATTCATCGCTCCGGTGGACCAGTTTCAGTGGTACGGCGCGCCAGGACGGCAGTTCCCAGTGGACCCCGCATCTACGGACCGCGGAACTTTGCCTGCGTACTTCGCGGCTCAACACGCTAAGGGCGATCGACTCGATCTAAAGGACTTCAGTTACTCCGGTATCACGAACGGGGAAACCACCGGCTACGCTAACTTCGGTTACACGTTGGTCCATAGCGTTGGGGGAGGCGCTCGGCGCGACGCGCCCGGCAAGGGTGCAATCGCCTGCAGGACAGGCAAGATCGCGGTGTGGCGGATCAGCAGTTGGTAGCCACGGTCAGGCGTCGAGCACATATAGGTGGCCTTTCGCGGCCGCCATTATTCGATTGTTCGATCAGTGTCCGCCGGAGCTGTTTTTCACCGAAGGGCCGTCACCGATCGGCGAACGCGAGCCTGGCGCCGAGCGCGACGAATGCGCCGGCGAAGACGCGGCGCATCCAGGTGAGGACCCTCGGCCGGGAGATGACGTGCTTGCGGATCGCCGCGGCGAAGCTCCCGTAGGCGACGAAGACGACGAGCGTGAGCAGCATGAAAACGGTGCTCAACTCGACCATGCGGAGGAACGCTTGTGGATCCTTGGCACTTACGAACTGTGGGAGAAACGCGAAAAAGAAAATGGTGAGCTTCGGATTGAGGATGTTGACCAGGATGGCGGAGACGATCACGCTCGTCGCTGAGCGTGGAGCAGTCTCCGTCTCCACCGTGAGAGCCCCCTTCTCCTTCAACGTTCTCCACGCGAGCAGAAGAAGGTAAGCGACACCTACGTACTTGAGCGTCTGGAATGCGACGGCACTCGTATGTAAGAGCGCGGCAAGCCCGGTGATCGCCGCCACCATGTGCGGGATGATCCCCAGCGTGCATCCGACTGCTGCGATGACACTCGCGCGAGCGCCGCGCGAAAGGCCGGCCGCCATCGTGTACAGCACACCGGTCCCCGGCGAAACGACGACGATGAGCGATGTCAACAGGAATGCGGTGCTGACGGTGATCCTCCTATCGCAGCGAGATCGACGGAGCGATATTAGCTGGATGCGTTTAGCAGCGGCGAGCCGATCAGGGCATCCGCCGTGGCGCTATTGGTCGCGAGCGGAATGTTGCACACGTTGCAGATCCGCAGCAGTGTCTGGATGTCCGGGTCGTGGGGATGCTGCCCGAGTGGATCGACCATGAAGATCACGGCGTCGACGTTGCCTTCCACCACTCGGTTGGCGATCTGGACGTCGCCGCCGACCGGGCCTGATTCGAGACACTCGACGGCGAGCCCGACTTTGTCGATTAACAGCTTGCCCGTCGAGCTCGTGGCAACGAGCTGGAACTCGATCAGGCGGTCGCGATTGAACGCCGCGAACGCAACGAGGTCTGCCTTTTTCCCATAGTGAGCGATGATCGCCAGTCGAGACGTTTTTGGCATGGGCGTGCAGTCTACAGGTGCGTGGTTAAACGCAGGTTAAAGGCGATCAAGTCGCGGTCGAGCGCTGGCGTGCCACACTACGTCTGTGGCGGAACCAGTTCCGGCCCTGCTGTTCGACCTCGACGGGACCCTGGTCGACAGCGTCTATCAGCACGTGCTCGCCTGGCACGAGGTGCTTGCAAAAGCCGGCACCGAGTTGTCCGTCTGGCGGATCCACCGGCGCATCGGGATGAGCGGTGGCCTCTTCGTGAACGCGTTGCTGCGCGAGACTGGCAAGAAGCTCAGCGGTGAGGAGGCGAAGCGCCTTCTCGCCGATCACGCCGAGGCTTTCGTGCGACGGCTCGGCGAGGTCCGCCCACTGCCGGGGGCCCACGACCTGCTGAGCCGGCTGACCCGGCAGAACGTGCCGTGGGCGATCGCCACCAGCGGCAGCACCAAAACCGCAGGTCCATCGATCAAGTTGCTCGGCGTGGAGCCGAAGGTCGTGATCACCCGGGAGGACGTGGCCCACGCCAAGCCCGACCCCGACCTGTTCCTGGCGGCCGCCGCCCGTCTGGGGGTCGACATCGCTCAGTCGATCGTTTTCGGCGACAGCGTCTGGGACCTGTTGGCCGCGCAGCGGGCGCGCGCGCTGGGCGTCGGGTTGCTGTCGGGCGGCTACGGCCGCGAGGAGTTGCAGCAGGCCGGTGCCTATCGGGTCTACGAGGACCCGCGTGACCTTTTGGCGCACCTCGACGAAGTCGGCGTGCGAGAACCAACGGGCTGAGCCCGTTGGCGGTGAAGGCGCAGCCGGGGGTACCACGACTCCTGTACCTCGGTCCCTTCGCGACTATGGCCGATCGCTTCGCGGTCGCGCCCCTGCTCATCCCAATCGCCGCCAGTTTTCACGTCTCGCTCGCCGCCGTCTCGGGGGCTGCGAGTCTCTACTACCTCGCCTACGGGGTCATGCCCCCGCTCTACGGTGTGCTCTCGGACCGTTTCGGGCGCGTTCGTGTTATCAGGGCGGCCTTGGTGGGAACCGCCCTCGCTGATGTGCTCTCCGCGGTCTCGCCGAGTCTCACGGCATTGCTCGTCGCCCGATTCGTCACCGGTGGCATTGCCTGCGGTGTCTTTCCGACGACCCTCGTCTACCTTGCGGACCGTTTCCCGTTCAAGCTCCGGCAGCAGGCGATCACCAACGTGCTGGTCTTCGTGGCCCTCGGTACCACGGCGGGTACCCTCGGTGCCGGCCTGACGGCGCACGTTCTCAGCTGGCGCTATTTCTTCATCATCCCTGGTGGCCTCGCACTGGGGGTCGCGATTGCGCTTCGGGGTGTCCCGGAGTCGTTGGTCACGCGGTCGAGCCAGCATCCCCTCGAGCAGGTGGCCGGTGTGTTGCGCCACGGGTGGGCCGTCCTCCTGCTGCTGCTCGCGGTGTTGGTCGGCGCCGTGATGTTCGGCTTCGTCACCTATCTTGCGCCCGCGCTCGAGTCTCACGGGCAAAGCCCGGCGATCGCCGGCGCGGTGGTCGCGAGCTACGGCGTGTCCGTCCTCTTCTGCACCCGCGTGTTTGGTTACGTGGCGCGGCGCTTGCCGGCCGCACTCATTCTGGCCGGTGGCGCCGCACTATTGATGAGTGGATACCTGATTGCCGGCGCGACCCAGAACCTGAAGGGCATCCTCGCTGCCAGCATCCTGGCCGGGGGCGCCTACGCCTTCATGCAGTCGACCTTCCAGACCTGGGCGACCGACGTCGTCCCCGAGGCCCGTGGCACCGCCACGTCGCTGTTCGCGACCGCGATCTTCGCCGGCGCCGCGCTGGCCACCTCCGGCGTGGCGGGCCTGGCCAGTGCCAACAAATATTCGACCCTGTTCGTGATTGCGGCTCTTGTCACGCTCCCGGTGCTGGTCATCGGCGGTCTGGCGCGCTGGCGATACCCGGGCTCCGATGCGATCGTCGACGCCCCGCCGGCCGCCCAGATCAGCTGATTGTTAGGGCGTCCCGCTAGGCTGATGCTCCCATGCTCAACTTCCTCGCACGCAACCTCGACAGCGTGCTGGCCACTTATGGCTACCTCGCGGTCTTCTTCTTCGTGGGCATCGAGAGTATCGGCGTTCCGGTTCCGGGGGAAACGATGCTGGTCACCGCCGCGATTTACGCGGGGACAACCGGCAAGCTCTCGATCTTCTGGGTGATCGTCGCCTCCGCGGCGGGGGCGATCGTCGGGGACAACATCGGGTACGTGATCGGCCGCACCGGTGGCTACCGGCTGCTCAAACGGTACGGGCGCTACATCCGTCTGGAGGAGAACCGCCTGAGGCTCGGTCAGTACCTCTTCCACAAACACGGGCCCAAGGTGGTGTTCTTCGGGCGATTCGTTTCTGTGCTGCGCATCTTTGCGGCCTTCCTTGCCGGCGTCAACCGCATGCACTGGCGCCGCTTCCTGATCTTCAATGCGGCGGGCGGCATCATCTGGTCGACGATCTACGGCGTCGCCGCTTACCTGCTGGGCCAGCAGTTGCTCCGGCTCTCGGGCACGGTCGACGCGGCACTGGCGGTCGTCGGCGTCATCGTGATCATCACGGTCATCGTCTTTCTGCGGCGCAATGAGGCGCGCCTGCAGCGCGAGGCCGATGCCGCGATGCCGGGACGGGTCGAAGCGGCGCGCTAGCGGGAGCGGCGGCGTTCGGTCTCGAAGAGCTTGGCCAGTAGCTGCAGCAGCTGTTTCTGCTCAGCCGGCGTTAGCCGGTCGAGGAAATGCGGCGGCTCGGCCAGCGCGATCTCTAATGCCGCCCGGAGCCGTTCGCCCGCCGGCGTCAGCGCCAGCCGGCGAAAGCGCCGATCCGAGGCATCCGCGCGCCGCTCGACCAGGCCGCGCTCCTCGAGTGAGTCTGCCAGGGACGTGATATTGGACGGATCGTAGTGGAGCCGGCGGGCCAGCTCACGCTGCGACTCCGGCTTCGCGAGCTCCCGGATCAGCTTGCCCTGGGAAAGGGAGAGGTCGCACTCGGCGACTCGGGCCGTGAAATCGTCGCGCAGGCTGGCAAAGGCATCGTCCCGGAGCAGGCTCCAGAGCGCCTCTTTGGGTTTTCTTTCAACTTTGACGGCCATGACGGGAATATACCCCGGCCATCCATGGTTTACTCACTATGTGAATGGTTCAATGACCGTGACAAGCATTGGAGGCAGAGCAATGACGTTTGTTCCTTACTGGATCGATGCCGCAAAAGCCAGGGAAACCATCGAGGCCGGCCAGGCGATCGTGCTGGACGTGACCTCCCCATTCATCGAGAGCGCTGTCCGGGGGAAGATCCCGGGGGCGGTCCGGGTGTCGCCGCGAGACCTCCTCGACGTGAATCGGCACGCCGCCGATGTCGTCAAGGGGCTGCCCGGCCTTTCCCATGACAAGACCATCATTGCCTACTGCACCTGCGCGGATGAGGACGCCAGCGCTCGGCTGACGCGCGTCCTGCGGGGCCAGGGCTATGACGCCTGGATGCTCGAGGGCGGATTGCCGGCGTGGCGCGCGGCCGGATATCCGATGGAGCTCAACCAGGCTGCCTGACTCCCGTCAGGGGCTTGGCTGCGAGATCCCGATCAGGTTGCCTTCGCTGTCCTTGAACCACGCGGCCCGGGCGTAGCCGACGTCGGCGATCCCGTCCGTCGTCTTGAGCCCTGGGCTGTCGTATTCCTCGAAGGTCAGCCCGCGGGAACGAAGCTCCTGGACCACCGCCACCAGGTCCTCGACCACCAGCGCCATCTG
>DASZJR010000128.1:0-6599 GCA_035947855.1 Candidatus Dormiibacterota bacterium
AATGATGATCAGATCTGACTTCTGGAAGCCACCAGTTTTTGCATCGAGGTCGGTGAAGCCACTCGGCACGCCGGAGATAACGGACTGATCCTTGTGGATCTGCTCGATCTGATCCCACGTCGTCTTGAGAATGTCCTTCAGCGCTACGAAGTCCTGGGTGATGCGGCCTTCCGCGATGTTGAAGATGACGCTTTCCGCAGTGTCGAGCGCTTGGTTCGCTGGAGTGCCGTCGTCGAAGCCCAGCGCTGTGATCCGTCCGCCGGCGCTGATCAACTTTCGCTTGGTCGCGGCTTCCTCGACGAGGTGGCCGTAGTACTCGACGTTGGCCGCCGTCGGCACACGGCTCTCCAGCTCCGCGAGGAATACCTGGCCGCCGATGCGTTCCAGCACCAGCATCTTCTCGAGCTCGGATGCGAGCGTGAGCAGGTCAATGGGATCGGCGCGGTCGTAGAGGTTCAGCGCCGCCCGGTAGACCTGGGCGTGGTGATCGAGATAGAAGTCCTCGGGCCGCAGGAAATCAGCGACGCGCACGATGGCGTTGCGATCGAGCATCAGGGAGCCGAGCACGGAGGCTTCCGCCTCCAGGTTGTGGGGCGGCACGCGACCCCCGGTTGCCGGCGGCGCCGGCGCGCGTCTCAGGTCAACGGTCAAGCGGAGGTGACCATCAACGGGATCCGGGCCGTGACCTCACGGTGGAGCTTCACATGAGCGGTGCCGGCGCCCATCGCCTTCACCGGCTCGTCGAACTCGATCTTTCGGCGGTCGAGCGTGATCCCGTGCTGCTGCTTGAGGGCCGACGCCACATCGGCGTTCGTCACGGCCCCAAACAACTTGCCGTCCTTACCGCTTCGCAATTTCAACACCACCTGGGCGGCTTCGAGCTTGACGGCCAATGCCTTCGCCTCCTCCAGCTCACGGTTCTCACGCTGGACCGCCGTGGCCTTGACCCGATCGACCTGCTCCTGCGCACCCTTGGTCGCCTGCTGGGCGAGCTTGCGCGGCAGCAGGAAGTTGCGCGCGTAGCCGTCGGCCACGTCCTTGGTCTCACCGGCCTTCCCGGTCCCCTTGACATCTTCTATCAGCACGACTTTCACATCGCCCCCCTCCGGCCGACCCGTTCGAGGGCCAGTCCGCGCAACGCATTGACGCGGCCACGGAGCCCTTCACGGCTCCGGCGCAAATCCTGGTCAAAAACGCTCGTCCCCAGCGCGATCCGCTCCTGGTGCTCGGCGACCACCTCTTTGGGCGCCTTGTCGACGAACAACCGGATGGCGAGGACGGTCAGCGCCACCGCATCCATCTCACCAAAGACCGGCAGGCGCAGCGGGACATCGACGACCGGGTTGAGGATCAGCGCCATGGCGGCCGCGAGCGCCAACTTGTTGCGTTGTGGCACGCGCGGATCCCGATAGAGGCAGTAGGTGAGCTTTCCGTAACGAGGAAGTTCCCGAGCGATCCGCCGGAGCAGCCCGAGACTAAAAAGCATGCTTCCTCTTTTGTTGCGAGCGTTTGGTCGCGTCGACCCTTCCCCGACACGACGTGGCGCCGCAGATTTTAGCAGAGCACAGCCTAAAGATCCGTTGCGACAGCTGTCTGTCGCGTTATCCCCAGAGCCTTGAATACAGGGCCTGTGGAAAGACCCTGAACAACCAGGGAGAGAAAGACGAAGCCGAAGACCAGGACCAGGATTTCGTCGTGGCCGGCGACCGCCGCCGGGACGCCGAGGGCCAGCGCCAGCGAGAGGGCGCCGCGCAGCCCAGCCCAGACCAGCGCCAGACGCCACGACCACGGCCAGAGGTCGGGCCTGGAGAGCGTGACCCCGGTCACCATCAGAGCCCGCGCCAGCAGCACCGCGCCGATTAGCAGCGTCAATCGACCGCCGGCCCGGACCACCTGATCGAGGTGAACCTGCAGACCTACCAGCAGGAAGACGGCACTCGACATGACAAAACCGAGCCCGCGCCAGAAGCGATGCACCTGGTGGTGCGCCGACGATTCATAGGCGGTTCCCAGGATGAGCGACATCGCGATCACCGCCAGCAGGCCGCTGGCCCCAATCCGATCGGCGAGCAGGTAGCCGGCGTAGGCGGCGAACACCGTGACCGCGATTTGCACGCGATGGGGAAGCGCGGCAAGAATCCGGCGTGCCAGCAGACCGATAAGCACCCCGACCACCAGGCCGCCCGCCGTCTGGAAGAAGACGAGGCCGATCACTCCGGGTGGGTCGATTACGCGCCGCTCGACCAGCGCGAGCGCGACCACGAAGAGGAGCACCGCGACGCCGTCGTTGACGAGGCTCTCCCCCTCCAGCGCCACCCGCAGACGCTCCGGTGTGTGCAAGCGGCGCAGCGCGGCGAAGACTGACACGGGATCGGTCGCCGCCAGGATGGCCGACAGCAAGAGGGCTTCGTCGGACGGAAGGCCGGCGGCCCGAAGAAGCCAGAAGCTCACGGCAGCGGTGAGCACCGCACCCGCCAGTCCGAGCAAGAGGATCCACGGCAGTTCGCGGCGGATCGCCGCGGCCCGCATCGAGAAGCCGGCGTCGAACAACAGCGGCGGCAAGAAGACAGCGAGCACCAGCGTCGGGCTCACGGTGAAGGCCGGCACGAGGCGCGCGGTGGCGATCACGGCCCCGACCAGCAAGAGCAGGAAGGGCCAGGGCCAGCGGCGCAACGCCGTCACGGGTCGAGCAGCTCGGGGTGCGCCTCGAGGTACCGCCAGGCCGACGGCGCGTCGGGCGGCAGCGTTCCATCAACAATCGCATCTTCCAACGCCGACTTGACCCTCTTGATCCACGGTCCGGCGGGACGGCCCGTGCGTGCCATCAACTCCTCGCCGGTGAGTGGTGAGCGGATGGCGGCGATTGCTGCGGCGTCGAGGCGTCGGATGCGCGCCTCGAGGTCGTCGATCTTCTTGACGTCGGGGTAGTGACTGGCACGCATGTCGGCGCGCGCCAGCGCGAGCAGGCGATCGAGCTGCTCACCGGCGTCGCGGACCAGTCGCCGCACCGCCTTGTCCTCCCAGCCCTGCGGGTCGTACTGGATTGGCCGCATGTGCAAGCGGATCAATTTGCTAACGGCGTCGACGACCTCGCCCGGATAGCGCAAGTGACGGAGCGCAGGAGCGGCCATGGTCGCGCCGACGTCCTGGTGACCGATGAAGGTGGGTTTGCCGTCGCGGAGCTCGTGCACCGCGGGTTTCCCGACGTCGTGCAGCAGCGCGGCCAGCCGCGTGATCAACTCCGGCGGGGCAAGGGACGCGGCCAGCAGGCCATGGCCGAAGACGTCGTGGCTATGCCAGCCTCCCTGCCGCATGCCCTTGCCGGCCTCGAGTTGCGGCAGGATGCGCGGTAGGAGCCGGGTCGCATCCAACAGGTCGAGGCCGCCCTGCACGTTCTCGGCCAGCAGGAGCTTCGAGAACTCGTCGCGGATGCGCTCCATCGATACCGTGGGCGGCTGCAACCGAGAGGATTGATCCCGGATGGCGGCCTCGACGGACGGATCGAGACTGAACTGGAGCGTCGTGGCGAACCGAATCGCGCGCAACATGCGGAGCGGGTCTTCGTCGAAGGTCGTCCGCGGTTCGAGCGGCGTTACGATCCGACGGGCGTTCAGGTCATCGAGGCCACGACCGGTGAGGTCGAGCACGGTCCCATCCCAATCCATCAGCAGGGTGTTCACCGTGAAGTCCCGACGCATGACGTCATCTTTGAGGCTCCCCGGACTGACGTCGGGCTTTCGGCTGGCACGGTCGTATCGCTCGGTCCGGCTCGAGACGAACTCCAGCGCGTGGCCAGCATCGATATCGAGGTGCGCCGTCCCGAACCGCTCGAAGATCACTGGCGGATGGAGTTGCAGGGCGGAGGCGACCGCGGTCGCGAGCTGGGTGGCACCCTGACCCTCGACCAGGATGTCGACTTCGTGAATCTGCTTTTCTCGGTCTCCGCCCAGCACGCGGTCGCGCACATAGCCGCCGACCACGAAGGCGCGCTGTCCGCGGTGCTCGGCCTGTTCCCGTACCGCGGCGAACGGCCGCTCCCAATCTGGGAGCGCCGGCGGATCAAGCCGAGGGGGCATGCCGGGCGCGAAGCCGCGCGAATTCGACGGCACCGATCAATCCCACATCGTCGCCGAGCGCGGGGCGGACGATGCGAAGGCCGCGCCGCGCCGCCTTCCACGACGAGTCGTTCATCGAGCGGCGCATCGGGTCAAGCAGGAAGTGCCCGGCCTTGATGACGCTCCCCCCGAGCACGATCAATTGCGGGTTGAAGAGGTTGACGAGGGTGCCGATCGCCAGCCCGAGGTAGCTGCCGGCGTTCTCCAGGATCGCCGTCGCCAGCTCGTCGCCGGTGCGGGCGGCGCGGACCACGTCCTCCGCGTGCGGTTCGAGCAACCCGTGGAGCGCGCTCCCGGGTGTCTGCGGCGCCGATTCGCGCGCCGCGCGGGCAATCCCGGTGCCACTGGCGATCGCCTCGAGGCAGCCCCGATTGCCGCAGGTACAGAGCGGCCCGTCGCGCTGCACGACGATGTGGCCGACCTCGCCGGCGATGCCATGGGCGCCGGCGTAGAGCTCGCCGCGCAGCAGGATGCCGGCCCCGATCCCAGTGGACACCGTCACATAGATCAGTTCGCTGGCGCCACGGGCGGCGCCGCGTCGATGCTCACCGAGAGCGGCCAGGTGCGCGTCATGATGGAGAAAGCTCGGGATGCCGGTCGCGCGCGTCAAGATCCGGTTGAGCGGCACGTTTCTGAAGCCTGGCAGGTTGGCAGGACTGATGACGAGGCCGGCCGCCGGGTCCACCGGTCCAGGCAGCCCGATACCCAGCGCGTGGACTCTACCTGCCGGTGTGCCGTCCGCTTCGAGCGCTTCCGCAATCGCGGCAACGATCCGCTTGATGACGTGCTCGCGGCCGCGGGCGGCCTCGGTGGGATGCCGTACGACCATGCGGAGGCGGCCTCGATCATCCGCCACTGCGACGCGCAGCTGCGTGCCCCCGAGATCGATACCGACGTAGGGCATGGCTTGTCGCGGCTCAGAATAGTCCCGCTATCGCCAGCGAGGACGGGGCAGCGGCCGCAAGGTCGCCGCGGCCAGCAGCGCGCCAATGAAAAGCGCAACGGCCGTGGCGCGAAAGATCAGGTGGTACTCGTCGAAGATGGCAGCCTTCACCTTGAAGGTATAGATCGCGAATTGCGTCGCGAAGTTAGGGTTCAGGCCGGGCAGCGGCGGTAGCAGGTGCGCTGTCGCCCGGTGAAATTCCCACAGCCCAAAGCCGGCCACCAGCGAGAAGCCGACCAGCATGCCAACCAGTCGCATGATGATCAGGAAGGACGCCCCGGCGCCGCGTTCCGACTCACCGACGGCGTCCAGCAGGGCCGCGCTGACCGGCGCGATTTCGATGCCCAGCCCAAGACCGGTGAGGAACAACTCGGCGTCGGCCACCGTGATGGGCAGGCCGAGCAGGTGCGGCTTGAGCGAGCCTTCGTTCCATCCGGACAGCAGGAGAAATCCGGCGGCTGCGAGGAGCAGGCCGAGTGCCGCGACAAAGCGGTAGCTGCGCATCCGTTGCGCCAGCCAACCGCCCAACAGAGCCCCGATCGGTATGCCGAGCATCAGACGGAAGAGGAGCAGGGCCGCGCCACTGGCATTCATCGAGAAGACGGCGTTCGCGAGCACCGGAATATAGACAAGGGCCACCATCAGGCCGGCACCCGCGATCGCGTTCGTCAGCGCCGAACCGCTGAAGGACGAATCCCCAAAGCGGCGCACGTTGATCAACGGGTGCGAGCTTCGCCGCTCATGCCAGACAAAGGCGGCGAAGAACAGGATCGCCAACGGCGCTTGCCAGAAGAAGCCTTCGCCCACCGGGCTCTGCTCGGGGTTGGCGGCGTAGAGCGCCAACGTGAGTACGGCAAGGCCGGCTGTGGCCAGGATGACACCGAGCCCGTCGAGCTGCGCCGGTCGGCGCGGCTCGCCGCCGCTGCGGATTTCCGGCCAGAGCCCCCAGAGGAGCAGCGCGGCAAATGGAATGTTGATCCAGAAGATCCAGGTCCATCCGAGAAGGGCTGCGATGAAGCCGCCCCACAGCGGGCCCAGGACACTGCCGATTTCTTGCAGCGCGCTGACCGCGCCGAGCACTGGACTCCGGCCGCCGGCGGGATAGAGGTCCGCCGCGAGTGCGAGCACCGCCGGCACCAGCGCGCCACCGCCCGCCCCCTGGAGGACACGGCCGGTTACGAGCTGCCCGAGGTTGGGCGCAGTCGCGGTCAGCAAGGATCCGAAGGCGAAGAGCACCATCGATAGCGCGAACACGCGGAGGCGGCCCAGGCGATCGCTGAGGCCGCCGGCGAGAGGCATCGCCGCCAGGTAGCCGAGCAGAAAGCCCGTGATGATCGGCGTCGCCCGCTCGAAATGGTTGGCCGGAATGTTCAAGGTCGTCAAGATGGACGCCCGCGGATCGGTTGAGTTGAAGAGGACCGTGACGACGACATAGGCGTCGAGGGATGCGAGGAAGAGCCCGGCACCGCTCAGCGCGAGCAGGACCGACCGGTTAGCCGAGCGGCGGCGGAGTGACCGAAACGGAGTGATCATGATTGGAG
>DASZJR010000129.1:0-8966 GCA_035947855.1 Candidatus Dormiibacterota bacterium
GTACGCCTCAGGACTCTCCGAGTGATGCTCGACCGCGCCGATGTTGCCGCCGAAGGGGACGCGAATCGTGATCGGCAGCGCGACCCCGGAACGATTTCGATACTTGGCGACGTGGCTGACGATCTGCTCGAACGCCGGGTAAATGAAGCCGTCGAACTGGATCTCCGGCACGGGCCGGAAGCCACGGAGCGCTAGGCCGACCGCGACGCCGATGATGGCCGACTCGGCGAGCGGCGTGTCGAACACGCGCTCGTCGCCGAAGGCCTTCTGCAGCCCGTCGGTGATCCGAAAGACACCGCCAAGCGCGCCCACGTCCTCGCCGAAGATGAGGACGTTGTCATCGCGCGTCAGGGCGTCGCGCAGCGAGAGGTTGATGGCCTTCGCCATCGTCACGGCTTCCATTACGGCCCCTCCAGTGAGGACTCGAATTCTTCGCGCTCGCGAAGTGACGACTCCGGCGGCTTCGAATAGACACGGCCAAAGATCGCCTCGCCGGGAGGCGGCGTGGGCAGCGCAAGCAGTCGCGCGCGCATCGCCTGGGCCGCCGACTCGGCGGCATCCGCGATCGCCTTGACGGTCCCCTCGTCGATGATGCCCTGTTGCTCGAGCCAGGCCTGATAGCGGGCGATCGGATCTTTGGCGTTCCAGGCCTCCAGCTCGGCATCCGTTCGGTATCGCGTTGGATCGTCGGAGCTGGTGTGGGCGCCCATGCGGTAGGTCACCGCCTCGATCAGGTAGGGGCCCTCGCCCTGACGCGCGCGGGCCGCGGCGGTCCGCACGGCCCCGTAAACCCCGAGGACGTCGTTGCCGTCGATACGGATGCCGGGAAACCCGTAGCCCTGGGCGCGCTCGGCGATAGAGCCGGCGGTCTGCTTCGACAGGGGGACGGAGATCGCCCAGTAGTTGTTCTGACACAGAAAGACCACCGGCGCCTTGAAGACGCCGGCGAAGTTCATACCCTCGTGCCAGTCACCCTCGGATGTGGCGCCATCCCCGAAGGTCGAGAGCACCACCTCGTCGCTGTGCTTCAGCCGGCAGCCCATCGCGAACCCAACCGCATGGGGGACCTGGGTCGCGACTGGAATGGCCAACGGCGCGAAGTGGTATTTGCGCGGATCCCACGGTCCGTGGGAGAGGCCACGGAACAGCGTCAGCATGTCGGCGGGGTCGATCCCCCGGATCATCGCCATGCCGAACTCGCGGTAGCTGGGGAAGACCCAATCATCGTTCCGAAGGGCCGTCATGGCGCCGACGTGGATTGCCTCCTGCCCGAGGAACTGACCCCAGAGGCCGAGCTCACCCTGTCGCTGCAGATTCAGCGCCTCCTGGTCCGCGCGCCGGATCAGCACCATGTTCCGGTACAGCTCGCGGAGCGCCGCGGCGTCCAGACCCAGGCGACTCCTCGCTTCCGCGGTCAGCTCGCCGGCCGGTGAGAACAGGGCGCGCACCGGGTCGTCCGCCGCGACGACTCGAACCACGTCCGCCATTGCCGGGAATATCCTATACCGGAGTTATATTGGCGAGCCCTCCGGCGGAACACATGAACATCGCGAGGCTGAACATCTTCCGCGGCTTCCATCTTCGTAGGAAGATCGTCGCTGCCTACCAGCAGCACGTCGACTACCGCCGCGAGGCGGCGCTGCGCATGTGGGTCGCGTTCATCGGCACCTTCGTCTTCCTGCGCCTGCTGACGTTTGGCATCCGCTATCACATCCTCCCCGTCAAGAACGTGGTCACCAGCAGCGGCCTCCACATCCATCACTTTGTCTGGGGAATCGTCATCCTGCTGATCATCGGCTTCCTCGGCATCATGTTCTGGTCGCAACGGCTGCACGCGTGGCTAGGCCTTGTCTTTGGCATCGGCGCCGCCCTCGTCATCGACGAGTACGCGCTGTGGCTCAACCTGCAAGACGTGTACTGGCTGCCCGCGGGCCGGAGCAGTATCGATCTCGCGATCCTCATCGCAGCTCTACTGGGGCTCTACTATGCGGCGGATCGGTTCTGGAAGCAGGTACTCACCGAGGTGCAGGCGGCGATCAAATTCGTGAGCAGCGAAGAGGGCCGGCTTTTTCGGGCGCGATCGCGCACCACGGCAACCGCGACCACGTCCACCACCAAATAATCGCGTTGGCGCAACGGGAAGCGCGACCAACCGCCACTTATTCCATTTCGAAGGTGGACCAACCCAAGGTCCTGGAGCAGCTTCGCGGCCGGCAAGGAACCGAGCTTCCGCCCGGTCCGTACGAATCCTGGCGGGTGAAGCTCTCGGACGGAGTCAGCCAGGCGACGGCGATCATGTACCAGTCGGGCAAGCTGGTGGTCGCCGGCCACGCGCCGGCCTTCGACCATGCCGTGGCCATCGTGGAGTCGGTCGGAAAACCGGTCACCCCGAGGCACGCTCGCGCAGGCCCACCAACGTCGGCGCCGGCCGAGGCGCCGCCGGAGACCGAGCCCCATATCGGCACGGACGAAGCCGGAAAGGGCGATTTCTTTGGTCCGCTGGTGACGGCCGGGGTCTACGTCGACGAGCGGACGGCCAAGCTGCTGCGAACCCTTGGCGTGCGTGACAGCAAGCTCGTCGGCGATCGGGAACTGCGCGGACTCGCGACCAACATCCGCGCCGTCGTCGAGGCCGACAAACGTGCCGTGATCATCCTGGCCCCCAAGCGCTACAACGAGCTCTACAAGCAAATGCGCAGCGAAGGGAAAAACCTCAACACGCTGCTGGCCTGGGCCCACACCAGGGCGATCGAAGATCTGATCGGTCACGGGCTCCAGCCCAAGTTCATCCTTAGTGACCAGTTCGGCGACAAGCGATACATCGAGAGCCGGCTGATGGTTGATACCCGTCTCAGCGGCGTTCCCGTGCTCCAGATGCATCGAGCCGAAGCGGACGTGGCGGTCGCCGCGGCGTCGATCCTTGCCCGCGACGCGTTCCTGCACTGGCTCGACCAGGCCGGAAAAACACTCGGGCTGACCGTGCCGAAAGGGGCGTCGCCGAAAGTGATCGACACCGGGAGACTGCTGGTCAGCCGGATCGGCGCCGAAGGTTTGAAGGACTACGCAAAGGTCTCCTTCAAGACAATGGAAAAGGTTCTGGCTGGAACAACGTCCTAGTCCGTAAGCTAGACAGTCGTGCCATGCGCCACGCGCACGACCTATCCGGAACTCTTTCGCATCCCGACCTTCCCCCGGTTGGCGAGCAGCGTCGTCCTGGCGCGGACCGCCAACGCGATGATGCAGCTGGCGCTGGTGCTCTTCGTTCTCCAGCGCTTCCATTCCCCGACGCTTGCCGGCCTGACCGTCTTCTTCGCGATCGCCCCAGGGATTGCCGTCAGCCCGATTGCCGGTGCCCTGCTCGATCGGCATGGCCGGGTGCGGTTGATCATCGTCGACTACACCGTCGGCGCGCTCGGCCTCTTCCTGATCGCCGGCCTCGACACGGCCGGACGGCTGACCCCCGCCGTGCTGCTGCCGATCGTTGCGGTCGCAGCACTGACGTACCCGCTGAGCAATAGCGGGGCGCGCTCCTTGCTGCCGCTGATCGTGCCCAACCGGCTCTGGGATCGCGCCAACGCGCTGGACAGCATGGCCTACGCGGTGACCGGCGCGGCCGGGCCGGCGCTGGCCGGCGGGCTCACCGCCGGGTTCGGACCACGGGTCGCTTTGCTGACAGCAGCTGCCTTCTACATCGCGGCTGCGCTTTCGCTATCCGGGCTTGCGGAACCGGTGACCCCCGGAGGGACAACCTCGGTGCTGGCCGACGCACGGGACGGGCTGCTCTACGTCGTGGTCCGAAACGCGTCCTTGCGCGGTTTGGCCATCGTCGTGTCACTGATCAATGTCGGCTTTGGCATCTTGATCGTGGCGCTGCCCGTCATGATCTTTCAGCGGGTGCACGGCGACGCCGCACTGGTCGGCGAGTTGTGGGGGCTGCTTGGGCTGGGATCGGCTGTCTCCGTTATCTTTTTCGGACGCTACAGCAGCGAGGGCCGGGAACGCCTGATGATGGGCGTCGCTACCCTGGCAAGCGGGGTCGGCATGGGCGTCCTCGCCTTAACAGGGAATGTCCTTGTGGCGGCCGGCGCCATGGCGTTCCTGGGGCTGGCCAACGGTCCCGCCGACATCGCGTTGTTTTCGATGCGGCAACGTCGCACCGATCCCGCCTGGTACGGACGAGCCTTCGCCGTGTCGATGTCGCTCAACTTTGCCGGGACGCCACTGGGGTCGGCGATGTCTGGTCCCCTGATCCATATCGGGCTCACGCTGGCGATCGGCGTCGCCGCGGGGTTCTTGCTGCTTGCCGCCCTGCTGACGCCACTGCTGATTCCGAAAACGGCTGGGTATAAAATCGACGGTGAGTCCGCCAGGCAGTCGCGCCGGGATCGTCCCGTCGAGGAAAGTCCGAGCTCCGCAGAGCAGGGTGCCGGGTAACGCCCGGTCGGGGTGACCCGAAGGAGAGTGCCACAGAAAATACACAGCCGTCGCGCGAGCGGCGGCGAAGGTGAAAAGGTGCGGGTAAGAGCCCACCAGCAGCCGGGAGACCGGCTGGCTCGGTAAACCCCACCCGGAGCAAGACCGAATAGGAGGACGATACGGCTGGCTCGGCCGGTCCTCGGGTAAGGTCGCTAGAGTCGCCGGGCAACCGGCGACCGAGACGGATGACTGCCGCCCCACGGCGCGCCGGCTTTGCCGGCTGAAGCGGGGAACAGAACTCGGCTTACCGGCGGACTCACTCTTCGTAACGACTTCGTCGCAGCGGACGTAAACCAAACGTCCTCATGCCGGCTCTAGGGTTTCGTGATCATGGCTGACGATCAGCCGGTGCGCGTTGCGCCAGGGTTTGACGCCGCCGTCCATGCCGAGAGCGGCCGGCTTTTCGCCATTGCCTATTCCATCCTGCGCGACACGCAGGAGGCCGAGGACGCCGTACAGGAGACGATGGAGCTGGCCTGGCGGTCCTGGGACGCGCTGCGCGATCCATCGAAGCGAAGCGCCTGGCTGCGCCAGATCTGCGTACGCCGCGCGATTCGGACGCGCAGGCGCCTGCTTCCCCGACTCTGGCTCGCCGATAGCCGTACGGTCCCTTCGCGACCGCTCGATGAACCGGATATCGATCTCGATCGATCCTACCGCCGCCTCACCCACCAACAGCGCGCCGTGGTGACCCTCCACTACGAATACGGCTACTCGCTCGACGAATGCGCCGCGCTGATCGGATGCCAGCCCGGGACCGCCCGCAGCCACCTCGCTCGAGCGCTGGCCAGCCTTCGAAAGGAGCTCAACTATGGGTAAGCCAGACGAGTTCGATCCGCGCCTCAAGGCCTATCTGCATCGCGGAGTCAGCACGCCGCCGCCGGCGGGCATGGATGCGCGCATCGTCGGCGCAGCCTCCCGGCGGAAGACCGGCTGGGTGCTCCAGGTCGTCGCGGCGGCCGCCGTCCTGGTGCTCGCCATCGGGCTCGGGATTGTCATTCAGCGCGCCCGTCAGTCGATGGGCATCACGCCGTCAGCATCATCGGTCCCATCCCCGAGCATGAAGCCGACGCCCTATCCGACCCCGACGACGACGGCGACCGCCTACCCGCTGCTGCCACCGGCGTCGATGCACATGATCAACACCAGCATTGGGTGGGCGGCCGGCTCGGGCACGAACCGGATTCTTCGGACTACGGACGGGGGATCCCACTGGAATGACGTCACGCCATCGGTGGCGAAGGCGGGGACGTGGCTCACCTCCTTCCTCGACGCCAACAACGCCTGGCTTACCTCATCGCTCCAACCGGGGTCGGGGACACCGGACTTTTCGGTCACGATCTACCGGACGGTCGACGGCGGTCGGACCTGGAAACAAACAGGGCAGGTCGTGCCCGACCAGGGCTGGGCCGCGTCCATACAATTTGTCGACCGCAATCATGGATGGCTCTTTGTGAGCCAGGGGGCTGCCGCCGGGTCTGCGGGTGTGGTTTTCTATGGCACGGTGGACGGTGGGACGACCTGGACCAAGCTCTCGGAGACCGATAGCAGCGGCAATCCGGGCCACCTGCCATTCGCTTGCAGCAAAGGCCTGCCAGTCTTTCTGAGTGGCTCGACCGGCTGGATACCGGGCGCGTGCAATGCCCCGGGCGCACCATTCTTCTACGTCACCCATGACGGGGGGCGGACCTGGAACGACGCGGGGATCGCGTTGCCCGCCGGGTACAGCGGAGGCTGCATGTGCGGCCCTAGCAGCCTGCGTTTCTCGGACTCACGAAACGGCGTCTTCGTCCTCGACATCTATGGCGCGGACGGTATGCCTCACAACTTCCTCTACACCACGCACAACGCGGGAGCCTCGTGGCAGCCCGGCCCGGCATTGCCTCCCAATTGCTACACCGTCGATTTCATCGACGCAACCATGGGCTGGACGCTCGACGCCAAGAAGAGCACAGTCCTCCAGACGAACGACGGTGGCCAGCACTGGTCGACCCTGGGAATCGTTCCGTCGTCCCAGGTGGTAATGGACCTCCAGTTCGTGGGTGCGACCATCGGCTGGGCGATGGGCAGCGAACCTGCGGGCAATACCCTTATCAAGACGTCTGACGGCGGCCGGACGTGGACGGTGCAGCTCGGACCATAACCGGCCTTATCCTTGTGCGGATGGCCGTTGTTTACCGGCCGTTCGCGAGCTTCGCATGGTTGCCGATCAGCGTACTGGTGGTAACCGCCACGGCGTGCGTCTCCACCGCGACCGTAGCTCCGACGCCATCGGATGAGGTCGCCGCGCTCGGCTGCCAGGACGTGATCGCCTCCGAGGTGGTGCCGCCGTCTGGATCGTCGATCATTCTCGATGCGGTCGCCCTCCCGACTGGCCGAGCTCTGCAAGCAAATCGATCGAGCGGCTCCGATCCGAATGAAAAGTTGTTCGCAAAGGATGGGTTATTCATCCGTCGCGGGGCATCGTTCGACCTCGTCGTACCTGCGGCCTGGCGCGGCCGGCTCGCGGTCAGCTGGGGCAGCCTCTCGAAGCCAACGAGTCACCTCCACATTCCAGGGTGCCGACCCTCGCAAAGAATGCCGTCCTCGGGCCGGTGGGACCCAAGCGATAACTGGCTGGTGTATCCGGGCGGCTACTTGGCATCGCAAGCGGCCTGTGTTTCACTCGTCGTCAGGGCGGGGCAGACGGAGCACACCGTCCTTATCGGCATCGGCACGGCGTGTCCCGGCCAGTCTGCGCCACCTTTGCCGGCCTAGGTCCTAATGCCGCGACACAACATCTAGGGGCTGTTTTTCTATGCGCCCACAAGCCCACAAGATTTAGTCCGAATTTGTTGACAGCCACCTGTCGCGGTGGTAGCGTTCGGCGTGCTGGTGGCACAAAGTGGGGAAAAGTGGGGAGAGTGAGACAGTCGGTGATGATTCCTGATGTTCCTTGGCACCTACCGGCACTCGGTGGATACCAAGGGTCGGGTCGCGATTCCCTCCCGTTTTCGGGAACAGCTCCCCAGTGGGACCGTCATCTCCAAGGGCGCCGAGGGTTGTCTGCAGGTCTATCCGCCCCAGGAATGGGCGCAGGAGCAGGGCTTGCGGCTGGGCTCGACGACGCCGGCCGAGGAGCGGCGCCTCGCCCGCATGATGTTCGGCGCCGCCCGCGAGTGCGAATTCGACGCCCAGGGACGCATCGTCCTGTCCGCCGATCAGCGGCAGTACGCCGGCATCACGGGTATTGCCTGGATCGTTGGCGTCAACAACTTGATCGAGATCTGGAACGAGGAGGGGTGGCGCCACATCGGCGAGGCGACACCGGAGGAATACACGCGCATTCAGGACCAGGTGGCCGAGCGGCGACGTGCCCAGCGCACGTGACCGACGCGGCCGCCCTCGACTCGAGCGACCGTCCGGGCCGTCCGGACATCGACCCGTACTTTTACAAGAAGTCATAACGAGCCTTCAACCAGCCCCCGGGCAGGCGTTCGTCGACGCCACGCTAGGGGGTGGGGGATATGCGCGGGCGCTGATCGAGCGCCTGCGGCCGGGCGGCGTGCTGCTCGGCATCGATCGCGACGCCTCCGCCCTCGAGCGATTCGCCCGGGAACCGGTGCCTCCGGACGTCACGCTGATGCTGGAGCACACCAACTTCGCGCAGCTCGACCGGGCGGCCGAGCGGATCGGCCGCCCACCAAATGGGATCATTTTCGACCTCGGTCTTTCCTCACTCCAGCTGGACGACCCCGAGCGGGGCTTCAGCTTTCAGTCGGACGGACCGCTCGACATGCGACTGGACCGCAGCGAATCGTGGACCGCCGCCGACCTGCTCAACCGCGAGTCGGAAAGTGACCTACGGCGCATCCTGCGGGACTACGGCCAGGAGCGGTGGGGATCCCGGATCGCGCAGCGAATCGTTGAGCGGCGGCGCCAACTGCCGTTCAAGACAACGAAGGACCTGGTCGACGTCGTGGCGGGGGCCATCCCCCGCGGTGCGTGGCCACGCGACATTCACGTCGCGACCCGCACCTTCATGGCATTCCGGATCGCGGTCAACCGCGAGCTGGACGCGATCGAAAAGGGGTTGAAGGCAGCCATCGAAGTGCTTGCTAGCGGTGGGCGCGTAGGGGTCGTCTCTTTCCACTCCCTCGAGGACAAGATTGCAAAGAACCTATTCAACGTTGAAGCAACAGACTGTATTTGTCCGCCCCAAGCGCCCGTTTGTATCTGCGGGCACCGTCGTTCGCTGCGCGTCATAACGCGCAAGCCGATCACTGCTTCGGAAGCCGAGGTGCGGGAAAATCCCCGCGCCCGGTCGGCGAAATTACGAATCGCGGAGAAACTATGAACCCCGTCCATGTCATTCCACAAGTCAATACCTGAGCGGCCGCATGGTGGAATCCCTCCCTCCTGGGCATCTACTAGTATTGCGGCCCCGCCGGCCCGATCCGACCCCTCCGGCGCGCGCGTTTCCCCCTTCGCGCGCGCGCCGGAGTCGCGGC
>DASZJR010000130.1:0-13625 GCA_035947855.1 Candidatus Dormiibacterota bacterium
GACGACTGGTCCCCAGCAGCCCAACTTCACGATGCACTTCGGTGAGCCGTACTCCGTGGCAAAGTCGCCCTGCTCGTAGTAGCCCGCGCGATCGCAGCCTTCGTGAACCGTCTTGCCGAAGAGCCAGGTGGGTCGCAGTTGGTCATCGAGCGGAATCATGGGCGCCACGCCCGCGGCCTGGCGGAGCAGGTAGAGGAACGTTTCCATGAAGTTGTCGGGCTGCACCGGACAGCCGGGGACATTGATGATGGGGAGGCCGGCCTTCGATTTCCAGTCCCATCCGAGGTAGTCGCAGAGCCCCATGGCGCCGGTCGGGTTCCCCTCCATGGCATGGATGCCACCGTAGGTGGCGCAGGTGCCGCAGGCGACGACCGCGAACGCCTTTGGGGCAAGGCGATCGATCCACTCATTGGTCGTGATCGGCTGGCCGGTCTTGTCGTCGTTCCCCAGCGCCGCCCAATAGCCTTCTTTCTTGATCTCCTCGTTGGGGATCGATCCTTCGACGACAAGCACGAAGGGCGCGCCCAGCTGGTCGCGCTCAGCCTGATACCAGTACTTCATGAAGTCATCGCCGACTTCGTAGGCGAGTACCGGGTTGTGCAGGTGCACCTTGGGCAGTCCGGGGATCGCGCCGAGGAGGACGTCCTCGATACTGGGTAGGGTCGCGGCGGTGATCGACACACTATCGCCGTCGCACCCGAGACCCTGGGTCATCCACAGGACATGAACTTCCTTGACGGCGGGCTCACGCTGAGTCTTTCGACCATAGGGGACCGTTACAGCCATGTCCGCCTCCTTTGCAGGACCGATTGTTGACGCCCTTCCAGAGCCAAGGAGCAGCGCCCTTTTGCGCCGTTTTCCCCCTTTAGCCGATGCTAGATGTCAGTGGCGGGCGAGCGCAATGTATGTCTTTTGCATTGCTGGTAAGCGCTTAAGGTTCCCTCTGGCGGTCGGGGCAACCCTATTCCTCCTGCGCCAGGCGGATGCGCAGGAGCGCGGGCAAGCTCCGCTCTTCGATCGCCCACCCGACAAGCGCGAAGCCAACCACGACGATAGCGATTGCCAGCGCCGGTGGCAGCAGGCGCCAGAGCCACGAACTGTCGAGGAAGATCAGCGGGCTGATGGCCGCCGCGTGCACCATGTCGCCCCAGTTGACCGTGCCGGGATCTCCGAGACCAAGAAAGCCCAGGCTGGCCTGCGCCACGATCGCGTATTGCACTGTCATCACGAACTTGGCCACCGCGGTCGGCACGGTAGCCGGCGCCACGTGGCGGAACAGGATCCTCGTCGTGCTTGACCCCACGGCGCGGGCGGCCTCGACATAGGGCTTTCTCAGCTCCGCCTGCACCTGCCCTCGAATGATGCGGGCGAACGGGCCCCAGGTCACGACGCCGAGCGTGATGATGACCACTGGCAGTGTCGCGCCCAGGTAGGCGGCCACCAGGATCACAAGTGGCAGCAGCGGCATCGCCAGCATCAGGTCCGCGCTGCCGCTGACGACGGCATCCGCCGGCCGGCTCATCCCGCTCAACAGCCCAAGCCCCCAGGCGATCGCCGTCGAGACCGACGCGGCCGCCACCCCAACCAGCAGCGACACCCGCGCGCCATAGAGCAGCTGGCTCAAGGTGTCCTGCCCCACGTCATTGGCACCCAGCCAGTGCTGCCAACTCGGCCGAGCCAGCGGCGCCGCTGAGTAGGCGAGTGGGTTATAGGGTGCGATCGCGGACGCCAGGAGCGCCGCGACCGAGCACGCGCCGACGATGCCGAGGCCGACCGCCATCCGTGCCGGCAGCCGGGGCCACGGGATGTGGAAGGCAGAGGATCGTCCGGCCACCGGCCCGAAGCGAGCGTCGACGGGAACGCGTGCAGCAGGGTTCACCGTGCGGGCTCCACGCGGAGGCGCGGATCGATGGCGCGGCGCCACACGTCGGCGAGCGCGTTGAGCCCCAGGATGGCGACGCCACCCAGGAGGAACAGCGCCTGCAGCACCGGAAAGTCGCGGGCCAGCGCGGCCTGGTAGGTGAGCTGCCCCAGGCCCGGATAGGCGAACAGCGTTTCGATCACGACCACGCCACCGAGCATGGCGCCGAGCCGCAATCCGAGCAGCGTGATCACGGGAAGGATCGCGTTGCGCCCGACGTGATGGGTAGCGACCCGTCGCTCGCTCAATCCTCGGGCCCGGGCGGCGACGATGTACGACTGACCGAGCTCCCCCAGGGTTGCGGCCCGCATCAGCAGGAAGAAGGCCGGCAGCTGCACGAGCGCCAGGGCCAGCACGGGCATGGCGGCGTGCCGCGCGATGTCGAGCACGCAGCCGGCCAGCGCCGGCCCACCGCAGTCGGTGAACGCGCTCGCCGCGCCACTCAGCGGCAGAATCGGCAGCATCACCCCCAGCAGGAGAATCAGGCCAATCCCGACGACGAAGTCGGGCAGCGAGCCGACCAACAGCAAGCCTGCGCTCAATCCACGGTGCCGGTCCTGCCGGTAGCCGGCGAGTAATCCCGCGGCGCAGCCGAGCACACCCGCGAGCAGCAGGCCGAGGCCGACCAGGAGCAGGGTCCAGGGCAGCCGGTCGAGGATCAGCTGGGTCACCGGGCGGGTGTAGCTGATGGAAAAGCCGAGGTCGCCGTGCAGCATCGCACCGACGAACCGGCCGGCCTGCGACAGCAGCGGCTGGTCCACGCCGTAGTAGACCTCCAACTGGTGCCGTGCTTCCGGTGTGAGGGTGAGGAGCGAATCCTGGCCCCCGCCTCCAGTCAGGTTGGCGAGCGGGTCGCCGGGCAGGGCGCGCGGCAGGGCGAAGCTGATCGCGAAGAGCGCCAGCAAGAGCACGAGGTAGCGGGCGAAGATCCGCACGCTACAGCACCAAGGCCAGCTTGTTCTCCATCAGGGGGATGCCGTCCATCATTCCGCCCCAGGTGTTAAACCAGCGATCCCAGGCGGCCTGCCGGTAGATCAGATAGATGCGCCGGTGGTACAGCGCCAGGGTCGGCAACTCGTCCGCGAGGATCCCCTGCATCTGGTCGACCAGCGCCTTCCGGCGGCTCGCGTTCATCTCGTGCGCCTGCTGGTCCGCCAGGGCGTTGAAGTCCGACCGGTGCATCACGTTGCCAAACTCGAAGGCGGAGAAGGGCTGCGTGACGTACCAGCGTCGCAAAAAGTCCGGGTCGCCCCCGACCCCGATGTGCTTGACCAGCCCCATCTGATAGTCGAGCGCTTTCATGCGGGCGGCTCGGGTTTTGGGGTCCACGGTGACGACCTGCACCTGGATGCCCACGTCACCGAGCATCGACTTCACAAGCTCGGCGTCGGGCGTGTCCGGCTCCGAGAGAAGTTGCACCACCGACGAGCGGTCGAAACGGATGCCATCCAGGAGGGCTCTCGCCTGCGACACATCGTGGGGATACTGACGCAGGTTTGCGCGATACCACGGCGTTTCGGGCGGGATCACCCCCGCACTGCCCACGATGACGTCACCGTGGACGACGCGCTGCGCGATCTGGGCTCGGTCGAGCCCGTAGGCGATCGCGCGGCGAAATTCGACTTTGTCGAGTGGCGGGCGGTTGACGTTGAAGACCAGCCTGACGATGCTATGCGGGGGCGTCTTGAGCACGCGGTAGCGGCCGCTATTGAAGCGGGCCTGGACGTCGTACACCGTGCAGAACGCGCTATCGACCTGACCACCTTCGAGCGCCAGCGGTTGCTGCGCGTCCGGCAGCAAGGTGTAGGCGAGCTCTCGGAAGGCAGGACGCCCACGGAAAAAGTTGTCGTTGGCCTTGAAGAGGTAGGTGCCCTGTCCCGCGCCATAGGACGCGAAGGTGAAGGGTCCGGTGCCGACGACAGCGGCAGGTCCCTGGAACTTCAGCGGGTCCGACACGGTCGACCAGACGTGCTGGGGGATTATCGGCAGAACGCCGGCGATGTCGTTGAGGAAGGGAGCGAAGGGCTCACGCAGCTTGACGGTCAACGTGCGGCTGTCGTTGGCAACGGCCGAAGCGACCGGTGTCAAGTCGGCCCAGCTGAAGGGATGCTTCGCGAAGTAGCTGAAGCTGAAGGCAGCATCGCTGGCCGTAAACGGCTTGCCGTCATGCCAGGAGGCGTTGCTGCGAAGCCGGAAGACGATGGTGCGCCCGCCGTCCTGGACCTGCCACGACTCGGCCAGCCAGGGGATGAGGCCCCCGGCGTCCTTCCACACCAATGAGTCGAAGAGCATCGTCTCCTTGACCACGCCGCCCGGGCCCAGATTCGAGAAGGTGAACGGCGATGGATAGCCGGTGTCCGTCCACCAGGAGAGCATCAGGCGCTTCCCCGGGGTCGCGCCGGTTTGCGCCAATTGCTGGAAAGGTCCGCAGCCGGCAAGCGCGAGGGCGCCACCCAGAATGGCGCCATCTTTCAAGAGCTCCCGGCGGCTGAGGCGTCGCGGCGTCATCACGATCGGACCTCAGATGGTCTGGTTGGCGAGCGCCAGGTGATGTCCCGTATAGCGTTCGAGCGCGCCGACCTGCGGCTCCGAGATCTTTTCGCAGACCCAACCCCAGTGCAGGGAGACGAGGTCACCCGGAGCCAGTTCGTGGACAAATCCCTTGCCTTCGACCAGCCGCTGGGTCGATGTCGGCGTGGCGACGCCCATGGCGAGCTTGCCGTCGCGCATTTCTAGCGGTTGCCGGTCGACCTGGACGTTGGGTCCGTCCACCGATGCCACTCGTCCCCAGCTGATCCGGCAGCTATCCATGGTCGCCAGAACATTTCCCTCGAGGCGTCCCACCTGGCGCCAGACATCGAAGACATGGAAGCTGTGATGCGGTCGGGCGCCCTGCGGCACTTTTCCGGCGACCATCTCCATGAGCTTCGGCGAGAGCTCGCGTCCGAAGCGCGCCCGCAGGGTGGTGTCGAGCTCGCGCGCATTGACGTGGTCAAGGAGGTTGTTCCCGATCCAGTAGGCCTCGACCACGCGGTCGTCGAAGATGTCCGCGATGCCGGCGGCCGAGGCGATGGTGCGCAAGTATGGGAGCGGGCCAAGGAATTTCGTCAGCACCGGCGGCAGGCCGGGATCGGCTTCGCCGGCCACGCCATACTGGAACAGCAGGTTGTTCTGGTCCGGCCCGCAGTAGCCCAAGCGGTTGGGCATGAAGCTGTAGTGGATGAAGCGCACCATGCCCGCTCTCGTCGTCGGCGCCAGCGCGCGAGTGCTCTCTGTCATGCTGTTTCGACCTCCCTCAGTGGTTGCTGTAGGTGGCGCCTCCCAACCGGTTTGCACGGCGTTTTCGTAGCGGCCAAGGAATCGATCCAGCACTCGACGGCTCCCCTGCAGCGTTGATGCCCAGGCATGGAGCCAGCGCTCTCCCTCGTAGGTCAGCGCATAGCTACGGCGATCGTGGCCGTTGGCACTCGTCTGCCAGCTCGACTGCACGAGGCCTTCCGCCTCGAGCCCGCGAAGCGTCCGGTACAGGCCGCCGGGGTCGCGGGCAAAGCCGAATTCCGCCAGGCGATCGAGCAGCTGGTAGCCGTGCGACGGTGCTTCCCTGAGGAGGAGAAGCGTACAGGGACGCAGAAACTTTTTCGGCTGGCCGCCATCCGGGCGGTCGTCCTGCCTCGTGCCGTATCTCCCGTCTTCGATGGTGCTCCCTCCTGCCCCGGGAAAAGCAGCCCAACGGCGATACATGCACAGAACACCCATGCGGGTCTCCGCGCAATATATGCAAAAAACATAGCTCTCCTAGTCACCGCGAGTCAAGCGATCGGCAGTTGACGCTGCGGACGTGATTGCGGCGTTGCCGCTTACGGCCGGTGGGCGACGAAGCTGACCGCGTGCGTTTGCTTGCGACGGTCGTAACCGACCAGCTTGATGTAGGAGCGCGGGTTGGCCGCCTTGCACGCCTCGATCTCAGCGAGCACGTCCTCTGCCGCTCGGGCATCGAAGAGCGGGAGCTTCCACATCGTCCAGTAATGGTCGCGCGCGGTTGGCTGGTCGACATACTCGATGGCCGGCACCAACCGCTGCTGGAGCAGGTAGTTGACCTGGCGGAGAAGCTGCTGGGTGGTGAGCGCGGGTAGGTAGGAGAAGGTTTCCAGTTTCATGCCCGCACCGGGTCGAGCCGATCGACCCCCTCGAACTCGAAGCTGATCTCCTTCCAGAGATCCAGCGCCTGGCGCAACTCGGTTGAGTGCCGGGCGGCCTGCTCGAGGATGTCTTTACCCTCGCGGCCCAGGTCGCGACCTTCGTTGCGTGCCCGGACGACGGCCTCGAGGGCGATCCGGTTGGCCGAGGCGCCGGCCGCGTTCCCACCCGGATGTCCCTGGGTCCCGCCGCCAAACTGGAAAACGGCGTCGTCGCCGAAGATGTCCACGAGGTCAGGCATATGCCAGACGTGGATGCCGCCGGAAGCCGCGGGGAAGACGGCAGGGAGGGAAGCCCAGGGCTGGTCGAAGTACACGCCGCGGCTCCGGTCGGCTGGAACAAAGTCCTCACGCAACAGGTCGTTGATCGCCATCGTGCCGCGGCGGTCGCCCTCCAGCTTGCCAACCACCGTGCCGTTATGAACGTGGTCGCCGCCCGCCATCCGCAGCCACTTGGCGAGCACGCGAAAGTGGATGCCGTGGTTCTTCTGGCGGTCGATGACGGCGTGCAGGGCGCGATGGCAGTGGAGCAGCATCCCGTTGTCACGGCACCAGATCGAGAGGGACGTGTGTGCGGTGAACCCCATGGTGAGGAAGTCGGACATGATGATCGGCGCGCCCAATGACTTCGCGAACTCGGCGCGCTTGTAGACCTCCTCCATGGTGCCGGCCGTGACGTTGAGGTAGTGGCCCTTGCGCTCGCCGGTCTCACCCTCAGCCTTGCGGACCGCTTCCATCACGAACTCGAATCGGTCTCGCCAGCGCATGAAGGGCTGCGAGTTGATGTTCTCGTCGTCCTTGGTGAAATCGAGCCCCCCGCGCAGGCACTCGTAGACCGAGCGGCCGTAGTTCCTCGCCGAAAGCCCGAGCTTTGGCTTGATGGTGCCGCCCAATAGCGGCCGGCCGTACTTGTTCAGTTTGTCGCGCTCCACCTGGATCCCATGCGGCGGGCCAGGGAAGGTCTTCAAATACGCGACCGGGAGCCGCAGGTCTTCCAAGCGTAGGGCGCGGAGCGCCTTGAAGCCGAAGACGTTGCCAACGATCGACGACATCATGTTGACGACCGAGCCCTCCTCGAACAGGTCGAGGGGATAGGCGACATGGGCCATGATCTGTTCGGGGTTGCCCTCGAGCGACTCGATCCCGTAGCACCGACCGCGGTACCGCTCCATGTCGGTGAGCAGGTCGGTCCAGACCGTGGTCCAGGTCCCGGTCGACGATTCGGCGGCGACCGCGGCGCCCGCCTCCTCGGCCGGCACGTCCGGCTGCGGGGTCACCCGGAACGCGGCCAGGATGTCGGTGTCCTTCGGACGGTAGCCCGGGTCGTAATAGCTTTCGCGGTACTCATGGACGCCGGCGCGGTAGCCTTCGCGGGCGATTGTGGTTTCACTCATGTGCTTTCTCCCACGCTAGCACCGCTTCATCATGCTGTCCAATGCATCAAACGAATGCGTTCGATAAGCGCTGAGAATCACCAGCAATGTCTGCCGCCCCGCTGCAGCCATCGGGGCTAAACGTGCTCGTGGGCGAGTTCCGCGACGTCGTCCTGATGAATGACCGACTCGTGGACGCTGAGCGGGACCTTCAACAGCATTGACTTCCTCGCGCTCAGGATGCGATGGACCAGTAGCAGTTGCGTCAGCGCCAGGGGATCGCTGTGATGGGAGCGCAGCACCCCATCCGTAAAGGCGCCGAGCTGGTCTGGTGCCAGGTGCCGCATGTACTGATGACGGCTGTCCATGTGCGCCCATATCCGTTCTTCCAGCCCGGCCGCGGTCCGCGGATCGATGTCGCCATCGATCTCGAGAATCTCAGCACCGTTATCGCCAATCCTCGACATCCGCAGCCCGTTGGCCGCCTCGTTCAGCAAGCCGTCCAGGTTGAGCCGCGGCAGCGTGGGGCTCTGGATGATTCCAACGCTCAGGTGTTCGTCGTCCTCGCGGCCTTTAGGCCGGTGAAAGCGCACGATCAGATCGGCGTTGCGAAGCTGGGGGGCGATGTATTTCTCGACGTCTGGCTGGCGGACCTCGATCTCTTTCCGCACCGCCTCTTCGCTGTAGCCGCGCTTGGCGACATCGCGCTGCAGCTTCCACCGGTGTTTCAGGTCTTCTTCGGGATCGAGCCAGACTTTGAGGTCGAAAAGGCCTCGGATCCCCGAAACCAGGAAGGGATGAAGGCCCTGGACGATCACGACGTCGCGGGCGCGAAGTTCCTCTCGAGGCCCGAAGGTACCGTTGCTGTGGTCATACACCGGCTTGTTGATCGTGTGACCCTGCTTGAGCGCGAGGAGCTGGTTCTCCATGAGCGCGAAGTTGGTGGCTCGCGGGTTGAGGCCTGTGATACCCACCAGCCCCCGTTCCCGACGATCCAGGCTGTGGTAGTCGTCCAGGCACAGGCTGGTGATTCGGCTTTTCGGAAAGACGCGGTAGAAGCCGGCGGTCAGCGTCGACTTCCCGCTTCCACTGTCGCCTCCAATGGCGACGAAGATCGGCCGGCCCGCATTCAAGCCTGGATCCATGGCTCCTCCTGAGCAAGCTAGCAGTCATCGGCTATGCAGTCCAATACAGACATGGAATGTTCGCGATAAGCTAGGCGAATGAGTGGGAGCGGGCGCGCAGGGCGATCGTCACTCGCGGTAGGCTTCGACTCCCGGGTGACGGTCCATCAGCTGCGCATCTTCAGAATGGTGGCGGACCACCGCAACTTCTCTCGGGCGGCCGAGGCGCTGCACCTCAGCCAGCCTGCGGTTTCCCATCAGATCAAGGCTCTCTCCGCCGCGGTAGGGGCCCCCCTTTTCGAGGAGATCGGTCGCCGCATCCACCTCACGAGTGCTGGCACGCTTTTGTACGAGCACGCGAGCCGAATCATCGCCGACTTCGAGATGGCCGGTCGTGCGCTCGACGAGCTTCACGGGCTTCGCCGCGGCTTGCTGCGCTTGGCCGGCGACACCACGGTTGGAATCTACGTCTTGCCCGACGTGCTCGGCACCTTCAGGGAAGCGCATCCTGACGTCGACGTCAGCCTGGACGTCGGGAACCGGCAACACGTTTATGAGCGGTTGATGGAGAACGCGGCGGATTTTGCCGTGGTCGGACGTCTGTGGCCGCGTTCGACGATCCCGCTCACGACCCGGCCCTTTCTGCCCA
This sequence comes from Candidatus Dormiibacterota bacterium, assembly GCA_035947855.1. GTDB lineage: Bacteria > Chloroflexota > Dormibacteria > CF-121 > CF-121 > CF-13. Next base: position 9,264 of record DASZJR010000130.1, read on the forward strand.
ACGAGCTGATCGCGATCGCCGCCGCGCGTCATCCCCTGGTAGGGATGAAGCGGATCTCGATCGCACGCCTCGCTGAAGAACCCTTCATCACGCGCGAACCAGGGTCCGGTACGCGTGAGACGGCTGAGGTGGCCCTGCGTCGAGCCGGCCGGCCTGTGCGCACCGTCATGGAGCTGGCCAGCAACGGGGCGATAAAGCGTGCGGTCGCGCGTGGCCTCGGCGTCGCCATCATCTCCCGCCACGCCGTGACCATGGAAATTCGGCTCGGGTTGCTGGCGGAGCTCGCGGTCGTCGGTTTTCCGCTTCGGCGCCAGTGGCACATGGTCTACCCGCGAGACAAGCGCTTTGGTCCGGTCGAGCAGGCCTTCCTCTCCTTCATCGATGACGGCGGATGGCGAAGTCGCTTGGGCGAACTGCCCCTGACGGAGTGATGCCAGCGCTCGACGCCGATGTCGCGGTGGTGGGCGCCGGGCCGGCCGGGGCCGCCGCCGCGCTCTTCGCCGCGAGGCGCGGCCAGCGAGTCATCGTCTTCGACAAGCAGGCTTTTCCCCGCGACAAGCCATGCGGCGAAGGGCTGATGCCGGGTGGCCGGCTCGTCCTTCGTGAGCTGGGTCTCGAGGATGATGTGGTAGCGGGCGGCGCGCCGCCACTCCGTGGCATCCAGTTCGGGCTGGCCGACCAACTACCGGTGGCGGTGCCCTTTCCAGAGCACGCCGGCGAGCAGGCAGGACTGGGAATCCGGCGGCTTACTTTCGATGCTCGCCTCGCTGACGCACTCGACCACGATTTGCGCATTCAGTTCTGCTCGCGCACCGAAGCGCGCGATGTCAAGAGGGGCACCGATGGCGCGGCGACGGTGATCACCGCGGCCGGCGAGATCCGCGCTCGCTTCGTGGCCGTGGCCGATGGCCTGCGCTCCGCGTTTCGTCATCGCCTGGGGTGGACGGTTGGCCCGCGGCCGCCCCACCGGTATGGCGTCGTCGCCCACTGGAGGATGGACGAGCCCGTCGATCCCTGGGTACGGATCACCTTCGACCGTGGCCTCGAGGTCTACGAGGGTCCGGTCGCGGGCAACCAGCGAATGGTCGCACTGCTCTGCTACCAGGATCGGATGGGTGAGTTCGGAGGGCGACTCGAAGCGCGTTACAGAGAGATCGCGCTCGGGCTCCGGCCAGCGCTACACAACGCCGACCTGGTTGGTTCCGTTGCGGCGGTTGGTCCCTTCTGGTATCGAGCCTCGGAGGTTGCGCAGCGCGGCGCCTTTCTCATCGGCGATGCGGCGGGATTCACCGACCCGATCACGGGCGAGGGGGTCGCCGCCGGCTTTCGCCAGGCACGCGCGTTCGCGGCCGCGCTCGACACCCCAAATCCTGAGGACGCTTACCGCCGGGCGCACCGCCAGCTGACGACCGACCCGAGACGCGTGGCAGCGCTGTTCCTCCGCCTGAGCCGGACGCCGGCGTTGGTCGAGCGCGCCATGCGCAGCCACCAACGGGCTCCCCAGACGCTGACGACCATGCTCGGGATCGGCTTCGGCTACTGGGGATTCAACCGGATCACGCCGCGAGAATGGATCCGGATGTTCAGCGGCCGCTGACCAGGCGCGGCAGGAAGGCGGGCTTGTCCGCCATCCGCTCGCGGTACGCCGGGATCGCCATCAGCAGCGCGTCCTCTTCCTGAATCCGCCTGCGGAGCAGCAGAGCATTCGCCACACCGAGAACGACCGTACTGGCATACGCGCCACCAATCAGCGGCAGGCCGAGGAATTCGAGGCCGAGTGCGACGTAGTTGGGATGGCGGATGAAGCGGTACGGGCCGCGGTCGACGATGCGCAAATCGCTCGGCACCACGGCGCGCACGGTCCATGAGCCTCGAAGGCTGATCAGCACGCTAAGGCGAAGGGCGAGCGCGGACACGGATGCGATCCAGCCGACTGCGGCGGTCGCGGGAGGCGGTGGCTGCCCGCGCCACCACCGCTCGAGGGCGGGAAGCGTGAAGAGGCCGACATTGACAAGTGCGATCCACTTGAAGATCGACCTCCCAGCCTGCGGCGCGGATGGCTGGCGGCCTCGGATCAATCGCTCGTTCCGCGCAGAGTAGAGCAGCTCGAGGCCACGCTGCGAACCAAATGCGAGTAAGACCGCCGCGTACCGCCGAGGAGTCACGACAGTCGCATCAGCGCCAGCTCGATCGAAAGACCTGGGCCGAATGCGATTGCCAGCACCCGACCCTTCGCTCCGCTGCGCTGCATCTCCTCCAGCACGAAGAAGATGCCGGCGCTCGACGCGTTGCCATTGCCCGCGAATACCGATCGCGAGGTGGCCAGCGCGTCGGGATGAAGGTCCAACGAGTGTTCGATGGCGTCGACGATGCGCGGCCCTCCCGGGTGCGCGGCAATCCCGTCGAGGTCCGCCAGACCGAGACCGGCCTCCCCGAGGAACATTTCGACCGCACCACGCAGGTGCTTCTCCACCACGTCAGGAAGCTCGCGGCTCAGGATGACGCGAAGCCCACCGTCGCGCAGCTCATAGCCCAGATGCCGGGCGCCTTCCGGCACCAGGACGGTGCCGGCGTGCTCGAGCGTCCAGCCGGGGCCGTCACCGCCACGCAGAACCACCGCCCCGGCGCCATCCGCAAAGACCATCGCGGCCACCAGATTGTCGAGTGAGCGATCGTCGGGCTGGAACGTGAGCGACGGGATCTCGACGGCAAAGAGCAGCACGCCTCGCTGCGGGTAAGCGCGCAGGTAGTCGAGCCCCCGCGCCAGGCCGGCCACCCCGCCGCCGCATCCGAGTTCGGTAATCGGGAGCCGGCCGACGTCCGGCCGCAGGCCGATAACCGGGATCAGTTCCGCGTCGAGCGACGGTAGCACGACGCCGGTGCACGACACCCCGATCACGAGGCCGATGTCCGTCGGTGGGATGCCGCTTCGTTCCAGGGCCGTGCAGCACACCTGGCGGGCGAGGACCCGAGCATGTTCGAGATAGGCGTCCGTTTGCTGACTCTGGCTACGGCGCTCCATGAGGGACGTCAGCGGTTGCGCGAAATAGCGGGTCCGCGCCCCCTCGCCCCCCTGCAGTTTTGGCATTCGACGTCCACGTGCCCGGCCGAGTGCGTCCCAGACCTCGTCCACGGTGGCCGTGGTCGACGGCACCGCGGTCGCCATGCCGGCGATCTGCGCCTGGCCGAGCGTCATGAATGTGATGCTAGGCTGGCGCGATGCTCGTTCGTCCGGCCGAACGTGAAGACCGCCCGCAGCTGCTCGAGTTGATCAAGGGGTATTTCGCCTTCTACCGCACCCCCTTCCCTGCTCTGTCGAAAATCGAGACCATGCTCGATCTGCTGGAGCGGGATCCGGAGCTCGGTGTCCAGCTGGTCGCCGAGGAGGAAGGCCACCTTCACGGTTTTGCCAGCCTCTACGCCTGCCTCGACACGCTGGTCGCCGATCGCATCCTCGTCATGAACGACCTCTTTGTCGATCCCTCCCTTCGCAATCGTGGCCTCGGCGCGGCGCTCTTCGACGCCAGCCTGGCTTACGCTACGGCGCACGGTTACGCCCGGCTCGATTGGGTCACCGCCGCTGACAACCAGGACGCCCAGCGTTTCTACGAGCGCCACGGCGGCCGGCGCGGCCCCTGGATCTCCTATAGCGCGACGCCCCAGCGGTCGCCCTGACCGCTGAGCAGAGCGACGCAGGGAATTCCGCAGGTCGGCGATATACCCCAAATGCCCAAATTCCCCCCGCTCGAGAAGGACCCGTTTGACACGGACGACGATATTCAGCGGCTCGCCAAAGTCAGCGGGCAGTCGGTGACAGCCCAGTCCCGCCAGCAGCTGCTGGCCCGCGATCCCTCGTTCGACGACGCGGCGTTCCTCAACCAGGCGAAGGCCACCTTCATGACCCTGCAGAAGGCCCGGGCCGACCGCACTCTGGAGTCGTTTCGGACCCAGCTCACCGACCTCATGTACAACCAATGGAAGGCGCGCGCGGACGCCCAGTCGGCCCGGCATCGCCGGACCGTACTCACACGGCTCGACATCGACACCGCGAGCATTGCCCGGATTCTTGTCGAGCCTGACGCCGACATCATCACCGTCGAGTTCGAGGGCACCGTCGTGATCGGCGCCCTGGACGAGCGCAGCGGACGGATGCCCACCGGTACCCCAATACCAGATGGCTTTACCGAATACTGGACCTTCGTCCGACATCCGGGCAACCCAAACTGGCTCCTCGACGAGGTGGGTGGCCCGGCTGACTGGCGCCTAGCCAGCTAACGGCGTTTCCGATCCGACCGGTTCGAGCCTCAGGCGCTCTTTCGCTTGCGCCGCGCCGCCGGCTTACCGCGGCTCTTGGACGCCTGC
>DASZJR010000131.1:0-9443 GCA_035947855.1 Candidatus Dormiibacterota bacterium
ATCCGGGAGCAGGTCTTCATTCCTGAAACCGGGGTCGGCGAGTGCGTTCGCCGTCTCATCGATCACGATCTGATCGAGAGCGGCGTTCTGCTCTCGACCTGCAACCGGACCGAGCTCTACGCGATCGCCTCCGCCAACGACACGCCGGATCGGCTCTTCGAGTCGTTTGGCCTGTGGCCGCACCAGCTGCCCTTCGAAGCCTGGCAACGCTACGCGTATCGACTGACAGGTGACGACGCGATGGACCACCTCTTTCGGGTTGCCGGCGGTCTCGACTCGCTGATGATCGGCGAGGCGCAGGTACTCGGTCAGCTCAAGCGGGCGCTATCGCTGGCCCGGCAGGCGGGCGCGCTCGACGCCCAGCTGGAGATCATCATCCGCGGCGCGCTACGGGCCGCGAAGCGCATCCGCCACGAAACGGGGCTCGGGCGACGGCCGGTGTCGGTGAGCCATGCCGCGGTGGCGGCGACGCAGGACCTCCTCGGCGGCCTCGCCGGCCGGAATGTGCTGCTGCTCGGCGCCGGTGAGATGAGCGAAGTGACCTTGCGCCTCTTGCGCAACCAACGGATCGGCAGCGTCTACCTCGCCTCGAGGCGATTCGAACGTGCCGATGAGGTCGCCCGAGCCGCCGGGGCGGCAGCGGTTCCGTTCGATGGGATCGAAGAGATCATCGGCGCGGTGGACATCATCGTGTCGTCCAGCAGCGCCCCGCACCAGCTGCTCGACGCCGGCCGGGTCATGACGTTCCAGGAACGTCGCGGCGGTCGTCCGCTGCTGATCGTCGATATGGCGGTCCCGCGCGATGTCGATCCCGACGCCGCCGGCGTTGCCGGTGTCCACCTCCTCAACATCGATGACCTGCAACGCGTCGCCGAGACCAACCGCGAGGCACGTGAGGCCTTCGTTCCCGCCGCCGAGGAGATCGTCGCGGAAGAGGTGCGAGCCACGGGCCACGCTCTCGACGCTCGCGAGTCGGCGCCCACGGTGAAAGCACTGGTCAGTCGCGTGGAGCGCCTGCGCGACGGGGTTCTCGAGCATCATCTGGCACGCGTCCCAGTGAGCGAGGTGGAGACACGCGAGGCCATGCGCGACCTCGCCGATGCCCTGACGGCCAAGTTTCTCCATGGGCCGATCCGCGCGCTTCGCGAGAGCCCCGACCCGACCCTGGAAGCCGCCGTCATGAACGCCGCCTTCGAGCTCGACCGGAACCCATCGTAGGCATCGATCGGTCGGCCGCGCTCTTCGAGGAGGCACAGCGCCTGATCCCGGGCGGCGTCAACAGCCCGGTGCGCGCCTATCGCGCCGTCGGGGGCAACCCACCATTCATCGCCCGCGGCGAGGGGCCGTGGATTTTTGACGTCGACGGCCATCGCTACCTGGACCTCGTCTGCTCCTGGGGACCACTCATCCTTGGCCACCGGCCCGCCGCCGTCCTCGAGGCGCTGCGCGCCCAGCTCGAGCGCGGCTGGACGTTCGGCGCCCCCACCGAGGGCGAGGTGCGGTTGGCGGCGGCGGTATCCGAGCGGATGCCGGCGATCGAGATGCTGCGTCTGGTCAATTCGGGAACCGAGGCGGCGATGTCTGCCGTCCGGCTCGCGCGGGGCGTGACCCACCGGTCCAAGCTGATCAAATTTGCGGGCGGGTACCACGGGCACGCCGACGCGTTGCTGGTTGAGGCGGGCTCGGGCGTCGCCACCCTCGGTATCCCCGGCACGCCGGGGATCACACCCGGAGCCGCGGGGGACACCGTGGTCGTCAGCTACAACGCGCTGGATGAGGTCGAGGCGGCCATCGAGCGCTGGCCCGGCCAGGTTGCGGCGATCATCGTCGAGCCGGTCGCCGGGAATATGGGCGTGGTGCCACCGTCGCCCGGCTTTCTTGCCGGATTGCGACAGCTGACCGCGAACGACGGCAGCCTGCTGATCTTCGATGAGGTCATCACGGGATTTCGCGTCGCCCGGGGTGGCGCGCAGGAACGGTATGGCGTGAGCCCGGATCTCACCTGCCTGGGGAAGGTGCTCGGTGGTGGCCTTCCGATCGGCGCCTACGGCGGCCGCCGGGCAATCATGGAGCAGGTCGCACCGGCCGGGCCCGTCTACCAGGCCGGGACACTGTCTGGCAATCCACTTGCGGTGGCGGCCGGGCTTGCCACCCTGGACGCGCTCGACGACCACGCCTACCGCCAGTTGGAGGGTGCGGGAGCGCGGGTCGCGGCGGGGCTGCAGTCGGCGGCGGCCGCGGCCGGCATCCCGCTGACGGTCAATCGAGTCGGCTCGATGCTGACACCCTTTTTCACCGACCAGGCCGTGCGCGACTACGCTGGGGCCAGGCGGGCCGACACCGCCCTGTTCGCCAGCTGGTTCCAGCGTCTCCTGAAGAAAGGGGTCTCGATTCCGCCCGCACAGTTCGAAGCGTCCTTTGTCTCGACGGCGCACGACGAGGAAGCTCTCGCCTTCCTCCTGAGCGTGCTCGGCGAGTCCTTTACCGGTCTTCGGCCGGCTGTCGCACGGGGATAAGCACCAGAGCCGCGACCACCGCGACGGCGTTGAGGGCGGCGCCGAGCAGCAGAGGTAAGGCGATCGAATGCTCGAGCAACGGGCCGGAGAGCGCGGATCCGATCGGCACCCCGGCAAAGTTGAGACTCATCGATACGGCAAAGGCGCGCCCAAACCAGGCAGGATCCGTCCGCCGCTGACGAAGCGCGAAGATCCCGACGTTGATGAAGGATCCGGCCACGCCCTCGACGACCGCTACCGCGAACACGATGGGCAAGGACGTCGCGAACGCCAGCACCGCCAGCGTGGGTACCTGGATCGCCATGCAAACCGCGATCAGCCATCGCTCGCGTCCCTCGGTGCTGACGCGGCCGATCAGTAAGCCGGCCGCCAGGCCGGCCAGGCCGGAGACCGCGAAGACCTGGCCCACGTTCGCGGCGCTGCCGTGCAGCTGCCGGAGCACGAGCACGGGGATGCCCACCGGGACCACGCCGAATCCGAGGTTGCAGATGAACAAGGCAATCGCGAGGCCGCGCAGACTGCGATGGCGAACGACATAGAGCAGCGCCGCCCAGGCGTCGCCAATCAACGATCCCCCGGGGTCCGTGCGGGCGATCGGCTCGTGGACGCCGATCAGCGAGACCGACGCGATCGCCGCCACGCTCGCGGTCGCGAGCAACGCGGCCTCTGGACCGAAGCGGGCCACGACCACGCCCGCGATCGCCGGACCGATGACCGCCGTCAGTGAATACAAGCTGGTGTCCAGCCCATTGGCGCGGTCCCAGAGCGCTCGCGGCAGCATCAGGGGAAAGAGCGAGCGAGCGCCGGTGATGCTCAGGATGTTGCTGACGCCAAGCACGGACACGATGAGCAGCAGCAGCGGCGGCGGCAGCCGGTGCTGCAGCGACAGGACGACGATCGTGGCCATGAGAACGGCTGTCACCGCATAGTCGAGGATCATCAGCCGGACGCGGCCCTGGCGGTCGAGGAGCGCGCCGGCGATGGGACTCAAGGCAAGGCCCGGAACGATCGCGAGCAGGACGGTCAGTCCGGCCAGGCTGGGCGATTGATAGCGCTGCAGGACGAACAGCACCAGGACGATCTCCCACATCTGCCCGCCGAGACGCGCGAGGAGCGTCCCCAGCACTACGCGAGCGAAGCCCGGCACCCGGAGCAGCGCGGCATATGACGGCTCGACCGATCCTGGCACGGGTCCTAACATCGCCTTGTGGAATCTATCCGATACCTGGCTCTCGGCGACAGCTACACAATCGGGACGGGGCTCGAGCATGAGGCGCAGAACTTTCCGAGCCTGCTGGCCGGGCGCCTGAGGCGAGTGCCGAGAACCGACGTTATTCTCGTCAATCTCGGCGTCAATGGATACACGACGACGGATCTGATCCGTGAAGAGCTGCCGGTCGCGCGGAGGTCAGCGCCGGCGCTCGTCAGCATTCTGATCGGGGCCAACGACGTCGTGCAGGGATCTGACGATGCGACCTACCGCGCGAGGTTGACGCAGATCTATGACACCGTCAAGAGCCTTGGATTGCGGGCAGCGCGAGTCCTGGCTGTCTCCGTGCCGGACTTCTCGCCGCTTCCGGGGGCAGCGCCCTTCGGCGCGCCCAGTCACCTGCGGGCGCGAATCGAGGCCATCAACGAGATCGCCCGTTCAGAAGCCGCCTCTCGCGGTTTCCAGTACGCGGACATCACCGCGATCAGTCGTGAAACCAACCGCGGCGATGGCTGGCTCGCCGGCGACGGTCTTCATCCGGGTCCGGCGCAGCACCGCGCCTTCGCCGACCACCTCTGGGAGGTCGTCGGTCCGACATGGACGTCCGTAACGACTTCCTCTAGATGACGTGGCCTGGCTAGACCGACTGCTCAGACGCGAACGGCATCCAGTTGGCCCGCGGAAATTCCCCGCGGTCAAGTACTACGCTTCGATGTCAGCGGTTCCTGAGCAGCTACCTGTAGCCGAGATTGCGATTGTCGCGGACGCTGATAAACCCAATTGGGCGATCTTCGACTGCCCCTGCGGGACCAGCCACCGCATCCAACTGTCATTACAGAGCTCCCACCGTCCTCACTGGCGCTTGCGAATGCGTTCCGGTCTCGCCACACTGTCCCCATCCATATGGTCAAACGAGCCGACCGGCTGTCATTTTTGGGTCGTTGATGGGCGGGTCGTTTGGGTCACGCCACCCAACCTAAGCCGGGCGTCGCCACCGGACGAGTTGTAGGCTCGACCGTCCCCGGCTAGTTTTTGACGCGGGATGGGGCCGACAACACGGCGAGCTCCGCCATGAGCCGAACGAGCTCCTTTTGGTCGGCGGGCCGTAAGCGACCGAGCGCGGCAGCCAGCGGGCCGAGGTCCAGGACGCTGTCGTTCGCTACCTTGGCCTTCCCCCGCCGGGTCAGGGTCAGTTGCAGCCGTCGATCGTCAGACGGGTCGCGGACCCGGTTCAGAAACCCGCGGTGCGTCAATCCCTTGACGATCTCCGAACAGCTGCTCTTGGGGAGGCCGAGATGCCCGACGATCTCCGTCAAACTGCAGCCACCCTCGGCGGGAACGTGGTGGAGGATGTCCCGCTCGTGCTGGCTCAGATCGGGATCGTCCGGACGGTGTAGGGACGCCCAGAGCTTTCGGTACGATGATTCGAACTGTTCGGCACTTGACATGTTCGTAACCCGAACTATAATCGATCTCGGATGGGACGAATCATTCGCGAACGGCTGATCCCCGCGCCCGCCGCTCAAGTATGGCCGCTGGTGGATGATCCCGCCCGGATGGCGCAGTGGTTCGCCTTCGCAGATCGCATGGAGTTGATCGAAGGTACCGGGTTAGGACGCCGGCAACGCCTCTACGGACACTGGGGAAGCAAACGCTCCGAGATCGATCAGCAGATCATTGCCTATGATCCGCCGACCCGCCTCGCCTGGCGCCATGATGCGGAGCGGCTGGACGGCAAGCCGGCTCCGAAATTCGCCGCCGAAACGGCCTTCACCATTGAGCTCGTGCCCTCAAACGATGCGACCCTCGTCCGGCTGTCGTGTGTCCAACGCCCGGCAGGGCTGTTCCAGAGTTTGGTCATGCGGGCCTTTGGCACGCGTGACATCGCAAAGCTTCTCGACCGATCGCTGAACGCCCTCGCCCGTAGATTCACTTCGACGTCGTAGCCGATCACGCTGAGCGAATCGTCAGCTGACATCCAGTGCCTGCCTCGAGCTGGAGCGTCAGCCGCCCGGTGGTCGCGTCCCACTGCGAGCTAGCAAGGCACGTTCCAGTGGTGACCGGCGCGGTCAAGGTCAGCGCCGACCAGCCGACAACGATGGGCTGATCCGCGTGCCTCGCGTTTACCGTGATCGTCAGCGTCCCGCGCAGACCGTCGCCGCGGCCGGCACGGACGCCCGTGGGCGCGGCGATGATGTACGGACGGGCCAGGTGGCGGAGCATGTTCATGTTCACGAGCTGGCCTGCCCGGTCGACGATGCCCCACCAGCGGCTCTCCCGCCATAGCCACCAGGCCCAGCCGATCCCGAGATCGTCCGACACATCGAGAGCCGCGTCGGCGTAGGAGGTTGCCCCAGGCGCCCCCAGGTCGTAGCCAAGCTCCCCGACCCAGAGCGGCGCCGGAACCTCGGCCGCCTCCGTGGCGCGCTGCTGAAACCGCTGCCGGAGATAGGTCGGATCGCCATTCCACTGAGGCGGGATCAGGGATCCCTCGTAGACGTGCGTGCCATAGACCACGTTCGGCGCGTTGAGATGGACGACCGCCGTGTTGAGGGAGAGCAGCAGGATGCCCTCCACGAAGAACAGGTGATTCGGGTCGACGCTGCCGATCGCCTCGATCGCGTCTTTGAACATCGGCCAGAGGTAGAACTTCTCGAAGATGCGAGGGGGGATCGGCAGCGGATGCGCCTCGTTGAAGATGTCGTAACCGGCCACCCCGGCCTTGTCCTTGAAGCGGGCCGCGACCGCCTGCCAGGTCAGGTAGAAATCCTTTTTCCAGTCGGACGACATCCAGAAATAGGTGTCGGACGCCAGGGCGGCGGGCGAAAGAGCCGGGCTCCACGACTGGTGCAGGGGATTCCAGTTGGGAATGCCGATCGTCGCCCAAGCCGGTGCCCCGGAGTAGCCGAAGCGCGGGCTCCATCCGAGGCGAAAGTGCATGTCGAGGATGACCCAGAGGCCGTGCCGGTTCAGCAGGGCAACGGCGCCCGCGACCCGATCGAGATAGGCCTGGTTGATACGGCCGCGGTCCGGCTCGAGCTGCGCCCAGTCGATGCCGAGACGGACGACATCGAAGCCCGCCTGCGCCATCAACGTCGCATCCATCTCGTCCAGCGGCGCGGGCGGATCGTTTGGATAGGAGACGAGGGCGTCGTCGTTGAAACCGCGCAGCAACACCTTGCGCCCGAAGCCATCGACGATCTGTCCATTGGCGGTCCGCAGCCAGGCTTGCGATCCATCGCCGTAGCGCGGCGGCGGGACGGACGCCGTGATGCTGCCCGCCGGGAGGTAGGCGATGACGGTGAGGACGATCACGACAAGCAAGAACAGGAGGCCGGCCCGGCGTAAGCGGCGAAACCGGCGGCGGCGCGGGGCGCGGGCTGCCGGTGGAGGCCCGTTTCGCCGTCGACGGCTTAGCGGTGCGCGGCGCTTGACGGTTGGCCCACGGCGGCCCCGGCGGCCGCCACCACCTCCTCGATGGTGTCGCACACCTGCGCGCCCGCGCGCTTCAACGCCTGCAGCTTCGAGGCCGCGGTGCCGGTGTTCCCGGAGATGATCGCGCCGGCGTGACCCATGCGCTTTCCCGGTGGAGCGGTACGCCCGCTGATGAAGCCGATGACCGGTTTTCCGAATCCCTGGCCGATCACCTGTTCGGCCGCGGCTTCCTCATCGCTGCCGCCGATCTCGCCGATCATCACCACCGCGCGGGTCGCGGGATCGTCCTTGAACAGCCGCAACACCTCGGTGAACGAGAGTCCGAGGATTGGGTCGCCGCCAATCCCCACCGAGGTGGTCTGCCCCACGCCGGCCTGGCTCAGCCCCTGGATGACTTCATAGGTGAGCGTTCCGCTGCGGGAGACGATCCCGACCGATCCCACGCTGGTGATGTGGTTGGGGATGATGCCGACCTTCGCCTCACCCGAGGTGGCCAATCCGGGGCAGTTCGGTCCGATGAGCCTGACGCCGGCATCCACGACAAAGGCGCGCGCGCGGACCATGTCGTAGAGCGGAATACCCTCGGTGATGCAGACGATCAGCCCGACGCCCGCGGCGGCGGCTTCCATGATGGCGTCGGCCGCGAAGGGCGCCGGGACGAAGATGCCGCTGACGTCGGCCCCGGTCTCGAGCGCGGCCTCGGCGACGGTATCAAAGACCGGGATACCGAGGTGCGTGGTCCCGCCCTTGCCCGGGCTCACACCGGCGACGACATTGGTCCCGTAAGCCTTCATCTGCTCGGTGTGAAAGCTGCCTTCCCGCCCGGTCAGGCCCTGCACCATGACGCGGCTCTCGCGCGTCAGGAGGATGCTCATGCCGCGGATCCCCTCGACAGCTCGACGATCCTCCGGGCGGCGGCCGTTGCACTGACCGCCGGCGTAATGCCCGCCTCCTCGAGGAGGCGGCGTCCTTCCTCTTCGCGCGTGCCGGTCATCCGCACAACGAGCGGCAGGGTGAGGCGGAGATCACGCGTGGCATCGATGATGCCGTGGGCCACCTCGTCGCCCCGGGTGATGCCGCCGAAGATGTTGATCAGGATGCCTTTGACCCGGGGATCGCTCGCCAGCAATTCAAGCGCGCTGTGCACCACCTCGGCCTTCGCGCCGCCCCCGATGTCGAGGAAGTTGGCGGCCCGGCCGCCTTCGCGCTGCACCAGGTCGAGCGTGTTCATCACCAGCCCCGCGCCGTTGCCGATCACACCAATGGAGCCGTCGAGGCGTACGTAGGTGAGCTTGCGCCGTTTGGCCTCGGCCTCCAGCGGATCCTCCTCGGTGTCATCGGCCCCATGCAGGTCTTTGTGGCGGAACATCGCGTTCTCGTCGATCTCGAGTTTGCCGTCCGCCGCCACCAGGCCTCCATCGCGCGTGAGCGCCAGGGGGTTGATTTCGATCGTGAGCGCGTCATAGGTCCGGGCCAGCGCGTACAGCTTCACGACCAGCGGCGTCAGTTGGGCCTGCAGCGGGCCGAGCCCGGCCCGAAAGATGAGGTCGCGTACCTCGAACGGTAATGGCCCCCGCCAGGGGTCAGGGTGGAGCTTGGCAATCGCCTCCGGATGGGTCTCGGCCACCTCTTCGATCTCCATGCCGCCCTCGGCACTGAGAATCAGCACCGGTTTGCGAGCATCGCGATCGAGGGTGAGCCCCAGGTACAGCTCGCGGGTGATCTCCTGCGCGGTCTCGCACAGGACCTCTCTGACGGTGTAGCCCTTGATCGTCATGCCGAGGATCTCGCCTGCGACGCGTTTGGCATCGGCCGGGGTGCTGGCGAGCTTGATCCCTCCCGCCTTTCCGCGTCCCCCGACGGGGACCTGCGCCTTGACGGCGATCGGGCCGAGCGCGCCGGCGGCGAGCGCCGCCTCGTCGGCGGTGCGAACCACCCGGCCGTCGGGCACGGGAACCCCGGCCGCGCGGAAGCGCTCCTTGACCTGGTACTCGAGGAATTTCATAAGGGAATGTTTCCGTGACGACGGTGCGGCCGCTCGACCTGCTTGTCCTTCAGCAGCTGGAGCGACCGGATCAGCGTCGGTCGGGTGTCCTGCGGCTCTATGACGTCGTCCAGGAAGCCGCGCTCCGCGGCGATGTAAGGGTTGGCGAACTTTTCCTTGTAGTCGTCGACCAGCTGCTCCGCCTTCTTTGCCGGATCCTTGGCGGCCGCGATCTCCCGCTTGAAGATGATGTTGACCGCGGCCTGGGGCCCCATCACCGCAATCTCCGCCGCTGGCC
>DASZJR010000132.1:0-12091 GCA_035947855.1 Candidatus Dormiibacterota bacterium
GATGACTCCCGCTACGACCAGACGGATGCGGCCCGCTACGTCATGACGCCGCCGCTTCGCGATCGCGAGAGCCAGGCACAACTCTGGGAGCGGCTCTCGCGCGGCGCGATCCAGACCATCGGCAGCGACCATTGCGGGTTCTCGCTGGCGCAGCGAGCCGGTGTCGACGACTTCCGTGCGATCAGCCCGGGCATCCCCGGGGTCGAGACCTCGTTGCTCCTGATGCACAGCTTCGGCGTGCTGCCGCAACGGCTCTCGCGTCCGGACATGGTCCGCCTGCTCTGCACCAACCCGGCGAAGATCTTTGGATTGTGGCCGCAGAAGGGTGATCTGCAGCCCGGCTCCGACGCCGACATCGTGCTCTTCGACCCACGGCCACGACGCGTCCTCTCCGCCGCGGAACTGCATAGCCGCGCGGGGTTTTCACCGTATGAAGGGCTGACCGTCACCGGCAAGGTGCGTAGCACGATTTGTCGCGGCCGTGTGATCTACCGGGACGGCGCCATCGTTGGCGACCGCGGCTTCGGCCGCTTCCTGAAATGCCGGACGTTCGACCCGGAGATGGTGCCGCTGTGAGCGACATCAACGGGGAGCGGCTGCTGGCCGATCTGAGGACGCTGGCCGCCATCGGCGGGCTTCCCGACGGTGGCGTCGACCGGATCGCCTGGTCGGATCACGACCTGGCGGGCCGGCGATGGTTCGCGGAACGCATGAGCGAGGCGGGGATCGAGCCACGGGTGGACGCGGCCCTCAACGTTTTCGGTCATCTGCCTGGCACGACGGGGCCCTGGTTACTCACCGGTTCCCACCTCGACAGCGTCCCCAACGGCGGCCGGCTCGACGGCGCCTATGGGGCCGTCGCCGCGCTCGAAGTGCTTCGCACGCTTGCCGAATCCGGGGATCCGCTCGCGCAGGAGGTGGAGATCGTCGGCTTTGCCGACGAGGAGGGCGTTCGCTTCGAAGCCGGCCTCATCGGCAGCCTGGCCCTGGTCGGCGAGCTCGACGTCGAGCGACTCCGGGACGGACTCGATTGGCAGGGCGTCCCCATCCGCCAGGTGCTGGCCACGGCCGGCCGCGACCTCGACCGGATGCTCGAGGTCAAGGAGCACCTGACGTCGATCAAGGGCTTCGTCGAACTGCACATCGAGCAAGGACCCCGGATGGAGTCGGACGGGATCGACCTCGCCGTGGTCACCGGCATCGTCGGCGTCCACCGCCAGCGGATCGAGATCCACGGCACGCAAAACCACGCGGGGACGACCCCGTTCCGGCTGCGCCATGACGCCGGGCGGGCTGCCGCGCGCGCCGCGGCCGAGCTGCGCGACCTCATCCAGGGCGTCGACGCCGAGGCGGTGGCCAATATCGGATCGATGCATTTCCACCCTGGCGGCGTCAATGTCATCCCCGGTCGGGCGCAGTTCACGCTCGAAGTCCGCCACCTCGATGAGCGTGTCCTCGGGGAGGCTGTCTGGGCGTTCGCGAGCCGGCTCGAACGGATCTGCGCGGAGGAGGGCTGTCGAGTCGAGGTGGAACTCCTGTCGTCGGTGCCGCCGGCGCCGATGGATGCGACGGTCATGGACGCACTGGGGCAGGCCTGCACGGAGCTGGGGCGGAAGTCCGCGAGGTTGTCGAGCGGCGCCGGGCACGACGCGGCAGTCCTCTCCCATCACGTTCCCAGCGGCATGCTGTTCGTCCCCAGCATGGGTGGCGTCAGCCACTCGCCGCGGGAAGCGACCTCCGACGAGCACCTGGTTCTGGGTGTGCGGGCGCTGCTTCGAGGAGTCCGGACGGTCGCGGCGCGGATAAAGTAGTCGCACCGCCATGGAGGTGCTGCTGCCCCACTCGCTCGATGAAGCGCTCGCGATGAAGGCGGAGCGCCCAGAGGCCGTCCCCCTCAATGGCGGGACCGACCTGATGGTGGAGCTGAACTTTGGCCGCCTGCGCCCGGCGGCGATGCTCGACCTCAACCGCGTTGCCGAGCTGACGCAATGGCGGGAGGAGAACGGCCATGTCTTCCTCGGCTCGGGCGTGACCTACACGACCATCGTGAGGGAAATGCCCGAGTTCAGGCCGCTGGTTCAGGCCGCGCGCTCCGTAGGTTCGCCGCAGATCCGCAACCGCGGCACCGTGGGCGGCAACCTGGGGACCGCCTCGCCCGCCGGGGACGCGCTCCCGGTGCTGGCGGCCTACGACGCCGAGGTCATCCTCCAGAGCCGCGCCCGCGGCGAACGCTCGTTGCCCTGGAATGCGTTTCTCACCGGCCCGAAGAAGACCGCGATCGCTCCCGACGAACTGATCATCGGCGCCCGCTGGCGACGACTTCGCGGCCCCGGCAGCTTTTCCAAGATCGGCACGCGTAACGCGATGGTGATCGCGGTGGCCGGCCTCTGCCTGGTCATCGACGAAGAGCGCCGGCGGGTGAACGTTGCGCTCGGCTCCGTCGGGCCGACCATCCTCCGCGCAACCCAGGCGGAGGAGCGCGTAGCCGCAGCACTCACCACCTCGGGGACCTGGGACGACCGGGCGGCCCCGCTCAACGAACAATGGGCCGACGAATTCGCCGATTTGGTCGCCGGCGCTGCGCAACCGCTCGACGACGTTCGCGGCACCGCCGCCTACCGGCGCCACGGCTGCCGTGTGCTGGCGCGGCGAGCGATCGGGTGGGCGCTCGCCGAACGGAGGCTGCCGGCGTGGTGGTGAGAACGCGCGTCAACGGCGACTGGCGGGAGGCCGAGGTCTGGCCGGGAACCAGCCTGCTGGTCTTCCTTCGAGAAGCGCTTGGCCTCTACGGCTCGAAGAACGCCTGCGAGCAGGGTGAGTGCGGATCGTGCTCGGTCTGGCTCGACGGCACGCTCGTCTGCAGCTGCCTCGTGCTGGCGGCCCAGTCGCAGGAGCGCGAGGTGCGGACGGTCGAGAGCCTCATCGATGGCGACACGCTCCATCCGATCCAGGAGGCGTTCCTCGAGGCGGGTGCGGTGCAGTGCGGCTTCTGCACGCCCGGCTTCGTGGTGGCCGTCGCTGACCTGCTCCAGCAAGACCCGGACCCGAGCCCGGTCACCGTGCGCGAGGCGCTGAGCGGAAATATTTGTCGCTGTACCGGGTACCAGAAGATCGTCGACGCGGTCGGGCTGGCGGCTGCTCGCCTGCGAGCCGGCGCATGATCCTGCTCGACTCGTGCCGGGTGGTCGTCACCATGGACGACGACGGCACCGAGCTGGAGAACGGTTCCGTCCTGATCGATGGGGGTGTCATCAGCTGGGTTGGCCAGGGACGTCCCCCGGTTGCGGACCAACCGGACGTCATCGACGGCCGCGGCCTGGTCGCACTGCCAGGGCTGATCAACACCCACCATCACCTCTACCAGACGCTGACGCGGGTCCATGCCCAGCAGGGTGGCTTGTTCGACTGGCTCCGTGAGCTCTACCCGATATGGGCGACGATCGACGCCGATTGGGAGCGCACGGCGGCCGAGGTCGGCCTCGCCGAGCTGGCGCTCAGCGGCTGCTCGACGACGACGGACCACCACTACGTCTTTCCTTCGGGCGTCATCGGCCTGCTCGAGGCCGAGATCGAAGTCGCGGAGCAGCTCGGCCTGCGATTCCACCCCTGCCGGGGATCGATGGACCTGGGCCAGTCGAGTGGCGGCCTTCCCCCGGATCGGGTGGTCGAGGACATCGACACCATTCTTGCGGCGACCGATGAGGCAATCCAGCGCTTCCACGATCCAGTTCCGGGCTCGATGCGGCGGATCGCGGTCGGACCGTGCTCTCCGTTCTCCGTTTCGCAGCGGCTGATGCGCGAGTCGGCGGCGCTCGCTCGGCGCCGCAAGGTGCGCCTGCACACCCACATCGCCGAGACACTCGATGAGGAGGCGTACTGCCAGGCAACCTTCAAGCGCCGGCCGCTCGAGCTGCTCGACGACCTCGGTTTCCTCGGCTCGGACGTCTGGCTCGCCCACTGCGTGCACGTCAACGACGCCGATATCCGCCGCCTGGCAGCCACCGGGACCGCGGTCGCCTGGTGCCCCACATCGAACATGCGGCTGGGATCGGGGTTCGCGCCGGCGAGAGAGATGCTCGATGCAGGGGTAGCGGTCGGCCTCGCGGTGGACGGCTCGGCCTCGAACGACAGTGGCAACATGCTGGCCGAGGTGCGGCAGGCGCTGCTGACGACGAGGGGACGCAAGGGGCCGGCGGCGATGACCGCGCGCGAGGCGTTGCGCGTGGCGACGCGCGGCGGGGCGGCGTGCCTCGGCCGCGACGACGTCGGCTCGATCCAGGTCGGCAAGCGGGCCGATATCGCGCTCTTTCCGATCGATGGCCTTCCGCATCGTGGTGCGGAAGCGGATCCCGTCGCGGCGCTCGTCTTCTGCAACCCGGGACCGGTGCAGCATCTCTTCGTCGAGGGACGGCCCGTGGTCCACGACGGACAGCTGGTCAACCTCAGCGAGGCCACCATGATCTGGGCATGAGTGTCAACATCCGCCGCCAGGGCGGCGTCGGTCAGTCCGTCCGACGGGTGGACGGCGTCCCCAAGGTCAGGGGAGAGTTCGAGTACGCGAGCGACCTCCGCCGCGACGGCATGCTCTGGGGTGCGACCCTGCGCAGCCCGCACCCCCATGCCCGGATCGTTTCGATCGATGTGTCGGCGGCCCTAAAGACGCCGGGCGTGAGCGCCGTGCTGACCCACGTCGATGTGCCCGGCAAGAAAACCTTCGGGCTGGATGTGCAGGACCAGCCCGTGCTGGCGATCGATGTCGTTCGCTACGCGGGCGAGGCCGTGGCCATCCTGGCCGCCGAGGATCCGGAACTGGCCCGGGCCGCGCTGAAGAAGATCGCCGTCACCTACAAGGTCCTGACCCCCGTCACCGACATGGAGCGAGCGCTCGACGCGACGGCGCCCTCGGTGCATCCTCAGGGCAACATCGTGCGGACCCTGACGATCGTCCACGGCGACCCCAACGCGCCCGCCGACGTCTGGGTCGAAGGCATGTACGAGACCGGGATGCAAGACCAGGCACCGCTGGGCCCGGAAGCGGGTCTCGCCGTTCCTGCCGCCGACGGCGGCGTCGACCTCTTTATCGCCACCCAGTGGCTCCACGCGGATCTCGAACAGCTGGCGCCCTGCCTCGATCTCCCACCCGAACGCGTGCGGC
Organism: Candidatus Dormiibacterota bacterium; assembly: GCA_035947855.1. Lineage (GTDB taxonomy): Bacteria > Chloroflexota > Dormibacteria > CF-121 > CF-121 > CF-13. The sequence goes on from DASZJR010000132.1 coordinate 5,156, forward strand.
TGCATCTCTCCGGTGTGGGTGGCGCCTTCGGCGCGCGCGAGGATGTCAGCATGCAGATTCACGCGTGCCTGTTAGCGCTGCGAACGAAACGGCCGGTCAAGATGGCCTACGGCCGGCAGGAATCGTTCTATGGGCACGTGCACCGGCATCCCTCACGGGTCTGGATGCGGCACGGCGCGACCCGAGACGGCGCGCTGGTCAACGTCCAGGCTCGCCTGCTGGTCGACGGCGGCGCCTACACCTCGACGTCGCCAGCCGTCATCGGTAACGCCACCACCTTTGCGGCAGGGCCTTATGAGGTCGCCAACGCGCGGCTCGAGGGGACGGCGGTCTTCACCAACAACCCGCCATGCGGCGCGATGCGCGGCTTCGGCGCGGTGCAGGCGTGCTTTGCCTACGAGGCGCAGATGGACAAGCTGGCCGCGGCGCTCAACCTCGATCCGATCGAGCTCCGCCTCAAGAACGCGGTGCACTCCGGTTCGGTGCTGCCGACCGGTCAGCCAATTGCCGGCGTGGCCCCGGTGCGCGAGTGCCTGCAGCGGTTACAACGGCTCCCTTTTCCGCCCGAGGAGTCCGCACTCGACCGGGACCCGATGCTGCTGCCCGGGGGCGCCGGCAACGTCGGCCACGGTGAGGCGCTGAAACGCGGGGTCGGGGTCGCCGTTGGCTATAAGAACCTCGGCTACAGCGAGGGCTTCGACGATTCCTCTGAGGCGTGGGTCCGCGTCTCGATCGACAAGGAGGGCCCAGTCGCCGAAGTGAAGTCGGCCGCGGTCGAGGTGGGCCAGGGGCTGGATACGATCGTGACGCAAATCGTCCGGACGGAGCTCGGCATCGATCGCGTCGTCCTCCGCCCGCCTGACACTGCGATCGGATCCGCCGGCTCCAGCTCCGCCTCCCGGCAGACGATGATGACCGGCGGGGCCGTCCAGCTCGCCTGCCAGGCGGTGCATGCGGAGATCGAGCGGAACGGCGGCCTGCAGGCCCTGCGCCGACCGGTCGAGGCGACGCGCGTCTTTCATCACCGGCCGACAGGCAAGCTCGACGCCAACGGGCAGGGCGATCCGCACGTCACCTTCGCCTTCGGGGCGGCGCGCGCCGTGGTCGAGGTTGATGTGGAGCTGGGCCTGGTGCGCGTCGTGCAGCTCGCCGTGGCGCAGGACGTCGGTCGCGCGCTCAATCCGCAGAGCGTCCTCGGCCAGATCGAGGGTGGCGCGGCGCAGGGCCTGGGGCTGGCGTTGATGGAGGAGGTCGCGCTGGTCGACGGCCAGGTGAAGAATGCGTCGTTCACCGACTACCTCATCCCTACGATCCTCGACATGCCGCCCGTGGTTTCGGAAATCGTCGAGGAGCCCGAGCCGGGCCTGCCCTACGGGGCCAAGGGGGTCGGGGAGCCCTCGACGGTCGTCGTCCCCGCGGCGGTGGTCGCCGCCCTGCGCCACGCTACCGGCCGCGAGCTGCGCCGCGCGCCGGTCAAGCCCGATGACCTGGTGGGGTTGTGACCGCGCTGGCAACGGTGTCCACCCACGTCCTCGATCTCGCCTCCGGACAGCCGGCCGCGGGCGTCCGCGTGACACTGGGTACGCGCTCGCTCACCACCGATCGCGAGGGACGGATCGCCGACCTTAGTGGCGGCGGGATCAATCCCGGGTCATACCGGTTGCTGGTTGAGGTCGGCGCCTACTGGGGCGCCACCCCACACCTTTTCGAGACGATCGCCCTCGAGCTCCAGCTCAGCGAAGGGCGACACTACCACGTGCCGCTGCTGATCGCGCCATACTCCTGCACGACCTACCGCGGGACCTGATGACGACGATCGATGAAGCCCTCGAAGGGTCGACGCCACTTGCCGAGAAAGTTCGTGCCGGCGGCCCCTATCACTCGACAGCCGAGGTGATCGCCGCGATGCGCACCATCGTGCCGACGTTGACCGAGGCCGAAAAAGTCGTGACGCTCAATGCCCATCCACGGATCGGCGCGGACCCGCGCCAGCTCTCGCACCGTTCGCTCCAGGAGCAAGGTGCCGGCTCGGTCCCAGAGCTAGACCGGCTCAACGCCGAATACGAGCGGCGCTTTGGGTTCCGCTTCGTCGTCTTCGTCAATCGCCGGACGAAAGCTCAGATCGTCGAGGTGCTGCAGGAGCGTCTGCACCGATCGCGCGAGGAAGAGATGGAGGAAGGGCTGCGCGCCATCGTCGCCATCGCGGAGGACCGCTTGCGCTCGTGAAAGCCGACATCCGCTACGGCAAGCACAACGTGTCCTTCTACCGGACACACCAGGTCCGTGGGCTGCTGGCCGGCCGGGTCAGCATCGACGTGTTCGGCGACAATTTCCTCCCGGCCTACACCGCGGGCGATAACCGCGAGGTGGTCGCGACCGACACCATGAAGAACTTCGTGTATGCCATGGCGCTCGAATATCCAGGCGCGACCCATGAGGGCTTCGCCGCCTTCCTCGGCCGCCGTCTCCTCACGACCTATCCGCAGATGCAGTGGCTGCGCCTCTTCCTTCAGGAGATCCCTTTTGCCAAACATAGCGGGAAACTGCTGAGCCCGCTGGAAGATGATTACGGGTCCGTTGAGCTGGAAATCGGACGAGACGGGCTGCGTGGATTACGCTGCGGCCGGCGCAACCTCCGGCTGGTCAAGCTGACCGGCAGCGCCTTCAAGGATTTTGCTCGGGACGCCTACACGACCTTGCCGGAAGTCTTGGACCGGCCGCTCTTCATCTTCCTCGATGTGCACTGGCGTTACGGCCGCGCCGAAGACGGCGTTATGGACGGCCCCACCCACATCGCCTCGGAGGCGGTGCGCGATGCAGTGATCGCGACCTTCGATGGGTTCGTCAGCATGTCGATCCAGCACCTGGTGCACGAGATGGGAATTCGCCTCCTCGACCAGTTCGGCGGGATGGCCGAGGTCAGCTTCGAGGCGCAGAACCGCCTCTGGGACACGTCGAAAGTCTCCGAGGTGGACCCCGCAACACGAGTCTTCAGCGATCCAAAGCCCGCGCACGGCTTCATCGGACTTACCCTTAAGCGCGATGCTTGAGATCACCGTCGGCTCCCTGCGGTTCACGGCGCGCTGGGAGACCGACGCCGCGCCCAAGACCTGTGCCGCCTTCCGGCGCCTGTTGCCGCTGCGCGCCCAGCTCGTCCAGGCACGATGGAGCGGCGAGTCGGCGTGGATTCCACTGGGGGATCTGCAGACCGGGCTGGGCTACGAACACCACACCAGCTACCCCGCCGCGGGACAGCTGCTCCTCTATCCGGGCGGGATCAGCGAGACCGAGGTCCTGTTCCCCTATGGTTCGACCAGCTTCGCCAGCAAGGCGGGACCGCTGGCCGGCAACCACTTCGCGACCATCGAGCAGGGGCGCGAACTGCTCGCCGAACTCGGCCGGCGCGTTCTCTACGAGGGCGCTCAGGAGATCGTCTTCAGCGAGGGCTGAGCGGCGAACCGATCGACCTCGTCGAGATAGGGGCGTCGCTGATCCTCGTTAAGAAATGACGCGACGAACGAATTCCTCGCCAACGTCAGCTGCTGGTCGCGGCTGAGACCAAGGGCCACAACCGAGGCCTCGAGGTTGTCCGCCACGTAGCCGCCGAAATAGGCGGGGTCATCGGAATTGACGGTTACCAGCAAACCGCGCTCCAGTAGCCGCTTGAGATTGTGGGCCCGCAAATTCGGAAAGACCCGCAGCTTCACATTGGAGAGCGGACAGACCGTCAGCGGAACCTGCTCCTCGACGAGGCGGCCGACCAATCGATCGTCCTCGACGCAGCGCACGCCGTGGTCGATCCGTCGCGCCTTCAGGACGTCGAGCGCCTCCCACACGTACGCCGGCGGTCCTTCCTCGCCCGCGTGCGCGACCGCCAGCAGGCCGGCATCGCGAGCGCGGTCATAGACATCCTTGAATTTCGTGGGTGGATGGCCAACCTCCGACGAGTCGAGACCGACGGCCAGGATCCATTCGCGGTAGGGCAGCGCCGCGTTCAGCGTTTCCATCGCCGCCTCACCGCTCAGGTGCCGCAGGAAGCAGAGGATCAGCCCGCTCGTGATATTGAGCCGAGCGCGACCGTCTTGCAGCGCGCGATGGATACCGGTGATCACCGTTTCCAAAGGCACGCCTCGATCGGTGTGGGTTTGCGGATCGAAGAAGATCTCCGCGTGCCGCACGCCCTGGGTAGCGGCCCGCTCCAGGTAGGCCCAGGTCAGGTCGTAGAAATCCTGCTCCGCCAGGAGGACGCGGCAGCCCGCGTAGTAGATGTCGAGAAACGATTGGAGGTCGCTGAACACGTAGGCGCGGCGGACCTCCTCTACCGAGGCGTAGGGCAGCTGAATACGGTTGCGCCGCGCCAACTCGAACATCAGCTCCGGCTCGAGGGTACCTTCGATGTGCAGGTGCAGCTCGGCCTTGGGCAACTCTCTGGCGAAAGTCATGAGGTCGCCAGCCATTCCCCGCATCATACGGTCGTAACGTCCGCGGGTATCAACCTCCAACTGATTTTCTCGACGGAGGCGCCCATGGAACGAAAGGCATTGGCGATCGTCGCCGCATGCGTTCTCGCAGGCTGCGGCACACAGGCGACGAGCCAATCTTCTCCGCCGCCATCGCTCTCTCCAGCAGCCGCGAGCGCAACGCTGTCGCCCACCGCTTCACCGACGCCGGTTGAAACCCCGGTGGCGACGCCGCGGCCGGTGGTTTCAACGCCCCGGCCGACGCCCGCGCCCACGCCTCGACCAACAGTGCCGCCGATGACGGCGGCCGCCGTGACCATCATGGGTTTCGCGTTCACGCCCTCCAGCCTCAGCGTCCACACGGGGACCCGCGTTACGTTCACGAATCGGGATGCGGTCACCCACACGGTCGCCGCAAACGGCGGCCTCTTCAATTCAGGAGATCTGGCACCGGGCCAGAGTTTCTCCTTCACGTTCATGGGCAGGGGCAGCTACGCGTACCACTGCCAGATCCATCCGAGCATGACCGCAACGATCACCGTGACCGGCTGATCACCGAGACGCGTCCACGGACGTTACCCGGTAGCCGACAGCTCCAGGACGCAGAGGTCGGCGCGACCGGCTGCCAGGATGGTGTTCACGTCATCGGCGGTCGTGATGTTGCCGGATGCGATCGTCGGGATGCCCGCCTCGTTTCGGATGCGGTCGCTGGCCGGGACCGCGAAGAGTCGCCGATAGTCGGGGCGGCTCTCCCAGACGGTTTGACCCATCACCGCGTGGACCAGGTCGCCGCCATGGGCTTTCAGCATCGTGCCGATTTCAACCGATTCATCCGGGGTCAACCCGCCATCGGCCCAGTCGCTGGCGGAGATCCGGATCAAGAGCGGCCCCTCCCAGGCGACGCGGACCGCGTCGAGGACCTGAAGGGGAAAGCGCATGCGGTTCTCGAGCGAACCGCCGTACTCATCGCTGCGCCGATTGGTGAGCGGCGAAATGAATCCGGCGACGAGATATCCCTGTGCGAAGTTCAGCTCCAGGGCATCGAGCCCGCAGCTCGCTGCCGCCTTTGCCGCCAGGGTGAAGACCTTCACCACATGGTCGATGTCGCGCCCCGTCATCGGCTTCGGGAGCGCGGCGTGCGGCGTATACGCGATCGGCGAGGCCGCCATCAGGCGCCACCCGCCCTGACGGAGCGGCCGGTCGACACCCTGCCAGCGTGGCCGCATCGAGCCTCGGCGGCCGGCGTGACCGAGCTGGAGCGCCACGCGACTACCGGCCTGGTGTATGCGCTCCACCGCCGATCGCAACCTGTCCTGCACGGCCCGGTCGATCACCGGCGTCTGCGGCGTGATGCGGCCGTCCTCGGTCACGCTCACGAACTCGGTGATCACCAGGCCCGCCCCCAGGCGAGCGGCTGCCTCGAGGTCCGACCCCGCGGCGACCGCCACACGATTGGGGATGGTCAGTTGCCCGATGCGGAACGGCGTGAACATGGGGGGCGGGCTAAGCCGTACCGCACCGTCTGGCGACCCGGTCGCGGCGGCGGCGAACCACGAATCCACCGAGCGCACCAACTCCGGGTCACGCTGTGTCAGGTTGATGTAGGTAATGCGCCGGCTCCGAGTCAGCAGGTTGAAGGCGAACTGCCGCGGGTCGAAGTGCGCATAGCGCGACACATGCTCGAAATAGCTGGAACTTTCGAGCGCGGCCTCCTGGAAGCGCTCGACGACCGGCTGGCGCTCCATCTCGTAGTCGTTCAGGGCCGCGGCCAGGTCGCGATGCCGCCGCAAGGCATCAACCAATGCGATGCTGTCCTCCATCGCCAGCTTGGTGCCCGACCCGATCGAAAAGTGAGCGGTGTGGGCTGCGTCACCGAGCAGTACAACCTTGCCGTGGTGCCAGCTTTCCTGCCGCAGCGTGGCGAAGTTGACCCAGAGCGAGCGGTTCGACATCAGACGCCGACCACGGAGCTCCGGTTGGAAAAGGGCTTCGCAGTAGGCGATGCTGTCGGCCTCACTCGCCGATTCCAGGCCGGCGCGGCGCCAGGCTTCCTCCGGGCACTCCACGATGAAGGTGCAGGTGCGGGCATCGAAGGGATAGGCGTGAACCTGGAACAGGCCATGATGGTTGCGACGGAATATGAAGGTAAAGGCGTCGAGCGGCAGGTCGCTCCCGAACCACACGTATTTCGTCGGATGCACGGCAACCTGCGCCTTGAAGAACTCGGCGTAGGTCCGTCGTACGAGGCCATTGATGCCATCCGCGCCGACGATGAGATCGGCGCCCTCGAACTCGCCGAGATCGCGGACCTCGTGCTCGAACTCGAGCCGTACCCCGAGCGCCCGGCAGCGCCGCTGCAGGATATCGAGCAGCACCTTGCGCGAGATCCCGGTAAAGACATGCCCGCGTGAACGGACCTTCGTGTCCTGGTAATAGATATCGATTGCGTTCCAGCGAGCGAAGCTCTCGCCGATCT
>DASZJR010000133.1:0-5868 GCA_035947855.1 Candidatus Dormiibacterota bacterium
TAGATGGCGACCACCCCGCCGCGCTCCAGGCATCGGTTGGCATGTTCGAAAAGGACCAGGTCCGGCCGGGCCTGGCGATTCACCGGGATATACCCGCCGACGCTTTTGACGAGCGCCCATTGGACTTTGCGCGTCACGAGCATGGTCGTGTCGCCGAGGAAATGGACGCGCGGTTCGGCCGGGAAGGTGGCAAGGATGGCGAACGAATCCAACCAGTTCAAATGATTGGCGATCAGCACGTAGGGGCGCCCGCTCGGAATCCGTTCGCGGCCTTCGACCCTGATGTGAAACAGCGCGTGGAGCAGGGGCACCGCCCACACGCGCACCAGCCGATAGGCCAGTGTCGCCTCCCGCTGCACCGGAAGAAGGTTGGCTGGCGGCTGGACGGGTGGCTCCATTTCCCTAGTAACGCGGCTTACGCCCGTTACAGCACGCACCCTCAGGGGGCGGCAGTAGCCCTCTTCTTCTTCGCCTCGAGGGCTTCCTTCTTCTTCACGACTTCGTCGTACTGATCTTTGTAGCGCTTTTGATCGTCCTCGCTCAACGCCTGGTAATTCTTGATCGCTGCGTTGATCAGGCTCAGCCGCGTGCCGCGATTCATATGGCCGGTACCCGCCACCTCTGCCGCCGTCCCCTCCCAGGCGAAGGCGAGGAACTCACGCTCGGCGGACTTGCCATGGCCTCCCAGTCCTTTCCGGTGCTGCTCGACGTGCATGAGTTCGTGTCCTACCTGCAACACTCTCCGGGCGAAGCCCTCTTTGGTCGTGTGCATCAGGAAATCGTCGCCGACCGCAATCGAGCCTTGTTCCGAGCCCTTGGGAGCCCTGGCCGCGGGAGTGGTGGTCATCAGACCATCCTCATTCAATGGATAGGTCACGTCCTTGATCAGATCCTGACGGTCTGCGTAATAGGTCTTGAGGATGCTCCACACCACGTTCTTGGCTCGCTCGCCCTTGGAGGGCGTGTCGGCCTGGGCCGCGTCGACGATTGCTTTCGCCTTTTCATCGAGCGCACCTGCGGTAGGCGCCGCGGCTGGAGCGACCCCCGCGTCTGGATGCCGTTGCAGTGCGAGCGCCTCACTGGCGACCAGCTCGCCAACCGCCCTGTTTCCCGCCGCTCGTTGAAGTTCCAGCAGCCGACCAGCCGCGTTCGGCGACAGGACTAAAGCCGGCCGAACCGCTCCGCCGCCAGCGGGACTGCGGATGGTTCGTTCACTGTCGGCGCGCTTTCGGTCAGCTCCCGTCTTGTGCCTCGAGGATGCCGCGGACCATGCCTTCGCTGATGTCACGGGCTTGCTTCATGGTTTCCGGCGACCCGGCTTCCGCTTTCGGCCATTGGGTATTGAGGCGCCCAAGCTCCTCATCGAAGAGCCGCGACACCAGCTCGGGTGAATGGGTGACCGCACGACCGTCGGTATCCGTCACCGCGACCTTGTGCAAGACGCGCTGCGCGATCATGTAGCGATAGATGCGGTCGGTCGCCAGGTCTTCCATGTAGCCGTCGAGCAGGCTGGCGCCCTTCCCGTTCAGCACGCCGTTGCGGTAGCGGATGACGGTCCGCACGGCGGCGCGGGTTCCGTCGAGCGTCCGTTTGCCAACGCCTTGCGGGCTGGGTCGCAGGTCCTGATGAATATTGGCGTCCTTGCGTCGCGCCGCGATCTGGTTCGGGTAGGGGAACTGGTTGACCGCGATCTCGTTCTGATCGGGATGCCCCGTCCAGGCGCCGTCCATCAAGCTGTTCGCCTCGTTTTTCTTGTCCTGTTCGAGCACCTTCAGCGCCCGGGCGTTGAGCTCCGCGTCCTCTCGGCTGGGATAGAGGGCAGTCATGCCCCCGATCGCCAGCATGCCTCGCTTGTGGCAGACCTCGGGCATCACCTCGCGAACCGCCTGGAAGAATGCGACGTCGTGGGGAATGGTATTGCGGTCGGGGAGCACCCAGGCGGGGTCGTGCAGCGTGAAGTCGATCAGGCTGGCCATGTAGTCCCACCGCCCCAGGTTGAGTCCCATCATGTGCTCGCGCAGGTTGTAGGCGAATTCCTCGGTCTGGTAGGCGAGTGGGTGCGACTCGACCAGGGCCATGCATTTGATGTAATCGGACGGCCAGCCGCGCGCCGCCGAGATGGCCTGAAAGAGGTCCCGCCACCAGAGGGCCTCGTCGGCCGACTCTGACTTGGCGATGTAGATCGACAACGGGTGCTTCAATCGCCCAGGGTCGACCTGGTAGGCGACCATCGCCACATCGAAGAGCGCCGCGGCCATGCGCTCGCCCTTGATCACGCCGTCCTGCTCGAGATGGAGCCCTCGCGGTCGCGTCAGGATGACGGTCTTGCTCTCGTTGATCGCGACCTCGCGTTCGCGCTTGCGATCGTGATAGCTGAGGTCCCCCCGCAGGGCGGCGATGATGTTGCGCACGCCCTGGTTGATGTTCGGCCAGGCATTGGCGACCGAGTCTTCGAGATCGAGCATGACACCGGGCGCGCCGGAATTCAGCATCTTGACGACGAGCTCGGCGTCGTCCGCCGGGCCCGTCATCTGGTTGCGCTGATCCTGGCACCAACCTGGCAGCGAGACCTTCCAGCTGCCGGTCGTCGCCTCCGACGCGGGGAGATAGTCGGGTAACTGGCCCTGGTGGGCGGCGCCGAGGATCCGGCGCCGCCTGGCGGCAAGCTCCCGCTGGCGTGGCGTGAACGCTCGGTGGAGGGGGAGCAGGAAGTCATAGAAACCGTGGGGCAGGTCGCGAGTCGGGTCCAGTTCGGGAGGCGCCTGGTTGACCGGTGGATCCGCCGAGATCACCGCCTTCATATGCTGCTTCAGACTCTAGCAGCGGGGAGGAGTCTAGCTGGCTTTGCGGGTAGTGGTGCCGCGCCGCTCGTGCTCCCGGCGCTCGCCACGCAACGTGACCTGGACGGCCGAGCTCCGGTAGATGTACCCACGGGTGATCGCCTGCTTGACCTGGCGCCAATAGGCTTCCCGCAGCCAGCGCCGTTCGACCACCAGTTCGACGCCCGTGAGGGTGAGGTGGTCGGCGGTCAGAGTCGCGACGGCATCCGGCCGCTGGGCCTCGCGGACGGCCTGGAGGTCGAGACCTGGCATAAGCCAGTCGGCCGGGATATCGAGTGCGGCATCCGAGGTGTCGCCGTGCAGCTCCGGCTGGGTCGCCACATTAGAAGGAACCTCAAATACCCGGCAGTCTTGCGGTGGCGGGGTGGTTAGGCCGGTTGGGCGCCTTCCAGGGCGACCGGAAGCTCGATCTCAAAGGACGAGCCCTCGCCGGGCTGGCTGGCGACCTCCACTCGGCCGCCATGGCCCTCGATCACCTGTCGCACCAGGTAAAGGCCGATCCCGGTTCCGACGACATTGTTGAGCTCCGGGTCGTTGACGCGGTAGAACTTCTCGAACAGCCGGGAGCGCGCGGCGGCGGGGATACCGATGCCGTGGTCCCTGACGACGAGCCGGACGTGCCCGTCCTGCCGGTCGCCGGTGACTTCGATCTCGGGCGGCCCCGCGCTGAACTTCACGGCGTTCTGCAACAGGTTGTCGACGGCGGTGGCGAGCCGCTCCGGATCCCCGACCACCGTCAGCGGCGACGGCGCCAGGTCGAGGTGGACGCGACCTTGCTTGAGCGCTACCTGCGGACGCACCCGATCCACAGCGTCCGTGACCACGGTTCGGAGGTCGAGCTCCGTCATTTGCTGCGCCGCCGCTCCGTCCTCGAGCCGGGCCAGCAGCAGCATGCGCTCGACCTGGCCACGCATCTCGCTCGATTTATCCATCAGTGTTCGGATCGCGTGCTGCGCCGTTGGCGGGATCTCGCCCAGCGATCCCTCCTCGAGCAGCGAGGCATAGCCGCGGATCACCGTCAGCGGGGTGCGGAGCTCGTGTGATGCGATTTGCATGAACTCACGCCGGGCGCGTTCCAGTTCGACGAGCGCATCGGCGCGTCCGCGTTCGCGCTCCAGGGCCTGCCGGGTATCGAGCGCGATGGCGGCCTGCGCCGCCACGAGCTGCAGCCGGCGAAGCTGGTCCGGCCGGAGCCACCGCGGGCGCCGCCAGTACAAACCGACAAAGCCGACGAATCGCTGCCCGGCGCGCATCGGCAGGAAGATGCTGGCCTTGACCTCGGCGCCCAGGGTGCTCCGGCGAGCCCAGCCGGGAAGCTTCGTCTCGTTCTCGGGATCGGTCACATAGGCGGTCAGCCGTGGGTCCGCCAGCCAGGCCACCTGCTCCGCTGTCAGCGGCCCGCCCGCCGGCTCAGCCTCAGGCCTGTCGGGCCGCTGCCGGCCGCCGGTCGCCCCGACGTGGTAGCGCCCGTCGGCTTGCAGTACCCGAAGGGTCGCGTAGTCCGCCTGGCTCAGATCGACGAAGCCCTGGAGGATACGACTATCGACTTCGGAGTCCGCCAGCCCGGCGTCGGTCGGCTGGAAGCCTTCGATCATCGCGAGGGCCTTGATGGTCTGCTCCGCCTCCGCGTACTGTTCGGCATGGGCGAGCGCGAGCGCGGTCTGCGCCGCGATCGATTCCATCAAGCGCAGGTCGTCGTCGCTGAGGGAGCGCGCCCCCTGCCGCGCCAGGGAGAGCACGCCAAACAGCCGGTTGCCGGTCACCATTGGAACGCTGATGATGCTTTCCGGGATGCGCGTGGTCCCGACCGGGTAGACCATTCGCGAATCCACGCTGGCATCCGGGACGAGGAACGACCGCCGGGACTGGGCGGCGATCCCGGTAATTCCCTCGCCGAGCGAAAGCTTCACCGTATACCAATCGGTATGTTCATAGGACTCGGCCCGAGCCACCGACTTGACCAGGACGAGGCGCTCGGACGACTCATCCCAGCGATAGAGGCGGAAGTGCTGATAATCGATGACCCGGAGCGTGGCCTCGGCCACCGTGTTGAGGACCTCCTCGGCGTCGAGGCTCTGGATGATGCGCGGCGAGACCTCCTGCAAAAGGTCCTTGCGCCGCCGCAGCAGCGACTCCCGCAGGCGGCTGACGTGGACGAACTGGATGACCGCCGCTGCCGCGAGGATGGCGGTGATCAAGCGGACGACGTCGCTCACGCTCCCTAGTCCAAATCCACCGAACGGCGGGAGGAAGAAATAGTCAGCGATGAGGGCCGCGGCCACGGTCCCCACAATCGCCGGGCCGCGACCCAGGCGCCAGGCGATGGCACCGACCAGGAGAACGAGAATCAGAAGGAAGGTCTCGATTCGCGGGATGCCGAGCACCCAAGCCAGGAACCCGAGCCCCAGCGACACGATGCCGACCGCGCCGATGGCCGCGACAAAAGGCAGCGTCCGCCGAATCATGTGCTCCCACCGCTCGGACATGCCGAAATCAGCATAGGCGGCCTGCCGAGCACCAGCTTGACGAACCGAGGGGCGTCCCCATAGGCTGGTTCCCTTCGTGTCACAAAACCCATCTAGGGAGGTATCAGCATGAGGATAGCATGCGTACTCGACGTTGACTACGAAGACTCGGACTTCGAGGAGCCCTAGGACCCGTTCCGCTTGGGTGAACGGAGATGCTGGTGCCGGAGCGCCGGCATCTTTTGTATTTAATGGCGGGGATGCGGGCCGGCCGGTCGACCAGAGAAATCCTCCAAGCCGCCGCGCCCATCGCCCTTGCCGTGTTCGTCTTCGGCGCCTCGTTTGGTGTGCTCGCGGTGGCGGCGCACCTGCCCGCCTGGTCCGTTGTTCTGATGTCGGCGCTGGTCTTTGCCGGGTCGGCCCAGTTCGCGGCCCTCGGTGTGATTGTGGCCGGTGGCAGTGTCCTGACGGCGATCTTCGCGGGCGCTCTCCTCAACCTCCGTTTCATCGCCACCGGGATCGCGGTGGCGCGCTCGCTGCCTGGCGGTCGACTCCTCCGGTCA